>CANSNO010000020.1 GCA_947648385.1 uncultured Clostridia bacterium
CTATATTATTACAGCTTCCCACGCGGACCCCGTCCGCATAGACAACCCCTCAGTCACGGCGTTATACGCCGCGACAGCTCCCCTTACACAGGGGAGCCAAGTTAAAAGGAAAGAACAACCCCCTGTCACGGCTATTGCCGTGCCGCCTCCCTTTACACAAGGGAGGCAAGGGGCAGGCGGAAAACTCCGCCTATTATCCTATATATTTTAGCACAAAGAGTTCAAAAGTAAAGAAAAAGCCGTGATTTTTTGGCGACATAAAAAGTTTACTTGCCAAAGAAAAAGCTCGGTGATATAATATAAAAATTACTAATCTGTTATATAGAGGTGAACAATGTCCAAGTTTTCCAACCTGTTCGCGGCTCAGGACATGACCGAGGGCGTGCCCTGGAAAAAGATAATAGCTTTCGCGACTCCCCTGCTGCTTGGAAATATCGCCCAGCAGCTTTACAACACGGCCGATTCCGTAATCGTCGGCAAATATGTGGGCGACAACGCTCTGGCCGCCGTCGGCGGCAGCGGCCCTATAATCAACCTGCTTATCGTGCTTTTCGTCGGCATAGCGACGGGCGCCGGAATAATGGTGGCCCAGTATTACGGCGCCAGAAGAAGTGAGGATTTGGCCAATTCGGTGGGCACCTGCATGATATTGACCCTTATCGCCTCCGTCGCCATGATGTTTGTGGGAACCGTGCTGGCCCCTCCAATGCTGAGTATGCTCAACACGCCGGCCGAGACATACGATATGTGCCTCGACTATATGAGGATATACTTTTTCGGCATTGCCGGAATGGCCTATTATAACATACTTGCCGGAGTTTTGAGGGGTCTGGGAGACTCTGTCTCGGCCCTGAAATACCTTTGCTTTGCCGCCGGGCTGAATATCGTCCTTGACATCATCCTTGTGGGTTATGTCGGCATGGGAGTTTCGGGCGCGGCGCTGGCCACCATAGCCTCCCAGTTCCTCTCGGCCGCCATGAGCGCGCGCAAGCTCTTTTCACTCCGCGACGTCATGCACCTGAAAAAGGAGCATTTGAAGCTCAAAAAGTCCTATTCCCTCCAGCTTATCAAGCTCGGCCTGCCCTCGGGCCTGGCCCAGGCCGTCATGTCGGCCTCGTCGCTGGTCGTCCAGTCGCTTACCAACTCCTTCGGCGCCGTTTTCGTCGCCTGCAACACTATGGTCATGAGGATAGACGGCTTTGTTATGATGCCCAATTTCAGCTTCGGCAACGCCATGACCACCTATACCGGCCAGAATATCGGCGCCGGAAAGATAGACAGGGTTGAGCAGGGCATAAAGGCCGGCCTCAAGCTGGCCGTCGGCACGGCCGCCGTGCTGGTGGTCTGCATACTGCTCTTCGGCCGCACCCTGATGGGCTTTTTCACCGACACGCCGACCCTTATCGACATGGGCGTCAGGATGATGACCATAGTGGCCCCGGGATATATCGCCTTTGCCGTCACGCAGTGCCTTTCGGGCACCATGCGCGGCGCGGGCGACACGACGACCCCCATGTGGATATCCTTCTTCACAACCATTGTCGTCCGCGTGCCTCTGGCCTATCTCTTCGCCTATCTCAGTCGCAGCGAGGAATATCCCAACGGCAATCCGGCCAGCCTCTTCGCCTCCCTGCTTGTGGCGTGGCTGTGCGGCGCGCTGATAAATACCATCGCTTTCAGGCGCGGCAAATGGCGCGCAAAGGGACAGCTGAAGACCGACCATCAGTAAAAACGAATAGGCTAAAGGCCGCCCGTGGCGTCACGGGCGGCCTGCCATTCGGCGTGGCGGTTTCAGATAAAAGATAAGAGCTGCGGACACAAGCAATAAAAAGCCGGGAGGCTTGACATCCTCCCGACAAAAGGCTATAATAAGAATGTAAAAAGGGTCTGCCGATAGACGGTCGGCTCAGGTTTTCAGTTTTTAAGCATTATAAAAACCGTCACTTTGCCGAGTGGCGGTTTTTGCTTGTTACTTTAACAGATATCGTAAAAATACCGATATGTAGTGTCAAGGTAATTGGCATTTGCTTCACCTCCTTTACGGAAGTGTAGCCGACCGCCTATCCGTTTATGACAGACCCAAATATATTGTACAAGATAATTCGACAATATTCAAGGCCCCGACTTTCGTCGGGGCCTTTTTTATTGACATAAATCGACGCGAAATGTATTATAAAAACAGGATGTCGTTGTATATTGGGCGGTCAGCCACTTCCTTGAAAAGGGGGTGGCGCTGATGGGTCGTGGATGGACGGCGAAAGCCGTCCGTACATTGGTATGTATCATCATTGCCTTTTTAGTAATGGTCTACATAGCCCCAAAAGTTTATTAGCCGCCCGGGTAGGCTCCGGGCGGCTAATGTCATTTTAGCTGTTTCGGGCTGACCGCTTTATGCAACGGCATCCTCTTGTATTTATATGATACATTTCTTTTAGCGATTTGTCAAGGCCCCGACTTTCGTCGGGGCTTTTTTATTATATATTTTAAGACAATACATTTTCCGAAATATGATATATGTCTTGCGGCATATAAAGGATTATTCAATTTCTCCGTTTTCCTTTTCGTATTCCGCTACTCGTTTCTTTAAATACTGTTCAATTTCTTTATTTGCCGAACGGCCTTCGGCCTCTGCTATATATCTGAACTTTTTAAAAAGTGTACGGTCAACGCGCAAAGTATATCTCACAAGTTTATCGTCCATTTGATATTCTCCCTGACATTATTATGACTTTATTTATCTTTGTCGGCCATTTTTTCAATGGCGCGGATAATTTCTTCGGTCATCTCTCTGTAAGATGGAGAAAAACTGTCAAGGGCACGCTGAATAGGATTGGATAACTGAGAAGCCGAGCTTTTGCCCAAAAGAATATAATCAGCCGAAAGGTCAAAGCGTGTACATATTTTAAAAAGAGTATCAGCGGACATTCCCTTTTTTCCGTTTTCTATTTCCGCCAAAAATTGAGGCGAAATTCCGACCTGTTCGGCAAACTGTTCTCTTGTTAAATCCAGTTGTTCGCGTATGCGGCGAACTCGTTTGCCCATCAGTTCAACAGATAGATCCTCTTTCATCCCCTCACCTCCGTACTATTCAATTATAACTATTGCTCTCAGCGTTTAAATAAGCTATAATGTAGTTATTACGCTAAAAGCGTAAAAATACGCAAGAAAAGAGATAAAAGATATGAACTTTTCAAAAGTCGGACAGGCGGCCTTTGTTTTTCAGCCCGAAAGGCTTGACGAGCTTATGCACCCCAAGGATTTCTTGCTGAAAAAATATGTGGTCGTCAAAGAGGTGGAATTGAATAATTTGGAATGGGACAACTTTGTTGACGACCTCCAGATTGAAAGGGATTTTTTGGAAATGCGCGAATATCAGTCAATGTATCTCGACGTTTTTGAGTGCATCCTCATCTATACGCCCAACATCCCCCACGGGATCCTTGCCGTCGCCGACGAAGACGGCCTTATCGAGTATGCCGCCTACTGTCTGGGTTGAGCCTTTCCCCCTTGCGCAGGGCGTCATATACCTATCCCCCCAAGACCCCTTGAGGGGATTTTCCATATATTGCACATCAAATCGAAAAACGGTAAAATAGAGACAAGAACAATTCGGGGACAAAGGAGAGAAAGCCGCCATGGCAGGAAACGCCAGTTTGAACAGGGCCGGCATAGCCAAGCAGGACGAGTTTTATACCCAGCTGACCGACATAGAAAAGGAGCTTAGGCACTATCGCAGGCATTTTGAGGGCAAAACAGTGTTTTGCAACTGCGACGACCCCCGATAACTGCCAGATGCTTTGCCGCGGCTGTAACCTGAAAAAAGGCGCCCAGTAAAAAAGCAAAATAAAGGCCGTCCGCATTCGCGGACGGCCTCAATTTTTATAAAGGTTTGCTTAATCCCTGCTGTGGCTGTGGAAAAACAGGGCGCCGAGGAGGGAGAAAAAGACGGCGGCCGAGATGCCTCCGGCCGTGGCAGTCATGCCTCCTGTGAAGGCTCCCAAAAGCCCGTACTGCTCGACGGCCGTCTCGACTCCCTTGGCCATGGCGTAGCCGAAGCCGAAGAGAGGGGTGGTGGCGCCGCAGCCGCCCCAGTCGACTATCGGCTGATAAACTCCGATGGCCGTCAGAAAGACGCCGAGGACCACATAGGAGGTCAGGATTCGGGCCGGGGTCAGCTTGGTGCGGTCTATCAGCACCTGCGAAAGGGCGCATATTATGCCTCCGCAGAGAAAGGCATTTAAATATTCCATATTATACCGCCTCCAGACATACAAGATGGCAGATGCCGGGGATGCTTTCGCCCTGACTTGTGGTCAGGGGGCTTAAAAGGGCGCCCGAGCCGCAGAAAAGCACCCTTTTGAGGGCTCCGCGCTCCATTTCGGGCAGGATGTGGCCGCAGAGGACGGCGGCCGAGCAGCCGCAGCCCGAGCCTCCGGCGTGGACGTCCTGAGCCTCGCGGTCATAGAGCATAAGACCGCAGTCGGTATACCTGCCGTCAAAGTCGATGCCGTCGTCCTTGGCAAGCTCCAGCACAAGGTCGCGGCCGATGGAGGCCAGGTCGCCCGTCACTATAAGGTCATAGGAGGCCGGGTCCTCGGCCGTGGTGGCAAAATAGCTTCGCAGGGTCTCATAGGCGGCCTGGGCCATTGCGGCCCCCATGTTGGCGGCATCGGTGACGCCGGGGTCGTATATCCTGCCGGCCATGCCGCGGGTCACGGCCACCTTGCCCTTTTCTTCCGAAGTCAGCAGTACCGAGCCCGAGGCCGTGGCCGTCCACTGGGCCGTGGGGGCGCGCTGGCCGCCGTATTCCAGAGGATAGCGGTATTGCCTTTCGGCCGAGCAGAAGTGGGAGGAGGCCGTACACAGCGCCTTGCCCTCAAAGCCGCCCGATATCAGCGCGCCGCCGAGGACAAGGGATTCGGCCATGGTGGAACAGGCGCCGTAAAGGCCGAAGAAACGCGCCTTTAAATCCCTGACGGCATAGCTTGTGGAGACGCACTGGTTCAAAAGGTCGCCGCCGAGAACGCATCCCAGCTCGCCGTGGTCGAGGCCCGCCTTGTGGAGGGCCCCACGCAGGGAGGTCTGCACCATTGCCTTTTCGGCCTGTTCCCATGTCTGCTGGCCGAAGCGGTCGTCGCTGGCTACCACGTCAAAGCAGCCGCCCAGCGGCCCCTCCCCCTCCTTTTTGCCCACGCAGGAGGAATAGCTCAGAACGCGGACGGGATTTTCATAATAATACACGTCGTTTTTTCTCATTCCGTCACCCCACAAAGTATAAAAACAGGCCGTAGACGACGCTGGCCGAAATGCCGAAGACCAGCACCGGGCCGGCTATCGAGAACATCTTGACGCAGGTGCCCATGATGACTCCCTCGGTCTTGAACTCCATGGCCGGGGCGGCCACCGAGTTGGCAAAACCGGTTATGGGCACAAGGGTTCCGGCTCCGGCGACCCTGGCTATCTTGCCGAAAAGGCCCAAAGCCGTCAGCGCCACGCCGATAAAAACCATGGTGGAGGAGGTCAGCGAGGCGGCGTCGCTCTCGGCAAAGCCGCCGCCCAGCCACAGGTTTTTTATCCACTGCGCCAGAGCGCATATTCCGCCCCCTATAAGAAAGGCAAAGGGTATGTTTTTATAGCTGGGCGAGGGAGGAGCCAGTCCTTCGTAGAGCTTTTTGTATTCTTCGTTTGTCATGCGCATAAAATCACCTCAAAGCCATTGTTTGCGGATTTTTGCTTTTTATTTATTGATTTCGGAACATTTTTGAGTAAAAACAGGCGTTTTGCCTTGAAAAGGCGCGGAAAGTGGTCTATAATTGTGGTGTCTGCGTAAGAGCGCGCATATTTTGTCCCCTTGCCCGTACAAGGGGGCCGTGAAAAACCGCGCCGCGGACTTTTAAAACAAAACAATCGGGGGAGAGTAAGAGATGGATTACATGAAAAAATCTGTCAGGGATATTGACGTAAAGGGCAAAAGGGTGCTTTTGCGCTGCGATTTCAACGTGCCTCAGGACGACGAGAAAAACATCACCGACGACAAGCGTATCAGGGAGGCTCTGCCCACCATAAGATATCTTGTCGAGCAGGGCGCGGCCGTCATCGTCTGCTCCCATCTGGGCAGGCCTAAAGGCGAGCGCAAGATGAAGCTGACCCTGACCCCTGTGGCCAACCATCTTTCCGAGCTTTTGGGCATGGACGTCAAGATGTGCTTTGATACCGTCGGCCCCGAGGCCGAGCGCCTCAGCCGCGAGATAAAGCCCGGCGAGATAGTCATGCTGGAAAACCTTCGCTTTGAGCCGGGCGAGGAGAGCGGCGACAGGGCTTTCGCCTATAAGCTGGCCTCTTTGGCCGACATTTATGTAAACGACGCCTTCGGCACGGCCCACCGCGACCACGCCTCGGTAACGGGGGTCGCTCAGTTCCTGCCGGCCGTCTGCGGCTTCCTTATTGAAAAGGAGCTTTCGGTCATGGGCAAGGCCATGACCGACCCGGCCCGTCCCTTTGTCGCCATCATGGGCGGCGCCAAGGTGGCCGACAAGCTGGGCCTTATCGGCAGCTTTATCGGCAAGTGCGACGCCATACTTGTTCTCGGCGGCATGGCCTATACCTTCTTCAAGGCTCAGGGCGGCACTATCGGCAGCTCCATATTTGACGAGAAGAGCCTCGAGCTGGTGACGGGACTTATGAAGCAGGCCGAAGCAAAGGGCACGAAGATATATCTGCCCATCGACACCATAGTGGCCGACCAGTTCAGCAACGAGGCCAACACAATGGTCGTCAAGGCCGGACAGGTGCCCGACGGATATATGGGCATGGACATCGGCCCCGAGACGATAAAGGAATATTCCAAGGTCATATCTCAGGCCAAGACTATAGTCTGGAACGGCCCGGCCGGCGTGTTTGAAATGCCCAATTTCGCCGCCGGAACCGAGGGCATCGCTCAGGCCGTGGCCGACAGCGGAGCCGTTTCCATAGTCGGCGGAGGCGATTCGGCCGCCGCTATCGAAAAGCTGGGCCTTCAGGACAAGGTGACCCATGTCTCCACGGGAGGCGGCGCCGCCATCGAGTTCCTCGAGGGGGTCGACCTGCCCGGCATCTCCTGTCTGCTGGACAAATAAAAAAGAAGGTTTTCGCAATGAACAGAAGGTACAGAAAAACCGTCATCGCCGGCAACTGGAAGATGAATATGCTGCCCTCGGAGACAAAGGATTTTGTCACCCGTCTCAGGGACGAGACGGCCGACTGCAAATGGTGCGACATTGTCCTCTGCGTCCCCTTTACCCATATTTATCAGGCAGTAAAGGCGGCCAAGGGCACAAAAATAGCCATCGGCGCCCAGAACTGTCATCAGGCGGCCAAGGGGGCTTATACCGGCGAGGTCTCCTGCGCCATGCTGGCCGATTTAGGCGTGAAATACGTCATCGTCGGCCATTCCGAGCGCAGAGCCTATTTCGGCGAGACCGACGAGAGCGTCAATCAAAAGGTACACGCCGCATTGGAGGCCGGATTGAGGCCCATAATATGCCTCGGCGAGAGCCTCGAGATAAGGGAAAACGGAGCCGAGCTGGACTTTGTCCGCACACAGCTCAAGCTGGCTCTCAAGGGTATCGCCCCCCAGAGCCTCAAAAAGATAATAATAGCCTATGAGCCTATATGGGCCATCGGCACGGGAAAGATAGCCACGCCCCGGCAGGCCGGAGAGGTCGGCTCGGCCATCAGGGAGACACTGCGTTCACTTTACGGCGCCAGAGCGGCCAGAGGGGTGTCTGTACTCTACGGCGGCTCTCTTAACAAAGATAACGCCGAGGCCATGCTGGCCATGCCCGACGTGGACGGCGGCCTTATCGGCGGAGCCTCCCTCGACGCGGCTTCACTCAACAGTATCATAAAGGCGGCCGACCAGTAAAAGGCCGCCGGTCAGGAAAGAGAACATGGATAAAAAACCGCTTGTTTTAATGATTTTGGACGGCTACGGCTGCGGAAAGGGAGACCGCGGCGACGCTATAGCAAACGCGAAAACTCCCAATATGGACAGGCTTCTGTCCGCCTGCCCCAACGCCAGGCTCAACGCCTCGGGCCTCGCCGTCGGCCTGCCCGAGGGTCAGATGGGCAACAGCGAGGTGGGCCACACCAATATCGGCGCCGGAAGGGTCGTCTATCAGGAGCTGACACGCATAACCAAGGCCATCGAGGACGGGGACTTTTTTGAAAACTCCGAACTCAAAGCGGCTATAGACAAGGCCAAAAGCTCCGGCGGCAGGGTGCATCTTTACGGCCTTTTGAGCACGGGAGGGGTGCACAGCCACCTGACACATCTTTTCGCCCTTATAGATATGTGTGAAAAGGCCGGGGTCAAAAGCTTTGTCCACTGCTTCCTCGACGGGCGCGACGTGCCCCCCTCCTCGGGAGCCGATTTCGTCAGACAACTTTGCGATAAGATAAAGGGCACGGATTGCAGCGTCGCCACCGTCATGGGACGCTATTACGCCATGGACAGGGACAAGCGATGGGAGAGGCTGGAGCTTGCCTATAAGGCCTTGACAAAGGCCGAGGGAGCAAAAAACAGCGACCCCGTGGCGGCCGTTGAGGCTTCTTATGCCGAGGGGGTCACCGACGAGTTCATGAAGCCTGTTATCTGTGACCCCGAGGGGGTCATAAGGCATGAGGACAGCGTCATATTCTATAACTTCCGTCCCGACAGGGCGCGCGAGATAACAAGGGCCTTCTGCGACCCCGACTTTGACGGCTTCGAGAGGCAGGGCGGCATGGTTTGCCCATATTATGTCTGCTTCACCCAGTATGACGCCTCCATGCCCAATGTCCATGTGGCCTTTAAGCCCCAGGTGCTGGACAACATCTTCGGCGAGTATATCGCCGACAAGGGGCTGACCCAGCTTAGGATAGCCGAGACCGAGAAATACGCCCATGTCACCTTCTTTTTTAACGGCGGCGAGGAGCGTCTTTTCAAGGGAGAGGACAGGATACTTGTCAAGTCCCCCGATGTGGCCACCTATGATTTACAGCCCGAGATGAGCGCGCGTGAGGTGACCGACAAGTGCTGCGCCGCCATTGAAAGCGGCAAATACGACGTGGTCATACTCAATCTGGCCAACTGCGACATGGTTGGTCATACCGGCGTGTTCCCGGCGGCAGTCAAGGCCGTCGAGACGGTGGACGAGTGCGTCGGCAGGCTTGTCGCCTCGGTGGAGAAGATGGGCGGCAAGGCTATTATCACGGCCGACCACGGCAACGCCGACAGGATGCTTGACGAGGAGGGCAAGCCCTTTACGGCCCATACGACGGCCCTTGTGCCCGTCATTCTGGTGGGCGATAATACCCGTCAGCTCAAAGACGGCCGCCTCTGCGATTTGGCCCCGACGATGCTGGAGCTTTTGGGGCTGCCTCAGCCGAAAGAGATAACAGGCGAAAGCCTTTTGAAATAATTGCCCTTGCCTCCCTTGTGTAAAGGGAGGTGGCAAAATCCGCAGGATTTTGACGGAGGGATTGTTGTATATAGTCAATCCCCCAGTCGCCGTTGGCGACAGCCCCCTTTGCACAAGGGGGCCTAATATGGTAAATACAACCTTATAAGGAGATAGATAAAAATGAAAAAGTTAGTTGAGATTGTAGACGTCGTCGGCAGAGAGATAATGGACAGCCGCGGCAACCCCACAGTCGAGGTCGAGGTCTACGCCGATGACGGCGTGCAGGTCGTCTGCGGCCGCGCCGCGGTGCCCTCGGGCGCTTCGACAGGCATTTTCGAGGCCTGCGAGCTGCGCGACGGCGACAAGAAGCGTTATGGCGGCAAGGGCGTTTTGAAGGCCGTCGAGGCCGTCAACACCGAGATAGCCGACCTGCTTGTCGGCATGAACGCCGCCGACCAGATAGCCATAGATAAGGCCATGATCGAGCTGGACGGCACCCCCAACAAGACGCGCCTGGGCGCCAACGCCATCCTTGGCGCTTCCCTGGCCTGCGCCAGAGCCGCCGCCGAGAGCCTGGGCATGACCCTTTACAACTATGTGGGCGGCTGCAACGCTTATACGATGCCCGTCCCCATGATGAATATTCTCAACGGCGGCGCTCACGCCACCAACAACGTTGAGATACAGGAGTTCATGGTTATGCCCGTCGGCGCCGAGAGCTTCCGCGAGGCTCTGCGTATGTGCGCCGAGGTCTTCCATGCCCTCAAGGGCGTGCTGAAGGACAACGGCACACCGGCCGCCGGCGTCGGCGACGAGGGCGGCTACGCCCCCAACCTCAAGAAGGACGAGGACGCCCTGAAGGTCATCGTCGAGGCCATCGAGAAGGCCGGCTATAAGCCCGGCGAGGACTTCCGCATCGCCATCGACGCCGCCGCCTCCGAGTGGTGGAGCGACGAGGAGCAGTGCTATGTCCAGCCCAAGAGCGGCAAGAAGATGACGCGCCAGCAGCTTGTCAGAATGTGGAAGACATTTGTCGAGAAGTACCCCATCATCTCCCTTGAGGACGGCATGGCCGAGGAAGACTGGGAGGGTTGGAAGATGCTGACCGACGCTCTGGGCAAAAAGATTCAGCTTGTGGGCGACGACCTGTTTGTCACCAACACAGAAAGGCTCAAAAAGGGCATCGAGCTTGGCGTCGCCAACTCGATATTGATAAAGGTCAACCAGATCGGCACACTGACCGAGACCCTCAACGCCATTAAGATGGCCAACCGCGCCGGATATACCGCCGTCATCTCCCACCGCTCGGGCGAGACGGAGGACACCACCATCGCCGACCTTTCCGTCGCCCTCAACGCCGGACAGATCAAGACGGGCGCACCCAGCCGCACCGACCGCGTGGCCAAATACAATCAGCTTCTCCGCATCGAGGAGGAGCTGGACGACGTGGCCGAGTTCCCCGGCCTCGACGCCTGGTTCAATCTTAAATAAGATTTAAAAAGAGCTTTTTGTTACTTTTTCTCGGAAAAAGTAAAGCCTTTTGGTACTTTTCGGCTACGAAAAGGACGACCTTCTTCCGCCGCTTGCGGCGGATATAACGGACTTTCAAAAAGCCCCGCCTTTCGGTGGGGCTTTTTAATTAAAATCTCAATAAAATAAACCTTTTTAATAAACCATACAAATAAATTGATATTTTTTCGGCAAAAAGCATAGTGACAAAAGCGGAAAATCAGTGTAAAATGAATGATAGGCGTTTATGAATCACGATGGAGGCAGCAGCAGTGTCAAAAAAGACCTATAAGGCCGTAATGAGAAATATCGGCTATCTGACCCAGCTGGGCTTTTCCATCGCCTTTCCCATGATAGCCTGCACGATGGGCGCCCTTTGGCTCCAAAGGAAATACGCCCTCGGCACATGGGTCATATTCGTCGGCGTCATATTCGGATTGGTGTCGGGCATATCCTGTTTTGCCACCTTTGTCCGTCATGTGATGCGCGAGGCAAACAGAAAGGATGATTGAGCATGGATCCCGTCGTCAAAAAGGAGACAGGCTATATCGCCGTCGGGACGGCGGTGATAAGCGCCCTTGTCCAGCTGGCGTGGTATTTTCTGTTCGATTATGACATTTCCGTGTTCCTTGGAGGGCTTTGGGGAGGAGCCTTCGCCGTTTTGAACTTCATGTTCATGGGCAACACGGTACAGAAGGCGGTGGCCGACGGGGATGAGCTGATGGCTCGCCGCCGCATTCGCTCCTCATATCAGCTCAGGATGGCCGCCATGGTGGTCATGGTGGTGCTGGCCTATATTATCCCCTTTTTCAACTGGATAATGGCCTGTGCCAGCCTGCTCTTCCCCAGAATAACTATTCTGTTCGAGCCCTTGTTCAGAAAGGACTTGCGAGAGAAAGGAGGAAAAGAGTAAGTGGATGTTTCGATTGTCGGCGCCAAAATATATTTTACCCTGCCCATTCTCGGCGGCATACCCATCACCGAGACTATGGTCGTCACATGGGTCATTATGCTGGTGCTGACGGGACTTTGCATCTGGCTGACCCATGACCTGAAGGTCAAAGACATATCTAAACGTCAGGCCGTGGCCGAAAAGCTTGTCACTATGGCGGAAAACCTCGTGAGGGAAAACATGGGGGAAAAGTTTATGCCCTATCTCCCCTTTATCTCGGCCATAATGGCTCTTTCGGTTACCTGTAGTCTGTCGTCGCTCCTCGGGGTTTTCTCCCCCACGGGTGACGTCTCGACAACTCTGGCGTGGGCCATAGTGGTGTTTGTCATCATCACCTATTACAAGTTCAAGACAAACGGCTTTGTCGGGTACTGGAAGGCCTTCTGCGACCCCATCTTCGTCATGGCCCCCTTCAATATGCTGGGCGAGGTGTTCACCCCCATTTCAATGGCTTTCCGTCACTTCGGAAACATTGTCTCGGGCGGCGTCATAACCTCCCTTCTGTATGCCGCCCTGACGGTGGCCAACCATGCCCTGTTCGGCTGGCTTCCGGGCTTTCTCGGCGAGCTGCTCGCCGGCGTGCCCTTCCTTACGGTGGGCGTCCCGGCCGTCATATCGCTGTATTTCGACTGGTTCGGAAGCGCCATGCAGGCCTTTATTTTCGCCATGCTGTCGATGATGTACATTTCGACAGCCACGGAATAAGTTAAAAAAACAAAAACATAAAAACACAAAACACAAAGGAAATCAGGAGGAAGTATTATTATGGAAATGGCAAGAGCTTTAGTTCTTATGGGATGCGCCATCGGCGCCGGCCTGGCCCTGATAGCCGGTATCGGCCCCGGTATCGGCGAAGGTTACGCCGCAGGTAAGGCCCTGGAGGCCATCGCCCGTCAGCCCGAGATGAAGGGCAGCATCACATCCAGCATGCTGCTGGGTATCGCCTGTGCCGAGACGACAGGTATTTACGGCTTCGTCACCGGCCTGCTGCTCATCTTCGTTGCCCCCGGCATCTTCCTTGGAATGCTTTAATAAAGGAAAATAACCTGATTAAAGCAGAAAGGGAGTAAATCAATATGTATCAAGCACTTGTAGATTTTAAATACTGGACCTTTATCGCGCAGATCTGCAACCTGCTTATCCAGATGCTCCTGTTCAAAAAGTTCCTCTTCAAGCCCGTGCAGGCCATAATCGCCAAGCGCCGTCAGGAGGTCGACAAGATTTATGACGACGCCGAGGAGGCCAAAGCCTCGGCCGAGCATGACAAGGCCGAATACTCGGCCAAGCTCCACGACGCTAACGAGGAGGCGGCGCGCATAGTGCGCAACGCCACCGAAAGGGCCGGCAAGCAGGGCGACGAGATACTTCTGGAGGCCCAGCACAAGGCCGAGGCCATGCTGAAAAAGGCCGACGAGGACATCGCTCAGGAGAGGGTCAAGGCCATGAACGAGATAAAGAACGACATCTCCGAAATGGCTCTGGATATCGCTTCCAAGGTTGTTGAAAAGGAGATAAGACCCGAGGACCACGCCTCCCTTATAGAGGAGTTTATAGCTTCGGTAGGTGAAGACGCATGACCGAAACAGGAAACGCCTACGGAAATGCCCTGTATGTTCTGGCCCATGAGGAGGGCAGGGACGAGGAGATAGGACGTCAGCTCGGGGAGGTCTGTCGGCTTTTGAGAGACGAGCCCGATTATGTCCGCCTCATGTCGGCCCCCACCGTAAAGAAGGCTCAGAGGCTTCAGCTTTTGGAGGAGACCTTCGGCGGCAGGGTGGACGACTATCTGATGAACTTTATGTCCATCCTTGTGGAAAACAACACCTTCGAAGAGATGAGCGCCTGTCAGGAGGCCTATACGGCTCTCTATAATCAGGACCACGGCGTCATCGAGGTGACGGCCGTCACGGCCGTGGCGCTGACCGAGGAGCAGAAAACGGCCCTGTCGGCCAAGCTGTCAAGGGAGACGGGCAAAATCGTGGGTCTGAAAAACATCGTCGATCCCTCCTGCATGGGAGGAGTGCGCCTTGAGATGAACGGCAGGATGCTGGACGGCAGCGTCCGCGCCCGTCTTGACGCCATAAAGAACAGCCTTTTGACGGCCAAAGCCTGAGTTTTGGCCGTATGCCGGGACAGACCCGGCAATCCTTTAAGAAAGCAGGTGAGTTAATGCAGCTGCGTCCCGACGAAATCAGCAGTATTATCAAAGCACAGATAAAAAATTATAAAAACGCTATCGAGCAGAGCGAGACCGGCACCATCATTCTGGTGGGCGACGGCATTGCCAAGGCCCACGGTCTGGAAAACTGCATGGCCAACGAGCTTGTGGAGTTTTCCAACGGCGAGTACGGCATGGCTCTTAACCTCGAGGAGAAGATAGTCTCCATAGTTATGCTCGGCTCCGACGCCGGCATCAAGGAGGGCGACGTCGTCAAGCGTACCGGCCGCGTCATCAGCGTGCCCGTCGGCGAGGCCATGATAGGCCGCGTCGTCAACGCTTTGGGCCAGCCGATAGACGGCAAAGGCCCCATCGCCACCACCGAAACGCGCCCCATTGAGTCCAACGCCCCCGGCATCATCGAGAGAAAGAGCGTCAGCGTGCCCCTTCAGACGGGCATCAAGGCCATCGACTCTATGATACCCATCGGCCGCGGCCAGCGCGAGCTTATCATCGGCGACAGGCAGACGGGTAAAACCGTCATCGCCACTGACACCATTATCAACCAGAAGGGCAAGGACTGTATCTGCATCTATGTGGCCATCGGCCAGAAAAACTCGACGGTGGCACAGCTTGTGGAGACCCTCAATCAGGCCGGCGCCATGGAGTACACGACAGTCGTCTCCTCCTCGGCCTCCGAGCTGGCCCCCCTTCAGTATATAGCCCCCTACTCGGGCTGCGCCATGGCCGAGTATTTCATGGCCCAGGGCAAGGACGTGCTTATTATTTATGACGATTTGAGCAAGCACGCCGTGGCCTACCGCGCACTTTCCCTTCTTATCCGCCGCCCCCCCGGACGCGAGGCCTATCCCGGCGACGTCTTCTACCTGCACAGCAGGCTTCTGGAGCGTTCGGCCCGTCTGGCCCCCGAATACGGCGGAGGCTCGATAACGGCTCTGCCTATTATCGAGACGCAGGCCGGAGACGTTTCGGCCTATATCCCCACCAACGTCATCTCCATCACCGACGGACAGATATTCCTTGAGAGCGAGCTTTTCCATTCGGGCGTCATGCCGGCCGTCAACCCCGGTATTTCGGTCAGCCGAGTGGGCGGCAGCGCCCAGATAAAGGCCATGAAAAAGGTCTCGGGCAGCCTCAAGCTCCTCTATTCACAGTACAGAGAGCTGCAGAGCTTCTCCCAGTTCGGCTCCGACCTCGACAACGACACCAAAGATCGTCTGGCCCAGGGCGAAAGGATAGTGGAGGTCCTCAAGCAGGACAGGAACTCCCCCATCGACGTTGAGCTTCAGGTCTGCATCATCTTTGCCGTCACCAACAACTACTTAAGGGACGTTCCCGTCGACAGGATAAAGGAATATGAATCGCGCCTTTACAGCTATCTCAGGACCCAGAACGCCGAACTGCTGGAGACCATCCGCACGACGGGCGATTTGAGCGCCGAAAGCACCGAGACGCTGAAAAAGGCTCTTGAAAGCTTTACCGCCGAGTTCCTTGCGGAAGCCAGATAAGGGTAGGTGACGAGGTATGGCAGGAGCGTCCATGAAGGACATCAAGATGCGCATCAAAAGTGTGCAGAGCACCATGCAGATAACCAAGGCCATGGAGCTTGTCGCCTCATCAAAGCTTCGCAAGGCAAAGGAGAGGGCCGAGAACAGCCGCCCTTATTTCAATTTGCTTTTTGAGTCCCTCTGCGATGTGGCCGCCATTGCCGGCGGCGACGTCGATTCCCCCTTTATCGGAGAGAGGGAGGCCGGCAAAACCTGTTATATCGTCATAGCCGGCGACAGAGGTCTTGCCGGAGGATATAACAGCAATATCTTTAAGCTGGCGGCCGCCCAGGCCGAGGGCAAGGAGGCCTGTTATCTGCCGATAGGCAAAAAGGCTCTGGAGCATTTCCGCAAAAAGGGAGCCGAGATTGTGTCGGATGAGTTTTCTCAGGTCGAGGAAATGGACGGCGACGCCTCTTTCGCGGCGGCAAAGCTCATCTGTCAGGAGTTTCTCAAGGGGAGCTTTGACAGGGTCGAAATGGTCTATACAAACTTCAATTCCATGCTGTCCCAGACGGCCAATATCATGACGGTGCTGCCCGTGCAGGCGCCCCATGACGGCAAGGAGGAGCCGTCGGGAGTCAAGGCTCTTACCCTTTACGAGCCTGATCCCTCGACCCTGTTCAACGCCGTCATACCCGATTTTGTCACCGGCATGGTATACGGCGGCGTGTGCGAGAGCTTGGCCAGCGAGCTGGCGGCACGCAGAAACGCCATGGATTCGGCCAGCAAGAACGCCGGAGAGATGATTGAAGACCTCAGCCTGAAGTATAACCGCGCCCGTCAGGGAGCCATCACTCAGGAGCTGACCGAAATCGTCGCCGGAGCCGAGGCGCAATAATTTGAAACGTCTCGATTATAAGTGTTTGTCCTTTCGGGGCAAACAAAAAGGAGGAACATATGCAGGAAAAGCATATCGGCAAGGTAGTGCAGGTCATCGGCCCTGTCCTCGACATACGCTTTGAGGACGGCCAGCTTCCGGCACTGCTCAATGCCATAGAAATAGAGCTCAACGGCAAAAAGCTGATAGTCGAGGTGGCCCAGCACATCGGCGATAACCTTGTCAGGTGCATCGCCATGAGCGGCACCGACGGCCTTGTCAGAGGAGCCGAAGCCGTCGATACCGGCGCGTCCATCAGCGTGCCCGTCGGCGAGGGAACACTGGGACGCATCTTCAACCTTTTGGGCGAGCCTATAGACAATATGGAGCCCCCCCAGTGCGAGGAACGCTGGCCCATTCACCGTCCGGCCCCCTCTTACGAGGAGCAGGAATCGACCACCGAGATACTCGAGACCGGTATAAAGGTCGTCGACCTCATCTGCCCCTATGCCAAGGGCGGCAAGATAGGCCTCTTCGGCGGCGCCGGAGTCGGCAAAACGGTTCTTATTCAGGAGCTTATCAACAATGTCGCCACACAGCACGGCGGCTATTCCATATTCACGGGCGTCGGCGAGCGCACCCGTGAGGGCAACGACCTTTACAACGAGATGAAGGAATCGGGGGTCCTTAACAAGACGGCCCTGGTCTACGGCCAGATGAACGAGCCCCCCGGAGCCCGTATGCGCGTCGGCCTTTCGGGCCTGACGATGGCCGAGTATTTCCGCGACAGAGAGGGCAAGGACGTCCTTCTCTTCATCGACAACATATTCCGTTTCACACAGGCCGGTTCCGAGGTTTCGGCTCTGCTGGGCCGTATGCCCTCGGCCGTCGGATATCAGCCTACGCTGGCCACCGAGATGGGTGCATTGCAGGAGAGGATAACCTCCACAAAGCGCGGCTCCATCACATCGGTTCAGGCCGTTTACGTTCCGGCCGACGACCTGACCGACCCTGCCCCGGCCACGACCTTCGCCCATCTGGACGCCACCACGGTTCTCGACCGCGGCATTTCGTCCCTGGGTATATATCCGGCCGTTGACCCCCTGGCATCCACAAGCCGTATCCTCTCCCCCGACGTCGTCGGACAGGAGCATTACGACGTGGCTCGCGAGGTGCAGAGGGTGCTTCAGAGGTATAAGGAGCTTCAGGACATCATCGCCATTATGGGTATGGACGAGCTGAGCGACGAGGATAAGCTGACGGTCAACCGCGCCAGAAAAATACAGCGTTTCCTGAGCCAGCCTTTCACCGTCGCCGAGCAGTTCACAGGCTATGAGGGCAGGTATGTCCCCATAAAGGAGACCATACGCGGCTTTAAGGAGATTCTGGAGGGCAAGCACGACGACCTGCCCGAATCGGCCTTCCTCTTCGCCGGTTCCATCGACGATGTTGTGGCAAGGGCCAAGGGAGAAAAGTAAATGAAGGGCTTCAAGCTTCAGATAGTCACCCCCGAGGGTATGTTTTTTGACGGCGAATGCGGCGAGGTCTCGGTCAAGAGCACCGAGGGCGGCGTCTCCATTCTGGCAGGACATATCCCCTATGTCACGACGCTGGCCGACGACGGCTGGTGCAAGGTGTATGACACCGAGGGCGGCGTCAGGAACGCCGCCTGTTCGGGTGGAATGCTCACAGTCACGCCCGATGTAACACGCATCGTCGCCGCCTCCTTTAAATGGCAGGAATAAAATAAAAAAGTCCCACAGGTTTCCTGTGGGACTTTTTTCAGATAAAAGTAAAAAGAGAAATGATAGATAAAAGGCCCCGGTTTTGCCGGGTCCTTTCTTTATTTAATTTCCTGTTCTAAAAAATAGAACTTTATACCAAAAAGATGAATAAGAAATAAAAAAAGCCCCAACGTAAAGGTGGGGCTTTTTCTATCAAATGTTTTTCAGCCGCGCGACACGACCAGCTCTATGGCCTCCTTGCCGCTTATATGCTCTACCGTCATATCAAGCACGCACAGGAGCTTCCAGTCGCGCTGAATAGCGGCCTGACGGCTTTCGGCGCTGTCGTCGGGGGCGTATTTTAACGCCAGCTTTCGCATGGCCTCCAGCTTTTCGTCCTCATTCTCCAAAAGGCGCACCTTTCCGAAAACAATGACGCTGCGGAAAAATGTCGTATACTTTTCCGCCGCGATTTCGTCCCTGTCGACGACGCAGAAGGAGGCCCTCGGGTCGCGCGCTATGGCATCCAGCTTGTGGCCCGATTTGGCGCAGTGGAAATATATATGTCCGCCGTCGTAAACATAGCTTATGGGCAGGGCGTAGGGGTATCCGTCATCACCCGAAAGGGCCAGCACTCCCGACGTGCCCCTTTCCAGTATCTCGGCCGACATTTCGGGCGGAAGGGCCTGCTTTTTGCGTCTCATTTCTCTGAACATGGCTTTGACCTTCTTGTGCTTTTAATTTTCCTCGGGTTCAAACTGGGAATTGTAAAGCTCGGCATAGAAGCCGCCTTTGGCCAGAAGCTCCTCGTGGCCGCCCTGCTCGACGATATCGCCGTCGCGGAGGACGAGAATCATGTCGGCGTCCCTTATGGTTGACAGGCGGTGGGCGATGACAAAGCTGGTGCGCCCCTCCATGAGGGTGTCCATGGCCTTCTGTATCAGTATCTCGGTGCGCGTGTCGACGCTGGAGGTGGCCTCGTCGAGTATAAGCACCTTGGGGTCTTTAAGAATGGCTCGGGCTATGGTCAAAAGCTGCTTTTGGCCCTGAGAGATATTTGTCGCCTCTTCGTTCAGCACGGTGTCATAGCCCTCGGGCAGGGCGCGGATAAAGCGGTCGGCTCGGGCGGCTTTGGCCGCCTTATAGACCTCCTCGTCGGTCGCCTCGGGGCGGCCGTAGCGGATATTTTCCCTTATGGTGCCGCTGAAGAGCCAGGTGTCCTGAAGCACCATGCCGAAGACGTTTCTCACCTGATGCCTGTCGGCCTCGGCGATATTTACTCCGTCAAGGGTTATTTTGCCGCCGTTCAAGTCGTAAAAGCGCATAAGCAGCTTGACAAGGGTGGTTTTTCCGGCACCCGTGGGGCCGACGATGGCTATTTTGCGTCCCTTTTGGGCCGTTGCGCTGAAATCGTGTATGATGACCTTTTCGGGGTCATAGCCGAAGGAGACATGGTCGAATCTGACTTCGCCCATGACCTTTTCCTCGTCTATGGACAGGCCCTTTTCCTGCGGCTCCTCCTCTTCGTCCAGCATGGCGAAAACCCTTTCGGCCGCCGCTATGGTCGACTGTATCATGTTGCTTATTCTGGCCACCTGATTTATCGGCTGGCTGAAGCGGCGCGAATACTGGATAAAGGACTGTATGTTGCCAACCGTGATGGCCCCGATTGACGCCGAATAGGCGCCAAGCACGGCCACCATGACATAGGAAAGGTTGCCCATGAAGTCCATTATGGGATGGATGAAGCCGCCCCAGAACTCGCTTTTGCGAGAGGCGTTATAGAGCTTGCGGTTCTCGGCGTCAAACTCCTCTATGGACGCCGCTTCGTGGTCAAAGGCCTTGATGACCGTGTGGCCGCCGTAGCTCTCCTCAACTATGCCGTTGACCGAGGCCAGAGCCGCCTGACGGGTCTTGAAAAGGGGTTGGGTGCGCTTGACCACCTGCATGACGAGTATGCCCGAGAAGGGGACTATCAGCAGGACGGCCATGGTCATGGGGATGTTGATGGTCAGCATCATATAAAGCACGCCTAAAACCGTGGCGACCGATGTGATTATCTGGGTGACGCTCTGGGCGACACCCTGAGTCACAGTGTCGACGTCGTTTGTAATATAGCTTAAAACCTCGCCGTTTGTCCTCTTGTCAAAATATTTAAAGGGCAGACGGTGGAGCTTGGCGTTTATGTCGCTCCTGAGCCTGGCGCCGATGCGCTGGGTTATGCCGTTCATGATATACCCCTGGGCAAAGGAGAAAAGGGCGCTTATCAGATAAAGTGTCCCGAGTATTTTGAGTATCGACAGAAGGGCCGAAAAGTTTATGCCCTTGCCGCCGGCGGCGACGTCGATTCCCCCTTTATCGGAGAGAGGGAGGCCGGCAAAACCTGTTATATCGTCATAGCCGGCGACAGAGGTCTTGCCGGAGGATATAACAGCAATATCTTTAAGCTGGCGGCCGCCCAGGCCGAGGGCAAGGAGGCCTGTTATCTGCCGATAGGCAAAAAGGCTCTGGAGCATTTCCGCAAAAAGGGAGCCGAGATTGTGTCGGATGAGTTTTCTCAGGTCGAGGAAATGGACGGCGACGCCTCTTTCGCGGCGGCAAAGCTCATCTGTCAGGAGTTTCTCAAGGGGAGCTTTGACAGGGTCGAAATGGTCTATACAAACTTCAATTCCATGCTGTCCCAGACGGCCAATATCATGACGGTGCTGCCCGTGCAGGCGCCCCATGACGGCAAGGAGGAGCCGTCGGGAGTCAAGGCTCTTACCCTTTACGAGCCTGATCCCTCGACCCTGTTCAACGCCGTCATACCCGATTTTGTCACCGGCATGGTATACGGCGGCGTGTGCGAGAGCTTGGCCAGCGAGCTGGCGGCACGCAGAAACGCCATGGATTCGGCCAGCAAGAACGCCGGAGAGATGATTGAAGACCTCAGCCTGAAGTATAACCGCGCCCGTCAGGGAGCCATCACTCAGGAGCTGACCGAAATCGTCGCCGGAGCCGAGGCGCAATAATTTGAAACGTCTCGATTATAAGTGTTTGTCCTTTCGGGGCAAACAAAAAGGAGGAACATATGCAGGAAAAGCATATCGGCAAGGTAGTGCAGGTCATCGGCCCTGTCCTCGACATACGCTTTGAGGACGGCCAGCTTCCGGCACTGCTCAATGCCATAGAAATAGAGCTCAACGGCAAAAAGCTGATAGTCGAGGTGGCCCAGCACATCGGCGATAACCTTGTCAGGTGCATCGCCATGAGCGGCACCGACGGCCTTGTCAGAGGAGCCGAAGCCGTCGATACCGGCGCGTCCATCAGCGTGCCCGTCGGCGAGGGAACACTGGGACGCATCTTCAACCTTTTGGGCGAGCCTATAGACAATATGGAGCCCCCCCAGTGCGAGGAACGCTGGCCCATTCACCGTCCGGCCCCCTCTTACGAGGAGCAGGAATCGACCACCGAGATACTCGAGACCGGTATAAAGGTCGTCGACCTCATCTGCCCCTATGCCAAGGGCGGCAAGATAGGCCTCTTCGGCGGCGCCGGAGTCGGCAAAACGGTTCTTATTCAGGAGCTTATCAACAATGTCGCCACACAGCACGGCGGCTATTCCATATTCACGGGCGTCGGCGAGCGCACCCGTGAGGGCAACGACCTTTACAACGAGATGAAGGAATCGGGGGTCCTTAACAAGACGGCCCTGGTCTACGGCCAGATGAACGAGCCCCCCGGAGCCCGTATGCGCGTCGGCCTTTCGGGCCTGACGATGGCCGAGTATTTCCGCGACAGAGAGGGCAAGGACGTCCTTCTCTTCATCGACAACATATTCCGTTTCACACAGGCCGGTTCCGAGGTTTCGGCTCTGCTGGGCCGTATGCCCTCGGCCGTCGGATATCAGCCTACGCTGGCCACCGAGATGGGTGCATTGCAGGAGAGGATAACCTCCACAAAGCGCGGCTCCATCACATCGGTTCAGGCCGTTTACGTTCCGGCCGACGACCTGACCGACCCTGCCCCGGCCACGACCTTCGCCCATCTGGACGCCACCACGGTTCTCGACCGCGGCATTTCGTCCCTGGGTATATATCCGGCCGTTGACCCCCTGGCATCCACAAGCCGTATCCTCTCCCCCGACGTCGTCGGACAGGAGCATTACGACGTGGCTCGCGAGGTGCAGAGGGTGCTTCAGAGGTATAAGGAGCTTCAGGACATCATCGCCATTATGGGTATGGACGAGCTGAGCGACGAGGATAAGCTGACGGTCAACCGCGCCAGAAAAATACAGCGTTTCCTGAGCCAGCCTTTCACCGTCGCCGAGCAGTTCACAGGCTATGAGGGCAGGTATGTCCCCATAAAGGAGACCATACGCGGCTTTAAGGAGATTCTGGAGGGCAAGCACGACGACCTGCCCGAATCGGCCTTCCTCTTCGCCGGTTCCATCGACGATGTTGTGGCAAGGGCCAAGGGAGAAAAGTAAATGAAGGGCTTCAAGCTTCAGATAGTCACCCCCGAGGGTATGTTTTTTGACGGCGAATGCGGCGAGGTCTCGGTCAAGAGCACCGAGGGCGGCGTCTCCATTCTGGCAGGACATATCCCCTATGTCACGACGCTGGCCGACGACGGCTGGTGCAAGGTGTATGACACCGAGGGCGGCGTCAGGAACGCCGCCTGTTCGGGTGGAATGCTCACAGTCACGCCCGATGTAACACGCATCGTCGCCGCCTCCTTTAAATGGCAGGAATAAAATAAAAAAGTCCCACAGGTTTCCTGTGGGACTTTTTTCAGATAAAAGTAAAAAGAGAAATGATAGATAAAAGGCCCCGGTTTTGCCGGGTCCTTTCTTTATTTAATTTCCTGTTCTAAAAAATAGAACTTTATACCAAAAAGATGAATAAGAAATAAAAAAAGCCCCAACGTAAAGGTGGGGCTTTTTCTATCAAATGTTTTTCAGCCGCGCGACACGACCAGCTCTATGGCCTCCTTGCCGCTTATATGCTCTACCGTCATATCAAGCACGCACAGGAGCTTCCAGTCGCGCTGAATAGCGGCCTGACGGCTTTCGGCGCTGTCGTCGGGGGCGTATTTTAACGCCAGCTTTCGCATGGCCTCCAGCTTTTCGTCCTCATTCTCCAAAAGGCGCACCTTTCCGAAAACAATGACGCTGCGGAAAAATGTCGTATACTTTTCCGCCGCGATTTCGTCCCTGTCGACGACGCAGAAGGAGGCCCTCGGGTCGCGCGCTATGGCATCCAGCTTGTGGCCCGATTTGGCGCAGTGGAAATATATATGTCCGCCGTCGTAAACATAGCTTATGGGCAGGGCGTAGGGGTATCCGTCATCACCCGAAAGGGCCAGCACTCCCGACGTGCCCCTTTCCAGTATCTCGGCCGACATTTCGGGCGGAAGGGCCTGCTTTTTGCGTCTCATTTCTCTGAACATGGCTTTGACCTTCTTGTGCTTTTAATTTTCCTCGGGTTCAAACTGGGAATTGTAAAGCTCGGCATAGAAGCCGCCTTTGGCCAGAAGCTCCTCGTGGCCGCCCTGCTCGACGATATCGCCGTCGCGGAGGACGAGAATCATGTCGGCGTCCCTTATGGTTGACAGGCGGTGGGCGATGACAAAGCTGGTGCGCCCCTCCATGAGGGTGTCCATGGCCTTCTGTATCAGTATCTCGGTGCGCGTGTCGACGCTGGAGGTGGCCTCGTCGAGTATAAGCACCTTGGGGTCTTTAAGAATGGCTCGGGCTATGGTCAAAAGCTGCTTTTGGCCCTGAGAGATATTTGTCGCCTCTTCGTTCAGCACGGTGTCATAGCCCTCGGGCAGGGCGCGGATAAAGCGGTCGGCTCGGGCGGCTTTGGCCGCCTTATAGACCTCCTCGTCGGTCGCCTCGGGGCGGCCGTAGCGGATATTTTCCCTTATGGTGCCGCTGAAGAGCCAGGTGTCCTGAAGCACCATGCCGAAGACGTTTCTCACCTGATGCCTGTCGGCCTCGGCGATATTTACTCCGTCAAGGGTTATTTTGCCGCCGTTCAAGTCGTAAAAGCGCATAAGCAGCTTGACAAGGGTGGTTTTTCCGGCACCCGTGGGGCCGACGATGGCTATTTTGCGTCCCTTTTGGGCCGTTGCGCTGAAATCGTGTATGATGACCTTTTCGGGGTCATAGCCGAAGGAGACATGGTCGAATCTGACTTCGCCCATGACCTTTTCCTCGTCTATGGACAGGCCCTTTTCCTGCGGCTCCTCCTCTTCGTCCAGCATGGCGAAAACCCTTTCGGCCGCCGCTATGGTCGACTGTATCATGTTGCTTATTCTGGCCACCTGATTTATCGGCTGGCTGAAGCGGCGCGAATACTGGATAAAGGACTGTATGTTGCCAACCGTGATGGCCCCGATTGACGCCGAATAGGCGCCAAGCACGGCCACCATGACATAGGAAAGGTTGCCCATGAAGTCCATTATGGGATGGATGAAGCCGCCCCAGAACTCGCTTTTGCGAGAGGCGTTATAGAGCTTGCGGTTCTCGGCGTCAAACTCCTCTATGGACGCCGCTTCGTGGTCAAAGGCCTTGATGACCGTGTGGCCGCCGTAGCTCTCCTCAACTATGCCGTTGACCGAGGCCAGAGCCGCCTGACGGGTCTTGAAAAGGGGTTGGGTGCGCTTGACCACCTGCATGACGAGTATGCCCGAGAAGGGGACTATCAGCAGGACGGCCATGGTCATGGGGATGTTGATGGTCAGCATCATATAAAGCACGCCTAAAACCGTGGCGACCGATGTGATTATCTGGGTGACGCTCTGGGCGACACCCTGAGTCACAGTGTCGACGTCGTTTGTAATATAGCTTAAAACCTCGCCGTTTGTCCTCTTGTCAAAATATTTAAAGGGCAGACGGTGGAGCTTGGCGTTTATGTCGCTCCTGAGCCTGGCGCCGATGCGCTGGGTTATGCCGTTCATGATATACCCCTGGGCAAAGGAGAAAAGGGCGCTTATCAGATAAAGTGTCCCGAGTATTTTGAGTATCGACAGAAGGGCCGAAAAGTTTATGCCCTTGCCGCCGGCGGCCCGAGCCATGACGCCGTTATATATTTCCGTCGTGGCGTTGCCGAGGATTTTCGGAGATACGACCGAAAAAACCGTGCTGCATACGGCGAAAAAGGCCACCGTCACAAGCCGGCCTTTATAGGCCGTGATATATTTTATAAGGCGCAAAAGGGACTTTTTGAAGTTTTTCGGCTTTTCCACCACGCGTCCCGGGCCGTGGCCGCCTCCTCCCGGCCCTCGGCCGGGACCGCGGCCCATGCCGGGGACGGCCGGACGGGAGGGAGCACTGTTGTTTCTGTTATCAGCCATTGGCAAGCTCCTCCTTTGAAAGCTGTGAAAAGGCTATCTGACGGTATTCCTCGCAGGAGGCCATAAGCTCCCTGTGATTGCCCATGCCCACCATGCGCCCGTCCTCCAGCACGATTATCTTGTCGGCGTTCAGCACTGTGCTTATGCGCTGGGCCACGATTATAACGGCGCTGTTTTCGGTGTGCGGAGCCAGAGCGTGGCGTAGGGCGCGGTCGGTTTTATAATCGAGGGCCGAAAAGCTGTCGTCGAAAATATAAATGGGGGCCTTTTTGGCCAAAGCTCTGGCGATGGCCAGCCTCTGCTTCTGTCCGCCCGAGACATTGGAGCCGCCCTGGGCTATTGAGGCCTCAAGCCCCTCGGGACGGGCGGATATGAACTCGGAGGCCTGGGCCACGTCGGCCGCCTCGGTTATCTCACGGAGACCCATTTCAGGGTCGGAAAAGGCGATGTTGCTGCCTATCGTGCCGCTGAAAAGCACCGATTTCTGGGGCACGAAGCCTATCTTGCTTCTCAGCTCGCGCTGGGTCATGTCGCGTACGTCAACGCCGCCGACATAGACATGGCCTCCCGTCACATCGAAGAAACGGGGAATAAGGCTGACGAGGGTCGTCTTGCCGCAGCCCGTCGAGCCGATGATGGCCGTCGTCTGGCCGGGCAGGGCCGTGAAGGATATGTCGGACAGCACCTTTTCATCGGCGCCGGGATAGCTGAAATCCACATGGTCAAACTCCACCTGCCCCTCCAGCTCGGGCTTGCAGCGCGCGGCGTTTTCGGGGTCGGTCACCGAGCTTTCGGTCTCCAGCACTTCGGCGATCCTCCTGACGCTGACCAGCGCGCGGGGAGCCGAAATGGACATCATGCCCAGCATCAGGAAGGACATGATGACGTTCATTGCGTAGGTTATAAAGGCCATCATGTCGCCCACCTGAAGACTGCCTCCGGCGATATGCCCGGCGCCCACCCATACGATGACAAGGGTGCAGCCGTTCATGATAAGGTTTATGACGGGGTTCATAAGGGACATGGTGCGGTTGAGAAAGAGGCCGGTTTTCATCAGGTCGCCGTTGGCATTTTCAAAACGGTCGACCTCTCTTTTCTCGGCGCCGAAGGCGCGTATGACCGAAAGACCGTTCAGAACCTCGCGGCTGACCAGGTTGAGCTTATCTATCAGCTTTTGCTGCAGGGTGAAGCGCGGCATTGTGACCTTGAAAAGAACCGTCATGACAACCAGTATGGCGGCGACGGCCACGGCGATGACCCACCACATGGAGGGGGCCGTCTGGGCCACCTTGATTATTCCGCCCACGGCCATGATGGGAGCGTAGGACACCATTCGCATGGACATAATGACCATCATCTGAAGCTGCTGGATGTCGTTGGTGCTTCGGGTTATCAGGCTGGCCGTGGAAAAGCGGTCGAACTCTGTGGGCGAGAATGACAGCACGCGGCTGTAAACGTCGTGGCGCAGGTCGCGGGATATCCCGGCTCCGGCGAGGGAGCTGACATAGGCCGTGGCGATTGCCGCCGAAATGGACATGAGAACCATGCCCATCATGCGTCCGCCGGTTTTGAGAATATACCCCATCTGTATGGAGGAGGGATTGCGGCCCAGATTCTCATAGCAGTCGATGATATATGATTTTACGGGCGACTTATAACGCAGGGCGCGGCCCGAGGCAAGATAAAGCTCCGATATTATCTCTTCGAGGCCCTCTCCGTCGCCGTCGAGATAATAGGCCCCTTCGATGAGGGGGTATTTGTCCTTCAGCCTGTCATAGTCGGGATGTTCCTCGGTCAAAGGACTGTAGTTGTCGGAGGCCAGCGTTCCGGCTTCCCTCTCCAGGGCCGAATAGTCCATGGCCGAAAGGACAAGGGGCAGGTCCTCCTCTATGCCTCCGGCCGATATGCCCGTGTCGACTATGGCCGATGTGTAGCTTGGCAGAGCCAGGTCGCACCACGCCTGCATGAGCATCAGTATTATGGCGAAAACAAATATCCCTCCGCGGGATGTGATGTATTTTGATACCGTTTTCAAATTATTCCTCCTCCCGGCGGCATGGCTCCCCGGCGGAAGCCGGCCTGTGATGGTGGTGTTTTCCGCGTATGGCGTCGCCCAAGGCGCCCAGCACTGTCAAAAAGGCCTGCCACTGCTCCTCGGTTATGCTTTTCGACACCTTTTCGGCCGCTTCCTCAAAAAGGGCCTTTATCCGTCCTAAAAGCTCCTCTCCCTGAGGGGAGATATAGATGGCCGTGCTGCGTCCCCACGCTTCTCGGGTAATGTAGCCGAGGGCCTGAAGCTCGTTGAGGGCCCTTGAGGTGTGGCCCTTGTCCACGTCCAGCATGGCCGAAAGCTCCTTGGCCGTCACGCCGTTGTTTTCGGCTATGGCAAAGAGAAACATGGTGTGGTAGCCCTTTATCGGCGTGTTCTCGAAAAGCTGCTTTGTGCGGTGGTGCAAAGCGCCGTTGACGGCTCTTATCTCGGAAAAAATAGTGATGAGCTTTTCTTTTTCCATTACTTCACTTCTTTCTGTGATTGCCTGAAGCTGACAGGCTGAAAAAGATTGTTGACTTTGTCAACTGATGACAAGTATAGCACGGCAGGTTGACCTTGTCAACTATAATTTTGTTAATTGTTTGTGTCGTCCCTGTCAATGTGCTGTTGATAATTGCGCCGACAATATGGTATACTTTAATTAAATAAATATATCACAGGTGGTGCGACAGATGACAAGAGAGGAAATTTACGCTCTGCTTTATGACGACGCCGAGGTCTACCGCCCTCCCTTTGAGGCCGAAAGCGCCCTTTTGGAGGTCTCTCACGGGTGCAGCTACGGACGCTGCTTTTTCTGCGATTTCGGCCGAGACGAGTTTTATCATTTTGATTTTGAGGACATCGAAAATAAAATAAAGCTGCTGTCCCATGTCATCGACGGCAGCGACAGGCTTTATTTTCTCGGCAGCAACCCCTTCTGCGCCCCGACAGGCAAGCTTTTGAGGATAATCGACCTTGTCCGCCGCCACCTCCCCTCGGTCGAGGAGATATCCATGTACGCTCGCGCCGACGATATAAACCGCAAGAGCTGGCACGATATCATGCGCCTCAAGGACGCCGGCGTCACCGACCTCCATGTAGGCGTCGAGAGCGGAAGCGACAAGGTTCTCAAGCTCATGAATAAGGGAGAGACCACACACGACATTGCAAAGGCCCTCGACACGCTGGAATCCTGCGAGATAGGCTATAACCTGACGGCCATTCTCGGCATGGGCGGATATCGGTATTCGGCGGAACACGCCGAGGAGACGGCCCGTTTTCTCAGCCGCTTTCACCCCATAAGCATATGGTGCATGGCGCTTAAAATATGGCCCGATACTCCCCTTTATCAAATGGCTCAGGACGGAAGGTTTGAGCAGATGACTCCCCTCGATGTTTTAAAGGAGGAGCGCGCCATGATAAGCATGATGGAGATGGAAAAGGAGTGCATATATGTAGACTCCACCGCCCTCAACAAATATACCATCTCGGCGTGGCTGCCCTCCCTCAAGGACAGCGTGCTGGAGAATATCGACCGCCTGATAGCTCAGGCCGAGGCCGAGCTTTGATCTCTTTTTTGCCCTTGCTCCTCGTTACACAAGGGACAAGCTTTTAGGGTGCCGCCTGTCGTTTATTTAATTTGTCCCGAAGGGACACCGCAACTTTTCACTCTTCGTTCTTCA
>CANSNO010000021.1 GCA_947648385.1 uncultured Clostridia bacterium
TCGGCATGAAGGCCGAGATGGAAGAGAAGAAGCTGCCCGGCACCATCGTTTTCTATGGCTGCCCCGCCGAGGAAGTTCTGACAGGTAAGGTCTTTATGGCCCGTGACGGAGCCTTTGACGGCCTGGATTGCGCTTTCGCATGGCACGGCGGCAAGATGAACGCCTGCAACATCGGCACAATGAACGGCCTGAACAGCGCCATATTCCACTTTAAGGGCCGTACAGCCCACGCCGGCGGCGACCCCTATAACGGCCGCTCGGCCCTCGACGCCGCCGAGCTGATGAGCGTCGGCGCCAACTATCTGCGCGAGCATGTCACATCCGACATCCGCATCCATTACATTTACAAGGAAGCCGGCACGGCCCCCAACATCGTTCCCGACAGGGCTGCTGTCTGGTATTATGTCCGCGGTCTGAGCCGTCCGGCAATCGAGGACGCTTATGACAGGCTTGTCAAGGTTGCCAAGGGCGCCGCTATGATGACCGAGACCGAGCTTGAGATAGAGTTCCTCGGCGGCTGCTACAACACGATGCCCAACGAGTATATGGCCAAGATGACCCACGAGGTCATGGAGCAGATGGAGGCTCCCACATATACGGCCGAGGAGCTGAAGTTCGCCGAAGAGCTGAACAAGCAGAGCCCCATGTATGAGGCTGCCAAGGCCAACGGCGATCTGGATAACGGCCCCATCTATCAGGGCATCATGCCCATGACGGTCATGAGCGGCGGCGGCTCCACCGATGTTGCCGACGTCCAGGCTCTCTGCCCCTGCGTTTCCATCAATACGGCCACCTGCAACGTCGCCGCTCCCGGCCACAGCTGGCAGATCACAGCCTGCGCCGGCATGAGCATCGGCTATAAGGGCATGATTTACGGTGCCGAGCTGGTTGCCGCCGCCGCCCTCAAGATGGTCGAGGAGCCTCAGCACCTTGTGGAGGCCAAGAAGGAATTCGACGCCAAGATGAAGAACAGCCCCTATAAGTGCCCCATCCCCAAGGAAGTTCCCGTTCCCCAGCCCGTTAAGTAATTTTCTGCTTTAATGAAAAGGCCCCCGAGAAATCTCGGGGGCCTTTAATTATCTCTTTATGTCCGTCACTTTGTGACGGAAAAAGACCTTTCTTTTCCAAATGAAAAAGAAACAAAAGATTTTACTTTTTCTGATAAAAAGTAACAAAAGAGGTAAAATATTACATTTTCTTTGTGTTCAGCGCCCTGAGGGAGTTTATAATAGCTATCATGGCGACACCGACGTCGGCAAAGACGGCTGCCCACATATTGGCCTTGTCCAGCGCGCCCAGTATCATGACGCCTATCTTGACGGAAAGGGCAAAAACCGTGTTTTGCTTGGCGATGCCCAGAGTCTTTTTGGCTATCCTGATGGCCGTCGTTATTTTGGAAGGCTCGTCGGTCATGATGACGATATCGGCCGCCTCTATGGCGGCGTCGGAACCGAGACCGCCCATGGCGATGCCAACGTCGGCGCGGGCCAGCACGGGAGCATCGTTGATGCCGTCGCCCACAAAGGCCAGACGGGACTTTTCGTCCTTGCTCTCCAGCAGCTTTTCCACAAGCTCAACCTTGTCGCCGGGCAAAAGCTGGGTGTGTATCTCGTCGAGACCAAGCGCGGAGCCAACCTTCTCTCCGGCTGCCTTGTTGTCGCCTGTCAGCATAACAGTGCGCTTTATGCCGGCCGATTTCAGCTCTTTTATGGCTTTGGCGCTGTCTTCCTTGACTACGTCGTTTATCAGTATCTGGCCCAGATATCTGTCTCCCTCGGCCACATAGACCATCGTGCCGTATTCGGCCCCGTCGGGGCAGGTGACGCCTATCTGCTCCATGAGCTTTTTGTTGCCGGCGTATATCAGCCTGCCGTCGACCTTGGCCGAAAGACCCTTGCCGGCTATCTCGGTGACGTCGCTGACGCGGCTTTGGTCGACGTCGCCGCCATAGGCCTTTCTGAGAGAGAGGGCTATGGGATGGGTGGAATAGCACTCGGCAAAGGCGGCCGCCTCAATGAGCCGGGCCTCGGTGACGCCCTCGGCCGGGTGGCTGCTCTCGACGGCAAAAACGCCCTTTGTCAGGGTGCCCGTTTTGTCAAAGACGATGGTGTCGACCTGAGCCATGGCTTCAAGATAGTTGCTGCCCTTGACAAGTATGCCGCGCTTGGCCGCGCCGCCGATGCCTCCGAAGAAGCTGAGGGGAATGGAAATGACCAGCGCGCAGGGGCAGGAAATGACAAGGAAGGTCAGACTGCGCTTGAACCAGTTGGGGAAAAGCTGTAAAAAGCTCATGCCTGTATCGCCAAACACGGAAATGAGCAGGGGAGGGACGATTGAAAGTATGACGGCCGATATGACGACAGTGGGGGTGTAGTATTTCGCGAACTTGCTGATGAAGTTTTCCGATGTGGACTTTTTGCTGCTGGCGTTTTCCACAAGGTCAAGCACCTTGCTGACCGTCGATTCGCCGTATTCTTTTGTGACGCGTACCGTCAGCAGGCCGCTGATATTGATACAGCCCGACATGATGGCGTCGCCCTCGGCCGCGTCTCTGGGGGCCGATTCGCCCGTCAGGGACGAGGTGTCGAGTGAGGAATGGCCCTCCAGTATAACGCCGTCAAGAGGCACCCTCTCGCCGGCCTTTATGACGATGACGTCGTCGACCGCCACTTCCTCGGGGTCGACCGTCTCGATACTGCCGTCATCACGCTTGATATTGGCATAGTCGGGGCGGATATCCATAAGGTCGGATATGGATTTTCTCGACTGACCCACGGCATAGGCCTGGAAAAGCTCCCCTATCTGGTAAAAAAGCATGACGGCGGCGGCCTCGTCAAAATCTCCCAGACCGAAGGCGCCGAAGGTGGCCACCATCATCAGAAAGTTCTCGTCAAACACCTTGCCGCGCTTTATATTTTTCGCCGCTTTGAGAACGACGTCATAGCCGACAATAACATAGGCGGCTATCAGGGCCGCGGCGTGAATATTCTCGTTTTTTATAAGCATGCCCACCACAAAGAGTATCGCGGCGGCTATTATGCGGTAAAGCCTTTTTTTCAGCTTTTTGCTCATGGATGCTTCCTCCGATGAATGTTATAAATATGGCCCCAAGCTTACGCAGGGGGCCGTTTTGCGGGTTTAGCGGACAATGGTCGTGTCGTACTTGTCGGCCACCTTCTGAGCGGCCTTGAGTATCTCGTCAAACTTCGCGTCGTCGGCGTCGAGAATGAGCTTCATGGCCATAAAGTTGACTGTGGCGGAATTGACGCCCTCAAGAGCGGCGATGCCGCGCTCCATGGCGGCGGCGCAGTTGGCGCAGTCCAGATCTTCCAGCTTGAATGTCTTTTTCATGTTTTTATCCTCCCTGAATTAAATGTATTTATCCAAAATCGCGTTAAAGCTTTCAATGGCGTCCTTGTCGCCCTTTTCAATGCTTTCGGTGACACAGTGGTTAAAATGGTCGGTCAGCACTATCTTGGCCACCTTTTTGATGGAGCTTTCGGCCGCCGACAGCTGGAGCAGTATCTCCTCGCAGTCGCGTCCTTCGGCCATCATGCGCCTGATGGCTCCGATAAGACCCTCGACCGAGGCCAGACGGTTGTCGATCGCCTTGCTGTAGTGGCTGTATGACATTTTCATCCTCCTTTGCCCTACCCCCGGGGGAGGGGGTCCTATGGCTATATAATACTCCTTCGTGCCGGTGTTTGTCAACAAGTTTCTTCTGGAAAAATATTATTTTTCATAAAGAAAACCCCCTTCACGGAAGGGGACTTTTTGGCGGCTTGCCGCCTATTTAATACGCCCTTGCCGGAGGCTATCGGAGCGAGGGGCCGCCCACCGCTTTGCGTGGACGGACTTTTCACGCAAAGTCGGTGGGGACGATTTATACCTTTTTCTGGGGGTCAGGGGGGCAGGGCATCCCCCTGTTTGCTTTTTGTTTCTTTTTCACGAAAAAGAAAAGTCTTTTGGTTACTTTTCAGCTCTGAAAAGTAACGAACTGTTGGTGTGAGCTAAATAAATTATTATAGCTTCCAAAAGAAGAACAATCCCCCGACAAAATCCGTAAGATTTTGTCTGCCCCCTTTGCACAAGGGGGCCAAGGGCTTATTACATAGGGAGGCTTGTGGGAAAATTATTTCGTCGCCTTGCGGCGGTATTCAAGCAAAAACTCCTCCCATTCGTCGGGGGTCATGGCGTTATAGTTTACATATTCTTTATAGGGCTTGAAAACCGCGTCGGGAGCCTCGGCTTCCAGACAGGCGGCGATGGCCTCCAGGTCTTTGAGGCTTTTGAGGTCGTAAATGGCCGAACGCTGCTCGTCGTCCATGATGACGACCTGTATGACGCGAGAGGTCGTCATGCGCTTGCCTGTCGAGCGTGTGCGTATCTCATTGCGGAAGAAAACGGCCCTTATCCTCGAGATCAGGCAGGCCCTCTGTCCGAGAATCCATTCCTTGCCCACGGCGATATTGCCGAACCACCGGCCGTTTTCCTCTATATCCCTGTCGACCGTCTCGAAAAGCTCTCTGACGCTCGCGTAGTTTTCGGGGTGGGCGACCTGCTCTTTTATTGACTTTGCCAGCTCGCCTTTTTCGGGGAAAAGGGAATCGCGCAGGCCGACAAAGACCGAGTATGCGCCGAGGCCGGCAAAAACGACTGCGGCCAGACCGGAGACGACTATCTTGACATAGTCCTGAGTTTCTCTGCAGCCCTGTGTCTCCGTAAGAGCGGCGTAACAGAAAACGCCGAGGCAGACGGCAATAAAAAGATACAGCAAAGCCCACAGCAGCATTGACATACGGGCGTGGGCCTGTCTCATGCAGTAGCCGTCATTGGGGCCGTCGGGAGCGGATTTTCTGTTTTGAGAGACCAGAAATATTATGACGGGTATGGCGAAAACGCGCAGGACGGCGACCAGCAGGATATACAGCAGGATATCCCACGGCCATTTGATGTGAAAGCCTTTTTTCTTATCCTCCATTTGAAAACACCTCTTTTGAACGGGTCAAAAATTACATGCTCTTTTCCTGAAGCAGGTTGTTCTTTATATCCCACAGCTTTTGGGAAAGGTCGACATAATAGGGGTGGGGGTTCTCAAAGCGTGTCACCTCTCCCCACAGGCGGTATGTCGTATCCTTGCAGTATTCCCTTATCTCGTGCATGGTACGGGGCTTGTATACGCACCTGCCGCCGTCAAAGAGCTGGACAAGGACGGGCTCGGCCTTGAAGTTTTCCACCGTCTGTTTTTTCCATGTGTAGTTGGGGTCGAAGATGGTATAGGGCTGGCTGTCATCTATGACCTCGTCGCGCAGAGTGATGACGTCGGCGATATAGTGTCCATCCCTGCGGCTGGAGAGCCTCCAGAGCTGTTTGAAGCAGGGTGTGGTTATCTTTTCGACATTTTCGGATATCTTTATCTTGGGCACGATATTGCCCTCCTTGTCCTCGATGGCCACAAGCTTGTAAACGCCGCCGAAGACAGGTTCGCTTCGGGAGGTTATAAGCCTTTCGCCGATGCCGAAGGAGTTTATTTTCGCCCCCTGACTCAAAAGGTCGCGAATGAGGAACTCGTCAAGGGCGTTGGAAACGACTATGCCGCAGTCCTCCATACCCTCGGCGTCCAGCGTCTCGCGTATGCGCTTGCTGAGATATGCTATATCGCCCGAGTCTATCCTGACGCCCTTGAGGCGCTGGCCCATAGGCTCCAGCACCTCTTTGGCCGTGCGGATGGCGTTGGGCAGGCCCGATTTGAGAACGTTGTATGTATCTATCAGCAGTGTGCAGTTGTCGGGATATGTCTCGGCGTAGGCCTTGAAGGAAGAATATTCGTCGGGGAACATCTGGACCCAGCTGTGGGCCATCGTTCCCAGCGCCGGCGTGCCGTAAAGCTGGTCGGACAGCACGCAGGCCGTGCCCACGGCTCCGCCGATATAGGCGGCCCTGGCGCCAAGCACGGCGCCGTCGGCTCCCTGAGCGCGGCGCGAGCCGAACTCCATCACGGCGCGGCCGTTGGCGGCGCGCACCATGCGGTTGGCCTTGGTGGCGATGAGGCTCTGGTGGTTTATTGTCAGCAGCACCATTGTCTCGATAAACTGTGCCTGCATGACGGGGCCTCGGACCGTGACGATGGGCTCGCCGGGGAATATGGGGGCGCCCTCGGGCACGGCCCAGACGTCGCACTTGAACTTGAAGTTCTTTATATAGTCGAGAAATTCCTCGCTGAAGCAGTGCTTGCTCCTGAGATAGTTTATGTCGCTTTCGTCAAAACTGAGGTTCTTTAAATAATCCACAAGCTGTTCGACTCCGGCCATGATGGCGTAGCCGCCGCCGTCGGGTATCTTGCGGAAAAACATATCGAAATAGGCTATCGTATCGGCGATTCCGCTTTTGAGATATCCGTTTGCCATTGTGAACTCATAAAAGTCGGTCAGCATGGAGAGATTGTCATGTAATGCCATAATAAACTTCCTTTCGTATTGCCTTTAAAGTTCTATTTTGCCTTCCTGAAGTATACGGGAGGGGAACATATCTCGCTCCTTCATCATTTCCAATATATGTCCGCCCATGTTGTAGTTGTCCACGGCGTGATAGTGGGTGCCGAAGCGGCGCTGTACCTCGGTGATATATCCCAGCTCAAGGGCGCGGTCGATTATCCTCTGACTTTCCTCGGGGGTGAAGGTGGTCAGCAGTCCGCGGCGGAACTTTTCAATCATCTTTTCCCTGACGCTCGGGTCAGGGGGGATAGGCAGGGTTATGCCCTCATATTTTGTGTCGTAGGCGCGGCAGAGGTCGTTAATGTCCAGCTCGGGATAGCGCCCCTCAAACACCATATATTTCTTTTCCAGCTTGCGGCGCTTTTTGGGCAGGGAGGTGGCATAGCCCATGGAGAGAACCAGCATGGGGTAGGCCTTGGGAGGTATGCGGTACATCTCGCATATCTCGGCGCCCGAGTGCATGGCCGTGCCGATATAGCATGAGCCTATGCCAAGCAGGTGGGCCGCCGTCTCGGCCGACTGGGCGGCGCACATGACGTCCTCAAGTCCCGTTGCAAAGTGCATCCAACTGTCGTTGCAGTTAAAGGGGGCCTTCCTCGCGGCGGCGTAAAGGCTGAGCTTGTGCCAGTCCAGCAGGAAGATGAGGTTGACGGGGGCCTTGCCTATAAAGGGCTGGTTTGTGCAAAGCTCGCCGAGCCTTTTGGCCCTTTCGGGGTCGCGCTCAACTATTATCGATACCGGCTGAAGGTTGCCGGCCGACGCCGCCGTAATGGCCGCGCCAAGTATCTCGTTCAGGTCTTCCTCCGATATGGGCCTGTCCGAAAAGTTTCTTATGGATTGCCTGTCCTGCATATGCCTCACGGCTTCAAGACCGGCATTTTTGTCAATGCTCATAGTGCGCCTCCTTATTTAATATGTCTAATATTAGTTTACCATTGACGGCTGCTATTGTAAAGTCGGGCTTGTGTGCAATGTTACCAAAAAATTCATACTTTTTCTGTATAAGCTATTGACATTGGGAGAAAATGTGGTACTATAATGTTAGCACTCGAAGAGAGAGAGTGCTAAAACCGAGGAGGTGAGAAAATGCTGCCCGACAGAAAACAGATGATACTCAAAGCCATCATCGAAAATTACATAGCCTCGGCCGAGCCTGTCGGCTCCAAGACCCTTATGGGCAGCTTTGACCGCCCCCTTTCCTCGGCCACCATACGCAATGAGATGAGCGAGCTTGAGGAGATGGGCCTGCTGGAAAAACAGCACGTGTCCTCGGGCCGCGTCCCCTCCAATCTGGCCTACAGGCTTTATGTCGACAGGCTTATGGACAGCTACCGCATGGCCGCCATGGAGCTGGAGCGTATGCGCCGCGAGATGGAGAACAAGCTGAATGAGATGGACAGCCTCCTGCTGGCCGCCTCCAAGGTGGTCTCCATGATAACCGACCAGACGACCGTCGTGCTGGCTTCCGATTCATCCGACGAGAGGGTCAGGAAGATAGAGCTTATCCCCATGGACGCCGAAGGCCTCACCTATGCCCTTGTCATGGTGTGCGACAACACGGTGAGAAACAAGGTGCTGAGGCTCCGCGCCCCCGTCAGGAGCGAGAGCGCCGCCCTTTTGACCGGCTTTATAAATATGTCCATAAGGGAAGACAGGCTGCAAGACCTGCCGGGCCTTTTGGCCGGGAGTTTTGGCGAAAACTCGCCGGAGGCTCTGCTGGCCGCCGAGGTCATAAGCTTTATTTCCGAGGGCGGGAGCGAAAAGACCGGCTATGAGATGTATCTTGAAGGGGCCGCCAGACTGCTGAGGAACCGCGAATATCAGGACGCCGAAAAGGCCGGCGAGCTGCTGGAGCATATGGCCGACCCCGAAAGCGTCCGCGCCCTTGTGACAAAGGGCCTGCCGGGGCAGATAAACATCAGGATAGGCCCCGAAAACGAGGACCCCAAGATGGCCGACGCCAGCCTTGTATTCACCTCCTATGAGCTTGGAAACGGCGGTCACGGCGTCATCGGCGTAGTCGCTCCCAAGCGCATGGATTATGCCAAGGTCAGCGCCCAGCTTTCGGCCTTCGTCAAAATGCTCGGCGCGATAGATAAAAACAACGATAAAGGTACAGGTGGTTTATGATGAGTCAGGAAAAGGATAAGGAGCTTTTGGAAGAGGAACAGGCGGAAGAGCTTCACGAGGCCGAAAGCGTCGAAGCCGAGACGGCAGAGCAGCCCGACAGGGAGGCCGAGCTGGAAAAGCAGCTTGCCGAAAGCGAGGACAAATACAAAAGGGTTCTGGCCGAGTATCAGAACTTCCGTAACCGCACCCAGAAGGAGCGCGAGGGCCTTTATCAGGACAGCGTGGCCTCGACGGTGGCCTCCTTCCTCCCCGTGATAGACACCCTTGAAAGGGCCATGGAGCAGGAGAGCAACGAGAACTTCAAAAAGTCGCTTGAACTCATATTGAAGCAGTATATCGAATGTCTCGACCGTCTGGGCGTCAAGGCTTTCGGCGAGAGGGGCGAGCCCTTTGACCCCAACCTCCACAACGCCGTTCTCCATGTGGACGACGAGGAGCTGGAGGCCGGAGTTATAGCCGAGGTGCTTTTGAAGGGCTATATCATGGGCGAAAGGGTCGTCAGACACGCCATGGTCAAAGCCGCGAATTAAAACTCATTAAAAAAGTCAAATAAACAGTTTGTTTTTAAAGATAATAAATACACTCATATAAGGAGGACATAAAATTATGTCAAAGATTATCGGTATCGACCTCGGAACGACCAATTCCTGCGTATCCGTTATGGAAGGCGGCGAAGCCGTTGTCATCCCCAACGCCGAAGGCGCCAGGACGACCCCCTCCGTCGTTGCTTTCTCCAAGACGGGAGAGAGGATGATAGGCCAGGTGGCCAAAAGGCAGGCCGTCACAAATCCCCAGAGAACGGTCATTTCCATAAAGAGAGAGATGGGCACCGACCACAGCGTCACCATCGACGACAAAAAGTATTCTCCTCAGGAGATATCGGCCATGATTCTTCAAAAGCTGAAGAGCGACGCCGAGGCCTATCTTGGCGACAAGGTGACCGAGGCCGTCATCACGGTCCCCGCCTATTTCACCGACGCCCAGCGTCAGGCCACAAAGGACGCCGGAAAGATAGCCGGTCTTGAGGTCAGGCGTATCATAAACGAGCCTACGGCCGCCGCGCTGGCCTACGGCGTCGAAAAGGAGGACGACCAGACCATCATGGTGTACGACCTTGGCGGCGGCACCTTCGACGTCTCGGTTCTGTCCATCGGCGACGGCACGGTTCAGGTCATGGCTACCGCCGGCAACAACCGTCTGGGCGGCGACGACTTCGACGAGAGAATAGTAAACTGGATGGTCTCCGAGTTCCGCAAGGAGCAGGGAGTCGACCTGACGGGCGACAAGATGGCCATGCAGCGCCTCAAGGAGGCCGCCGAGAAGGCAAAGATAGAGCTTTCCGGCATGAACTCCACTTCAATTAACCAGCCCTATATCACTGCCGACGCCACAGGCCCCAAGCATCTTGAGATGACGCTGACAAGGGCCAAGTTCGACGAACTGACAAGAGACCTTGTCGAGGCCACCATGGGCCCCGTCCGTCAGGCTCTCAGCGACGCCAAGGTCGAGGCTTCCCAGCTTCACAAGATACTCCTCGTCGGCGGCTCCACAAGGATTCCGGCTGTGCAGGAGGCCGTCAAGAGGATAACGGGCAAAGACCCCTTCAAGGGCATCAACCCCGATGAGTGCGTCGCCATCGGCGCGGCCATTCAGGGCGGCGTTCTGGGCGGAGACGTCAAGGACGTTGTGCTGATGGACGTTACGCCTCTGTCTCTGGGCATCGAGACCCTCGGCGGCGTCTGCACAAAGATCATCGAGAGAAACACAGCCATCCCCACAAGCAAAAAGCAGATATTCTCCACAGCTGCCGACGGACAGACCTCGGTCGAGATCCACGTCCTTCAGGGTGAGCGCGATATGGCGGCCGGAAACAAGACACTGGGACGCTTCCATCTGGACGGCATCCCCTCGGCCCCCAGAGGCGTGCCTCAGATAGAGGTCGCCTTTGATATCGACGCCAACGGCATAGTCAACGTTTCGGCCAAGGACATGGGCACGGGCAAGGAGCAGAAGATAACCATCACGGCTTCCACCAACCTCTCCAAGGACGACATCGACAAGGCCGTCAAGGACGCCGAGCAATTTGCCGAGGAGGACAAGAAGCGCAAGGAAGAGATAGACACAAAGAACAACGCCGAGAACCTTGTGTATCAGACCGAAAAGAGCCTTTCCGAGCTGGGCGACAAGGTGACGGCCGAGGAAAAGGCCCCCATCGAGGAACAGCTTAACAAGCTGAAGGAGACCCTCAAGGGCGAGGATTACGCCGCCATCAAGGCCGACAGCGAGGAGCTGACAAAGAGGTTCTACACCATTGCCGAAAAGCTTTACGCAAACGCCGCGCCTCAGGACGCTCAGGCGCAGCAGGGCGCAAGCGGCGGACAGAATCCCGACGGCTCGGTCGACGCCGATTACGAGGTCGTCGACGACGAGCAGCAGAAATAAGGAGTAACGACAAATGGCGGAAGAGAGGCGTGACCTCTACGAGGTCCTCGGGGTTTCCCGAGGAGCCTCGGATGAAGAGATAAAAAAAGCATACAGAAAGCTGGTCAAAAAGTACCATCCCGATCTCAATCCCGACGACCCCTCTGCCGAGGCGGCCATGAAGGAGGTCAACGCCGCTTATGAGGTCCTGTCCGACCCTGAAAAGAGGTCGCGCTACGACCAGTTCGGCCACGCCGGCATTGATCCCAACTACGGCGCCGGTCAGGGCGGCGGCTTCGGCGGCTTTGACGATATGGATTTAGGCGACCTGTTCGGCAACATCTTCGGCGGTTTCGGCGGAGGCGGCTTCGGCTACAGCAGCCAGAGCCGCCGCACGGGACCCCAGCGCGGACAGGATATCGGCGTCAGCATCGAGCTGACCTTTGAGGAGGCGGCTTTCGGCTGTGAAAAGTCCATTTCGGTCACCCGAAGCGAGCTTTGTACCGATTGCGGCGGCACGGGGGCCAAGAAGGGCACGGCGCCAGAGACCTGTCCCGTCTGCCACGGCACGGGTCAGGTCAGGACGACCCAGAGGACGGCCTTCGGCGTATTCCAGTCGTCGGCCCCCTGCTCCAACTGCCACGGCACGGGCAAAGTGGTCAAGGACCCCTGCGACAAGTGCGGCGGCACGGGCCAGATAAGGAAAAAGCGCACGATAAATGTCAAGATACCTGCCGGCATAGACAACGGCCAGACCATACCCCTCAGGGGACAGGGCAACGCCGGCAAGAACGGCGGCCCCTCGGGCGATATCTATGTCACGGTGTCGGTACTGCCTCACAAGCTTTTCAAGCGCAGCGGACAGGACGTCATGCTTGAAATGCCCATCTCCTTCTCTCAGGCGGCTCTCGGCGCCCAGCTTACGGTGCCGACGATAGACGGCAAGGTGCAGTACACCATGCCCGAGGGAACCCAGAACGGCACGGTGTTCAGGCTCAGGGGAAGCGGCATACCCAAGATAAACGGCAAGGGCCGAGGCGACCAGTACATCAAGGTCAACATCGAGGTGCCGAAAAACCTCACCAAGGAGCAGAAAGACATCCTCCGCAGGTTTGAGGACGCCGTCGACGACGACCATTACGAAAACAAAAAGGGCTTTTTCGAGAAATTAAAAGATAAATTCAATAAATAAAAGCCCTTTTGTTTTCGTGGCGAGCGAGCGCCTCGCCGCAGGTGCGGCGTAACGATTTTGCCGAATTGACTTCGGCAAAATCTATTTAATCAAAAGGGTTCCCACTAAGATCAAAGATTTTAGTGGGAGAAACAAAAAGGGCTTTTTCGAGAAATTAAAAGATAAATTCAATAAATAAAAGCAATAAAAAAGGACGGACTTTCAAAAGTCCGTCCTTTTTATTTTCTGTTTATCTGACTTCGGCCGTTACCGTTATCTCGCCGCTCTGTATTTTTTTGTCGGCGTCCTGACATTTGGCTATCGTGTCCTCCGAGAGGTTGGGGTTCTCTTCGGGCAGGCCGACGGAGGAGGTGGAGAGGTCAAACACGTGGCTTCTGCCGAGAATATCCTCCCCGTTCTCGATTATGGCGCACAGGATATCGGCCGTTGCGCCGGCATAATCGCAGAAGGCCGAGGTGACGGCGCAGGAGAGCTTGTCGTCGGCGTTGTATATGGCCGTTGTGTAGTAATCGGCGTCGGAGCCGACTATTTTTATGTCCTCAAAGGCGGCTCTGACGCGCCCCTCGGCGGCAGCCCCGTAGCCTGTGGGGTCGGAAGAGACGAGCAGGGTGTCGACATTTCTCCCGTCGAAAAGCTCGGCGGCCATCGACTGCCCGAGGGGATAGTTCTTCATATCCTCGGCAAAGAGAAAGCTTTCCTGCTCGGCCGTGGCCTGACTGTCATAGACCTCGGCGGCGTAGTTGACCCCCTGAATAAAGCCGGATACCAGCTCCTCAAGGCATGGGGCCTGACTGCCCAGAACGCCGCCGAATGTCCCCTCGGACCTTTCCAGCGCCGAGGCAAGTCCCGCTAAAAAGCCCGCCTGACCCTTGTCAAAGGTTATGACGGCGGCGTTTTCGGGGACAGATTCGGTTATGCAGTCGACGCCGATAAAGAATACGTCAGGATGGGCCTCGGCGGCCGCCGCAAAGGCCTCCGAGCATACGGCGCCGGGATAGACGATGATGTTATAGCCGTTTTCGACAAGGGTGGATGCCCCAAGCTCCAGTTCCTCGTTGGAGGCGTTTTCGGGCCTGTAAAAGTTTATATCGGCGCGGTATTCCTCCTCGATAAGCTCAAGCCCTTCCCACACGGCCTGATTGAGGTGGTTGTCGCTGATGGAGCCGCTGTCGGTCACAAGTGCGATTTTAAAATCGGTTTTCGGGGCAGAACACCCCGTAAGGGCGGCACACGACATGAGGACCGCCAGAATAAGGGCAATCAGTTTTTTCATTTTTCCTCCGTTATTATTCTATATCTACCGACGCCGTTTCGGTCACGCAGGAGACAAAGCTGTTTCCGGGGGAGAGGACAAGCTCGGCTCCCGAGGCGTCATAATATGTTATCGGCGTGTTATAGGCCGATTTTTTCCATGTGATGGGCACATATTTGCCCTCGCAGAAATAATATCCCTCGCCCTCGCCCGTCGTCTTGACGTCGACAAGGGAAAGGTCGTTGTTCAGGTCTACCGTCGACATACGCAGAACCAGCAGGTTTTTGACCTCCACCTGGCAGTCGTGATAGGCGTCCATGTGAGGGTCGCCGTACTGGAAGCGCAGGTATGTCCCACGGGCGGCGTCATATATGAAATAGGGCTTGTGGCGGTTGCTGAAGGTCAGGGTGACCTTGCTCATGGCCGTGCCCGAGCTTGCCGACGGGGTCTCGCCGAAGGTGAAGGCCGAGGGCTGTTCGGCCATGGAAAGGTCTTTGTCGAGGGAGGCCAGCGCCTCCTCGATATACTCGCCGGTTGTGTAGACCGAATGCTCAAGCCCTATCTGCTTGCGCCTTTCGGGGTCGCGGAAATAGAGCTTGTTCTCCCAGCCGCCCCTTATGCCGTCCATGTCGATAAGGTCTTTTCGGGAGCCGATGGCCTCATAGGCCGGCACGCTGCCGCCGAAGTGCATATATACCGCCCCGTAGCTCTGGGCGATATCTATAAAATACGGTCTGGCGCTTCGCACCGAGGCCAGCTTTTCTATCTTCGAGGGGTCTTTAAATATGGCCAGGAACCTCGTTATGCGCCCCTCGGCCAGCATTTCATATATGATGTCGGCCTTGGAAATGCCCCACTGGGGCAGGCTGTCGTAGCTGTTGCTGACCATGACGGCGACGGGGCGGCGATTCAGCGCCTCGTCGGATATGCCGTCCCGAAGCCCCGTCAGGGGATTGACGTTGCCCTCGGACTCGGGAGGCTCGGGGCTTTCGACGACGGTTGGGTCGCCGTCAGGCCCCTCGGGCGTTTCGTCATCCTTGCCGCAGGCCGTCATAAAAAGGCTCATGGCCATGACGGCGCACAGGATAAAAGCCAATGCTTTTTTCATATCAAATGCCCTCCCTTTTACTGCCCTCGTCGAGGATAAGGTTCAAAAAGCCCTTGAATATGGTCTCGGCGTTGTGCCTGAAATTGTTTTCCAGCATGGCGCACTGCTGCTCGGTATAAACCAGCATCGACATGGAGGCGATGGCCGTGCTTTTGTCGCAGACGGCCAGCGTGACGGTATATGTGCCGTCGTCGTTTTTTGTGTGGCCGGCCTTTATGCTGTCGGCGCGGCGTATTTTGCGCACCACCCTTATGGCCGCCGCCTGAGCCTTGTCCCTGACAGAGGAGCGCAGGTTGTCGACAGCCAGCGCGGCTATGCGGTTGCCCTTGGCCGTCAGCACATACTGCTTGCCGCCGCTCACCTCAAGCTCGGATATGTGCTTTGTCTCGATAAGGTCTTTGAAGCATTCGATAAACTCAAAGTATCCGAATCCGTCGTCTATCATCACCACATCCAGCAAATCCTCCTCGCTGATGGCGATGGGCAGCAGGCTGAGGCAGTAAAGAATAAGATATTTTATGTCCTCGGGTTCCCTTACAAAACCCTGTCTCATAAAAATGCACCTCCTGATAAGGCCTATTATATCAAATCTCCATGAGAAATAAAAGTATAAAGAGTGAACATTGGGCTGCCTGATGAATAAAATGGTCAAGAGGTGAGTTTTATGCTTTACGCCGGCGTCGGTATGCCTCCTTCGGTTGAGGAGAGGAGCATAGAGGGAATTATAAGGGCCGGAGAGGACAGGCGGCTCGGTTACCGCCTTTCCTATCCCTATGTCAGAGGATACGGCGGTATATCGTCCTACTACTCCTCGGCGGCCGCCGTCTACGCCAAGTACATTCAAAGACGGTACAAAGGGCCGCTGTATTCGCTTCCGTCGGGGGAATACGAGATATACGGCGGCTTTGAGGTGACCTACAGCGGAGGGAGACTGCTTTCGATATATCAGGATACATATGAAAATATGGGGCCGTATAAGGTGGCCCTCGGCCGTTCGGCCGCCGTGTGGGACCTTTTCAGAGGGAGAAAGCTCTCCCTCGACGAGTTTTTTTCCGACCCATACGCCCTCAATGTTCGCGTGTCGAAAATAATCGACAGGGCCGTTGACGAGGGACGCAGGGACAGCCCGGGCAGCTATTTTTACGTCTTTTCGCCCTCGCGCTGGGGATGGTATCTGACCGAGAGAGGGCTGGCCGTTTTTTTCCAGCCCGAAACCATAGCCCCTCAAAACGGAGGTCTGCCCCTCTTTTTTGTCCCGTGGGATGACATCCGCGATTTGGCTCGATTTGAGCTATAGCTTTTATTCTCTGTATGTGTTATAATAAAAGACAGAAAAGTATTGGGCTTTTCAAAGGCTTGCAACGCAAGCCCTGTTCGTTTTGAAAAAACGCATCAGTGCCTTTATTTCACCGAATATGAAAAAAGAGAATAAAACATGAAAAAGATTTTAAAGGGCTTACGGGTTTTTGTTATAATTGTTTTAGCGTTGACATTGTTTTTGTGTGTGTCGGCCGCCGGGTCTGAAAGGGGCTTTCTGCCCGACTTTCTGCCCGTTGCCGCCTATGAGGCCGACAGCCAAAGCTATTCTTCCGTCCTGCCTTTGGGCAGTTTGGCACTGGCGGAGAAGGGCGGCTCATGGGAAAAGGGCGACCTTGTCATATTTGAAAGGGAGGGGAAGGCCGCCTTTGCCGCCGTCGGCGAGACGGGCGCAAGCACCGTCAGCCTGTATGAGGGGGAAAAAGAGCTTGATATAAAATCCTCTCAGGTCATCGGCCGCGTCTTTTATTATATTGAAGGGCTGGGCCGCGCCGCCTCCTTTGTCAAAGGGCACGCTTCGGCCGTTTGGGCCTTTTGCGGCATAGCCATGGTTGCCGCCGCCGTCGCCTTGCTGACCGCCCCGGGTCGCCGCCGAAAAAAAGAGGTCGACCGTCTGATAAAGCTGTTTGAGTTTTACGGAGACAAATATGACAAAGAGGACGAGGGCGTTTATTATTGATGTCCCTTTAACAGCCGCTTGGCGCTTTTAAAGAGCGTCAGGCGGCCTTTTTCTATCAGCAGGCAGGATATGAATATAATTCCGGCGCTGACGGGAGCCAGCATAAGGGCGGCGCGGTAGCCGACGGCCTCGGCCTTCGGCAGGTGGGGAGAGATGAAATATATCCAGCTCAGGGGGTGTATGTGCCACAGGTACACGCCCAGAGAGGCCGGGGCAAAGCATTTTGTCAGCTCTTTCCAAAAGCCCTTTATCGGGGCTTTTGCAAAAAAGCACATCGCGCCCATGGCGGCCAGAACCATGCCGGGGGATGTATAGGCGGCATAGGGGTCGCCCATTCCGGCCTCGCCGCCGCGAACAAGGCTCAGATATTCCATGCCGAGCTTGCCGCCCAGCGCCAGAAAAATACCGAAAATAAAGAGCATGGCCGACTGCTTTTGGCTCAGCTTTTCAGGCAGCTTTTGCCTTGCCATGGAGCCGCCGATAAGATAAAGGATGATGAGCCATATCATTGAATAACCGTTGCCGAGGTCATAGGGAAAGGCCTTGAACAGCAGGGGCAGCGCGCCGAAAAAGACAAGCACCGCCAGCAGAAAACGCTTTTGCTCTCTTTCATCCGTGTGTTCCAGCGCCTTGTTTAAAAAGGGGCGAAAAAACATAAGCCCGATATAGGCCGTCATATACCAATAGGTGCTTTCGTTTATGGGGAAAAGGGCGTTGAGCACAGGCCCCCTTGTCATGACCTCGGGCTTGGCCAGCCACGCTATGAGGCCTATGGTCAGAGAGGTAAACAGCACCTGCCCCCAAAGCTTCATGACCCGTCCGAAGCCCGTGCCGGACGAGACACCCACATAGCCGCTTATAAGTCCATAGATATTGACGGCGCAGAGGGACGGAACATATAAGGCCCATGACGCGATATAACAGCCGCTCATGTGCGGCGCCGACAGGGCCGAATCGCCCAGCGCGTGGATGAGGACGATGCCGTACATGGCTATCAGCCTCAATATGTCTATCCCCATATTTCTTTGTTTCTTTATTTCCATGAGCCTTAAGGTCCTTTCGGTTTGAAAATATCCACAGTTTTAGGCATTTAGAGCGCCGCGAAGCGGCGTCCGCCGGCAGTCCGGCGTAACGATTTCCGGTAATTTATTTACCGAAAATCTATTTATTAATGGGGCCTCCGAAAAACTGAAAGTTTTTTGGGGCAAAAGCAATTATAACCCTTTTTATAGGGTTGGGCAATAAGATATCAATATACTTTTGAAAAAAGTCTTGACAAGTGTTATATACTGTTATATACTGTTTATCGAGAAGGAGAGACAAAATGACGATAATTATCAACAATTCCTCTCAGGCGCCTATATATGAACAGATAATCAAACAAATCAAGGTCATGATAACAAGCGGCAGGCTAAAAAGCGGCGACCCTCTGCCCTCGGTCAGGGGACTGGCCAGAGAGCTGGGCATCAGCGCCCTGACCGTCAAAAAGGCCTATGACGCCCTTGAACAGGAGGGCCTTACCGTGACGGTTCACGGCAAAGGCAGCTTTGTGACGGGGGACGGCTTAAACCTTTTGGGCGAGCAGGCCATGCGCGAGGTGGAAACGGTCATGGAAAGGGCCGTTGCCATGGGACGCGCGCTGTCCATGACCGACGAGCAGCTGATGGATATTTTGCGGCTGATTTTGGAGGAAGAAAAATGTTAGTCAGTATGAAAAACGCCGTCAAGAGGTATGACGGCTTCAGGCTCGACCTGTCCCTTGAGGTCAAGGAGGGCTATATCACCGGACTTGTGGGTCAAAACGGCTCGGGCAAGACGACGGCTTTTAAGACCATTCTGGGGCTTATCGGCTCCGACGGCGGAGAGGTGCTGACCCTCGGCAGGGAGCCGAAGAGCCTGACCCCCGACGAAAAGGAAAATATCGGCGTCGCCATGGCCGACACAGGCTTCAGCGCCTATTTGAAGCTGAAGGAGATCGCACAGATTCAGCGCCGCCTATACAAGAGCTTTGACGCTGACGCCTTTCTGAAAAAGTGCGAGCTCTCCGGCCTTCCCATAGACAAGCCGATGAACGGCTTTTCAAGGGGAATGAAGGCCAAGGCCCGTCTTTTCTGCGCCCTGAGCCACCAGGCCAAGCTCCTGATACTCGACGAGCCGACCTCGGGCCTCGACGTCATAGCCCGTGGGGAGATACTGGACGAGCTGAGAGGGTATATGGAGAAGGAGGGCAGGGGAGTGCTGATATCCTCCCATATCGCCACCGACCTTGAAAGCCTTTGCGACGACATCTATATGATAGACAAGGGCAGTGTTATCCTCCACGACGACACCGACCGCCTTTTGGGGACATACGGCATTTTAAAGACGACTGATGAGGAATATTACGCCCTCGACAAAAGCCGCGTCATGGGAATATGCAGGGAGAGCTACGGCATGGCCTGCCTGACCGACGACAGGGCCTTTTACGCCGAGAAATATCCCATGCTGACCATTGAAAACGGTAGCATAGACAATATAATCTCAATTTTGATAAGGGGTGAAAAGCTGTGAGCGGACTTTTGATAAAAGACCTTTATTTTATAAAAAGGCAAAAAATATACTTTTTTGTCATTCTCATGCTCATTTTCGCCTGGCAGAGCCCGGCCTTTGTGGCCAGCTACAGTGGCATACTCTCATCCTCCCTTTTGGTGGCCACCATGTCCTATGACAACTTTGAGGGTGGGCTGGGCTATCTCATGACATTGCCTGTCACAAGAAAAATGTATGTCCGCAGCAAGTACCTGCTGTCACTTATAGTTTCATTCTTCTTTTTGACGGTCGCCATGGCGTCAGGCATGGGGATGCGGTTTATTGTCAGCGGAAATGTCTCCTATCTCGATTTCGGCGACGCCTTTGTATCCATGATTGTCATTGACACGGCGCTGACCATGGTCAACATCCCCTCTATTTTAAAATGGGGGCCGGAAAAGGGCAGGATAGCCACCTTTGCCATCGTCGCTGTTTGCGTGGCGGCGACATACGTTTTGTTTGAGATGGGTCTTGAAATGCCCGACTTTTTGAGAAATATTGACTTCTTTGCCGGCGCCGCCGCAGTGCTTGCCCTTTCGGCCGTGCTCAGGCTGATATCCTATGCCGTCAGCGTCAGAATAATGGAGAAAAAAGAATTTTGATTTATGCTTTTAAAGCATGACTTACCATACACAATAAGTAATTGACATAAAAACGGCCTCGCTGTATTCTTTTATTGGATAAGGACCAATAAAACACAGGGAGGTTGTTTTTTTGTGTTGTTTGAAGGAGAAAAGAAGCTGGGCTTCGGCTGTCTGCGTCTGCCCCATATCGACCCTAATGACACAAGCGATGTGGACACAAAACAGATGGCCGAAATGGTCGATTATTTTATGTCCAAGGGCTTTAAGTATTTCGACACGGCTTATGGCTATCTGAACTATAAAAGCGAGCTTTTTGTCAGGGAGACCCTGACAAGCCGCTATCCCCGTGACAGCTATATATTGACCACCAAACTGCCCTGTCTCGAGCTCAAGGAGGACAGCGATATACACGCCCTGTTTGAGGAGCAGCTTAAAAAGTGCGGCGTCGAGTATTTCGACGGTTATCTGCTCCACAGCCTCAACGAAAAATACTACCGCCAGGCCGAAAAGCTCGGCTGCTTTGAGCTTCTCAGGGAGGTCAAGGAGAACGGCAAGGCTCGCTTTTTCGGTTGACTTTGTCGGAGCAAAAGGATAGAATTGACGGGAAGGAGTGATATATATGACAACGGTAAAATACGCCGCCCCCGAAGATATGGCCTATCTCGAGGCTCTTTATTTGTCGGCCTTTCCCGAGGGAGAGAGGAAAAAGTTCAGCACTATTATAGATATGAGAAACAGGTGCATATGCAACCTGCACACCATATGGAACGACGGTAAAAGGGCCGGATTGGCCTTTGTGGTGAAGATAGGCGCGGCGGTATTGCTCGATTATCTTGCGGTAGACCCCGAAACGCGCGGAAAGGGCATCGGCGGTCAGGCCTTAAAGGCTCTCTGTAAGGAATACGAGGGCTGTAATTTCTATCTCGAAATAGAAGACCCCGAGGCTAAATGCGACAACCGTGACGAAAGGCTGGCTCGCAGGGCCTTTTACTTCAAAAACGGCTTCGTTGAGACGGGCGACAGGATAAGGCTTTTCGGAATTAAAATGAATATCCTGTCATATAACGCCGCCGCGCCCTTTGACGGACTTGACGTCATCTACAGGGAGATATACGGCGGAATATACAATTACGCGGTGCAGAGAATAAAATAAAAAAGACGGGCCAAAAGGCCCGTCTTTTTTTATTTAACAAATCAAATGTTCAGGAAATCGACCGTGGCGGCGCCGTTTTCATCATACTTAACGGCGTCTTTGTCGAGGATAAGGTCGTTGATGGCCTCAAAGTATGCCTTGATGGAGGGATACTGGGGCTTGTAGTTTTTGATTATCTCCTTGGCGTTGGCGGCGTCGTTGCTCAGCAGAGCGTCGGTGACGAAGAGCTGGGACTTGGCCGAGTTGACGCACAGACGGTTGGGGTCGGTGATGTAATAGTCGATGCCGTGGCCCGTGCCTGTGGCTCCGGCGCAGTGCCACTGGACGCCGGGCATGACGCAGGTTATGTCGCCGAAGTCGGAGGAGCCGGTGCTCCAGGCGTTGTAATCGAAGGCTACACGGTCGGCGCCGACCAGATCGCAGCAGCACTGCTCGACCAGCTTCATGAAAGCCGGGTCATGATATTCGGGGGAGTAGCCGGGGCGGTCGCACAGCTCGACTCCGGCGCCCATGGCCAGAGCGGCGCCTGTCAGAGCGCGGTTGACCTTCTTGTTCTCCCTCTTGATGGCCTCTATCGTCCTGCCGCGGACATAGCTCTCAATCTTCATCTCGTCGGGGATGATGTTGACGGCCACATTGACGCCCATCATGATGGGATGGAAGCGAATCGTGTCCTTTTCCTGGAAGGTCTCGCGCAGGTCGTTGACGGCCTGAAGGCCCAGCATGGCGGCGTACTGGGCGTTTACGCCCAGATGGGGAGCGCCGCCGGCGTGGGAGGATTTGCCCTTGTACTTTATCGTCTTGGCCATACAGCCGTTGTTGCCGAGTCCGCAGCGGAAGTCGATGTCGTCTCCGGCGTTGGCGCCGTGGACCATCATGGCGATGTCGACGTCGTCAAAATAGCCCCTGCTCATGAACTCAACCTTGCCGCCCATGTATCCGATTGTGCCCTTTTTGCGAAGCTCCTCACGGAAGGCCAGTTGGATCATCTCCTCGGCCGGCACGGCCATCAGGCGGATGGTGCCGCAGAGGCCGTCAAGAGCGCCGGGCTGTTTGAGGGCGGCGGCGACGCCCAGCAGGGCGGCGACCTGGCCGTGGTGGCCGCAGCAGTGTGTCATGCCGTTTACAGATTCGGGATGATTGGCGATGTCAAGGGCGTCCAGCTCGCCCATAATGCACAGCGTGGGGCCGGGTTTGCCCGTTTTGACGTCGGTGTAAAAGCCGGGGATATTGCCGGCCTGTGTCAGCTCATAGCCGAGAGCCTCGAACTTCTCGGTCAGGTACTCGTTGGCCTCCCACTCGGTGTAGCCCGTCTGGGGATGGGCCCAAAGCCAACGCTCGGCGTCGAGAATAAGCTGTTTGTTGGCGTCGACGTTTTTGACGATAAGCTGTTGTCTGTCTGTCATGTTCTTTTTGCCTCCCTTATTGTGTTTAAAATTAAGGTTTTCGCGGCGCGCAAGCGCCGCGAAAACCGCTGAGCTACTTTAGATGTTCAGATAGTCGACCTTGGCGGCGCCGTTCTCGTCGTAAACGACGGCGTCCTTGTCGAGGATAAGGTCGTTGATGGCCTCGAAGTATGCCTTGATGGAGGGATACTGGGGCTTATAGTTCTTGACTATTTCCTTGGCCTTTTCGCCGCCGTTTGTCAGCAGGGCGTCGGCGACCAGAAGCTGAGCCTTGGCCGAGTTGACGCAGAGGCGGTTGGGGTCCTTGATGTAATAGTCGATACCGTGGCCTGTGCCTATGGCGCCTGTGGCGTTGAACTGGACGCCGGGCATGACGCAGGTGATATCGCCGAAGTCGGAGGAGCCGGTGCCCCATTTTTCATAGTCGAACCTGACGCGGTCGGCGCCGACGAGGTCGACGCAGCACTGCTCGACCAGCTTCATGAAAGCCGGGTCATGATATTCGGGAGAATAGCCGGGACGGTCACACAGCTCGACTCCGGCGCCCATGGCCAGAGCGGCGCCTGTCAGGGCGCGGTTGATTTTTTTGTTTTCGTTCTTGATGGCCTCGATCGACTTGCCGCGGACATAGCTCTCTATCTTCATCTCATCGGGGATGATGTTGACAGCCACGTTAACGCCCATCATGATGGGATGGAAGCGAATTGTGTCCTTTTCCTGGAAGGTCTCGCGCAGGTCGTTGCAGGCCTGGAGACCCAGCATGGCGGCGTACTGGGCGTTGATTCCCAGATGGGGAGCGCCGCCGGCGTGGGAGGATTTGCCCTTATACTTTATCGTCTTGGCCATACAGCCGTTGCTGCCCATGCCGCATCCGAAGTCGAAAGCCTCTTCGGGGCCGGCGGCTCCGCCGTGGACCATCATGGCCAAATCGACGTCGTCGAGGAAGCCTCTGTGCATGAACTCCACCTTACCGCCCATATAGCTGATGACCCCCTTCTTGCGAAGGTCCTCGCGGAAGGCAAGCTGTATCATCTCCTCGGCAGGCACGGCAATCAGACGAATCTTGCCGCTCATGCCGTCGAGGGCGCCCGGCTCCTTCAAAGCGGCGGCGATACCCAGCAGGGCGGCGCTCTGGCCGTGGTGTCCGCAGCAGTGCGTCATGCCGTTTACCGATTCGGGATGGTTGGCTATGTCAAGGGCGTCCAGCTCGCCGAAGATGGCCAGCGTGGGGCCGGGCCTGCCTGTGTCTACATCGGTATAAAAGCCGGGGATATTGCCGGCCTGAACCAGCTTATATCCGAGGGCTTCGTATTTTTCTGTCAGATATTCGTTGGCCTCCCATTCGGTATAGCCTGTCTGGGGATGGGCCCAAAGCCAGCGTTCGGCGTCGAGAATCATCTGTTTGTTGGCGTCGACGTTTTTGACGATAAGCTGTTGTCTGTCAGTCATTTCTGTTCGTCCTCCCTGTTATAAATATAGTACCTGAATATATTTTACCATTTTATTTATCGGGCCGAAAGCTAAACTTTTGTTTTTGACGATTTTTCTCTGAAACAGACAATTCTATTTATATAATTTGACTAATTTTTTCGGGAGTCGAGATAGCTTTGCAGTATGACCGAGGCGGCCACGGCGTCCACCTTGGCCCTCTGCTTGCCTCTTTTTTTTCCGGCGTCACTCAAAATTCTGTTGGCCGTTATCGAGCTGCCCCTCTCGTCCTCATAGATTATGGGCAGGGGCCTCATTTTGCCGAGCCTTTGGCCGAAGGCACGGGATTTTTCGGCCCTCGGCCCCTCGGTGCCGTCCATGTTGAGAGGCAGGCCGATGACAACCTCCTTCGGCTCCTCCTTATCTATAAGGGCGCATATCTCTTCCAGCAGCCTGTCCCTGTCACGGCAGGTTATGGTCATGCTCTGCCCGGCAATGAAGCCGGTCAGGTCGGAAAAGGCGACGCCCGTTCTGACGTCTCCCAAATCTATCGCCATGATTTTCATAAAAACACCGCCTTTTAATATATATAAATATATTACATTAGAAAATCACGGAAGTAAAGCCCGCCCTATTGACAAAACGGTTAGCGAGTGCTAACATCATAAGTAAGCGGTTGCTAACCAAAAAAGGAAAGGTGAAAATCATGACGCTTGACAAACTGAAAATCGGGGAAAACTCGGTCATCGACACGGTCGGAGGGCAGGGGGCGCTGCGCCGCCGCCTGCTGGATATGGGACTTACTCCCGGCACGAAGGTCGCCATGCGAAAAAAGGCGCCCATGGGAGACCCCGTGGAGATAAAGCTCAGAGGCTATGAGCTGACATTGAGGCTTGAGGACGCCGAAAAGATAACCCTGAGAGGTGAGGGAAAATGAACATAACCTTTGCCCTTGCCGGAAATCAGAACTGCGGAAAAACCACCCTTTTCAACCAGCTCACCGGCTCGCGCCAGCATGTGGGCAATTTCCCCGGCGTGACGGTCGAGCGCAAGGAGGGGGACATACTGGGCCATGAGGGCGCCCATGTGGTCGACCTGCCGGGTATCTATTCCATATCGCCCTATACCGCCGAGGAGGTCGTGACAAGGGATTATCTTTTGTCCGACGAGCCCCAGGGCATAATCAACATAATAGATGTGACAAATATCGAGCGCAATCTGTATCTGACCCTCCAGATGATAGAGCTTCGCAAGCCCATGGTGCTTGCCCTCAACATGATGGGGGAGCTTTTAAGCTCGGGCGGCTCTGTTGATGTGGAGGGCCTCAGCCGCGAGCTGGGCGTGCCCGTCATAGCCATCGACGCGCTGAGCGGCGACGGCGTCCACGACCTTGTGGACAAGGCCATTGAGACAGTACAAAATGATATAAGGCCACAAAAGGTGGATTTCTGTTCCGGCCCCGTCCACCGCGCCCTTCATTCGGTGGTGCATATCATCGAGGACCACGCCCGACAGCACAATGTCCCCCTGCGCTTCGCCGCCTCAAAGCTTGTGGAGGGAGACGGGCCGATGGCCGAGCTTCTCGATTTGCATGAGGCCGACATGGAGGTCATAAACTATATTGTCGAGGACATGGAGAAAACGCTGGGCATCGACCGCGAGGCGGCGCTGGCCGACATGAGATACACGTTTATAGAAAACGTGTGTCAAAAAACGGTCAAGCATCCGGGGGAGACAAAAGAGCAGCGGCGCTCATGGAAGATAGACCGTGTGCTGACCCACAAGGTCTACGGCATACCCATTTTTCTCGGCATAATGCTCCTTGTTTTCTGGATAACCTTCGGCCTCGTCGGCCCGGTCCTCTCGGGCGCCTTCGAGGGCCTTATCGACAGTACGATAGGGCTTATAGATATGGGCCTTACAAGGGCGGCTGTCAGCCCGTGGCTCCACTCTCTTATAATAGACGGAGCCTGCGCCGGCATAGGCTCGGTGCTTTCTTTCCTGCCGACGATAGTCGTGCTTTTCTTCTGCCTTTCCATTCTGGAGGACAGCGGATATATGGCTCGCGTGGCCTTTGTCATGGACAGGCTGCTCAGGACAATCGGCCTTTCGGGCCGCTCCTTTGTGCCCATGCTGATAGGCTTCGGCTGTTCCGTGCCGGCCATAATGGCCACCAGAACTTTGCCCGGCGAGAGGGACAGAAAGATGACCATACTTCTCATCCCCTTTATGTCCTGCTCGGCCAAGCTGCCCATCTATACGGTCATATGTCAGGCCTTTTTCCCGAAATATAAGCCCCTTGTCATGCTGGGACTTTATGTGACGGGCATTTTGGTGGGCGTGCTTATCGGCTTTATGCTGAAAAGCAGCCTTTTCCGCGGCCGTCCGGCCCCCTTTGTGCTGGAGCTTCCGGCCTACCGTATGCCCTCGCCCAAGAGCAGTTTTTTCCTCATGTGGGAAAAGGCAAAGGATTTTCTTGTCAAGGCTTTTACCGTCATTTTCATGGCCTCCATTGTCATATGGCTTTTGCAAAACCTTGATTTCGGTTTCAACATGGTCTCCGATACGGCCGACAGTATGCTTGTTGCAATCGGCAGGCGCATCGCGCCTGTATTTAAGCCCCTCGGCTTCGGCAGGTGGGAGTGCGCCGCCGCTCTGATGGCCGGCCTCGGAGCCAAGGAGGCCGTAGTCAGCACCCTCTCCATGCTTATGGGGGGCGAGGCCGCCATAAGCACCCTTTTCGCAAGTAACCTTCAGGCCGTGTCCTTCCTGGTTTTCACCCTGCTCTATATGCCCTGCGTGGCCGCCATGGCCGCCGTCAAAAGAGAGCTTGGCGGCATGGGCAAGGCCGCCGGAATGATGGCCTTCCAGACGGGAGTGGCATGGATAGTTTCATTTATGGTATATACTTTCGGATTGGCGTTGGGATTTTAAAAGATGAAAATACAGGATATAATTGTTTTGGCTGTTCTTATAGCTCTTGTGCTTTTGGCCGTCAGGGTGAGAAAGAGTGGGGGAGGATGCTGCGGCGGAGGCTGTGAGGGCTGCTCCGCCCACTCGGAGGGCGGCGCCTGCCCTCACTGTGATAAAAAAGAAAAATAAAAAAGGCCGCGCGGAACATTCCGCGCGGCTTTCTCTCTTTAAAAACCGTATTTTGAAATTATAACCGATTATTGTATTTGACATAGTCAATTAAAGATTTTATAATTTTTATGTATCCGCCGCCGATATGTGTATACCGTCGGACGGAGAAAAGTCCGGACAAGGGAGCCCTTATTATGACTGAACATAAAATAATTTTCGGCGACAGCCGTTCGCTCAATCAGATAGAAGATAAATCGGTGCAGCTTATCATAACCTCTCCGCCCTATTGGCAGCTTAAGGATTACGGCACCGAGGACCAGATAGGCTTCAACGACAGCTATGAGGAATATATAAACAATCTCAACCTTGTGTGGAGGGAGTGCTACCGCGTTCTGGCCGACGGATGCAGGCTTTGCATCAATATCGGAGACCAATTTGCCCGTTCGCTTTATTACGGAAGATATAAGGTCATTCCCATCCGCACCGAAATAATCCGTTTCTGCGAGACCCTCGGCATGGATTATATGGGAGCCATCATATGGCAGAAGACCACCACCATGAACTCCTCCGGCGGAGGGGCCGTCATGGGGAGCTTCCCCTATCCGCGCAACGGCATATTGAAAATGGATTACGAGTTTATCCTGCTTTTTAAAAAGCTGGGCAAGGCCCCACAGCCGACCCCACAGCAGAAAGCTGCTTCGGCCATGACAAAGGAGGAGTGGAGCCAATATTTCTCCTCCCACTGGCATTTCGGCGGCGTCAAGCAGATGGGGCATATAGCCATGTTTCCCGAGGAGCTGCCCAAAAGGCTTATAAAAATGTTCTCCTTTGAGGGCGAAACGGTTTTCGACCCCTTTGTCGGCAGCGGCACGACGTCGCTGGCGGCAAAGCGTCTGGGCAGGAACTCGGTAGGCTACGAGATAAACAGGGAGTTTGAGCCTATAATAAAAAATAAACTTTCAGGCCCTCAGGGCGAGGATTTCCGCCTGACCTTTGCCGAGGACAGCGGAGCCGAGCATTCCTTTGAAAGCCTGCCCTATGTCTTCCGAGACCCCCATAAAATGGACAAAAAGGTAAACGTCAAAAAAATGCAGTTCGGCTCCAGAATAGATAAAAACACATATAAGCGCGCCGACTATTTTACTGTCAGAAAGGTTCTAAGCGCCGACACGATAGAGCTCGGAAACGGACAGACGGTAAAGCTTCTGGGAGTAAAGCCCATACCGGAGCTTGAGCAGCAGGCCGTGGAGTTTCTGAAGGGCAAGTTCAAAAACCGAAGGGTCTTTTTAAAGCCCGACCCGACGGTCGGGGAGGTTGAGGACGGGCAGCTCTGTTATGTATACCTGGACAACAGAACCTTTATAAACAACCATTTGATAAGGACGGGCTTTGTCGGCGTCGATACCGACAGAGACTATACGTGCAAAAGAAAGTTTCTCGATTCTCTTCCGAAATAAAGCTCGGGGCGTGGGCTTGTCCCACGCCCTCTTTATCATTCCTCGACCTCGACCGACAGGCCGGTTTTGCTTTTTGTATAAAAAATCATTTTTACGTTTACGGCCTCCGGCAGACGGTCCATTGATTTAAAGCTGCTCGGCTTGACGGCATAAGCGGTGTCGCCCACATAGCCGTTGATCCCCCTTGCCGTCTCCTGTGGGGAGGCCGGCCTGTACGGTTCGCCCATTTGCTCGGCCAGCTTTAAAAGTATCGCCTCCTGGACATAGAGGCCGTTATAGGTTTTTGCGATGACAAGGTCGTTTACCCAGCTTTTCACCATATCCCTGTCGATAAGGGTTATGGCCTTTTTGAGGTTTGCCACATGGAGCATTATTTTGTCGGTGGCTTGCTCTATGGCGTTGGGGTTGTGCTCGTCATACCATTTGCTCCAGCCGTCGAGGGAGACGTTGTCGGTTTGGCTTCTGTATTCGGGGAACATTTCCGAAAGCTGCCCCACCACCTTCGGACGGGTGCCGCGCGCGTTCTGGTTGGCCCAGTTGATGAGCTGAGAGGTGTATTTCGGGAAGACGGGGGCGACACTGCCGTTGAGGCAGGCCAATTCATCGTTGTTGATTCGAAATTTCATTTGTTTTCTCCTTGGAGCCGAAGGCAAAGACGCTCGGCTCGATATTTCCGCATATTTCCAAAGATAATAATACCATATTAAGAAAAAATTGGATAGCTTTAAAAACCCTTTTCCCCATGAAATTACATAAAACTTGCAACCGTGGGAATATTATGGTATTATAAAAATAATTGATTTAATCTTAATTGATTC
>CANSNO010000022.1 GCA_947648385.1 uncultured Clostridia bacterium
ATTCAAGAGCGTCGCCTGTCAGCTTGCACACCATTTTTTCACACTCTTTTATCCCATAAAGAGAGGCAAAGGTGTTTTTCTTTTCATCCTCGCCCGTCGGCTTTCCGAGTATGGAAGAATCCCCTATTTTGTCGAGAATGTCGTCCCTTATCTGAAAAGCAAGACCGACAGACTCGCCGTATTTGGCGGCCGCCGCGGCCGTGTCTTTGTCGGCCCCGGCCAGCAGACATCCGCTTTCACAAGCGCCGGCTATCAAAGAGGCAGTCTTTAAACTTATGAGAGTCCATAACTGTTTTTCGTTGCAGGGCTTTCCCTCAAAGGCCAAGTCAATGGCTTGTCCGCCCACCATGCCGTATACTCCGGCCGAGGAGGCCATGGCGTGGGCCGCCTTGAGCTGATAAGAGGGGTCTATTCCCTCAAGACCCATTGTCATTATTTCAAAAGCACGGTTTAAAAGGGCGTCTCCGGCCAAAAGGGCGGCCGAATATCCATACACCTTGTGGCATGAAGGCTTGCCGCGCCTCATGTCGGAATTGTCCATACAGGGCAGGTCGTCGTGGATGAGGGAATACGAATGTATCATTTCTATGGCCGAAGCAAAGTCATAAGCACTGTCGGCCATGCCTCCGCAAAGATGGTAAAAGACCATGCAGAGAGCCGGCCTGAGCCTCTTTCCGCCGCTCAGCAGGCTGTAGCGGCAGGCATCGAAAATATCTTTTTGCAGATTGGTTTCGGCCGGCATGAGGTATTCAAGCCTGTTTTCGATAATAGCGGCCTCGTCGCTCAGGAGTTTTGGGGCCATGGACATATCATTCAGCCTCCTCTTCAAAGGGGATTTCCTCGGGGCCTTCCTTTGACTTTACAAGTCGGGTGACCTTTTGCTCGGCCTTATCCAGAGCTTCTCCGCATTTTTTTATCAGCGAGGTTCCCTCCTCAAAAAGCTCAAGACTTTTGTCGAGAGGAGCGTCTCCTCGGGAAAGAAGCTCGACTATCTCCTCGAGCCTTGCGACAGATTCTTCAAACACAAACTTTTTAGCCATTGTTCTGCTCCTTTTGATCGCGTAACGGATCGCTTATCACTTCGTTTACGGTACAAACCCCTCGTCCGTCGGAAAAGACGACGGTTATATCCTCTCCCGGAGATATGTTTTTTACGCTTTTAACTACGCCGTTTTTACCGCTGACCATAGAATATCCTCTGGAAAGCACCTTGAGCGGACTTAATGCGTCAAGCTCGGCGGCGAGCCGCCCGTGGTGACGGCGTTTGCGCTCCAAAATGAGGTTTTGATTTGATACTAAATTGTCTTCAAGAGAAGCGAGATACATCCTTCTCTCGTTAAAATACTCTCCCGGCCCCTGCATGACAGGTCTATTTGAGGCTCTTTCAAGTCTTTCGCGGTATGATGAAATAATATTCATCTGATATTTTGTCATCAGGTCGGCGGCGCCGTGCAGGTATGAAACAAACTGCCTGATATCGGGCACGGCGATTTCGGCGGCGTTTGAAGGCGTCGACGCTCTGACGTCGGCCACATAGTCGGAAATGGTGATATCAGGCTCATGCCCGACGGCGGAGATAACGGGAATATCGCTGTTGTATATGGCATAGGCCACTGTCTCTTCGTTAAATGCCCACAGGTCCTCAAGTGAACCTCCGCCGCGTCCCGTTATAATTATATCGGCCAGAGAATGCGCATTGACATATTTTATCATGGCGGCAATCTCCTCGGCCGCTCCTTCTCCCTGAACCTTTACAGGGCATACGACCACGTTGCATAGAGGATATCTGACCCTGAGTATCCTTATCATATCCCTGACGGCGGCGCCTGTAGGCGATGTTATCAGGGCAATTTTATTCGGATGAGGCGGCAGCGGCTTTTTGCGGCTTTGGTCAAAGAGTCCCTTTTCATAGAGCCGCTCCTTGAGCTGCTCAAAGGCCATATAAAGTGAGCCGATACCGTCGGGCTGCATAATCGAGACATACACCTGGTATTGTCCGTTTTTGGGGTATACGCTCACTCTGCCCATGACAATGACCTTCATGCCGTTGTCGGGCGAAAAGCGCAGGCGCATGGCGTCTCCGCGGAACATGACGGCCGAAATGACCGATTGGCTGTCCTTAAGGGTAAAATAGAGATGTCCCGATGAGTGACGCTTGAAATTGGATATCTCTCCCATGAGACATATCCCGGCAAGCAGGTCGTCACGGCTGAACATCTCTTTTATGTATTCGTTGAGCTGAGATACTGTCAGGGCTTTCTGTGTCATTTTGTCATCTCCATATGGGCCAGCACCGCGGCGCCCACGGCGTTATCGCCGCCAAGGCCGCCCTCGGCAAAATAAACGCCCTCCTCGCCGGCAAAAAACTCCCTCACAATGGAGCATACCGATACTCCGCCTGAAATCAGCACAGGCAGGCCGCTGTAGCGCGTCCTCGCCCATTGTGTAGCCTTGTATATCGTTGAACCGACCGAAAGCAGTGTGAAGCGGCATACGTCCTCAGGCGGATCGCCTTTTTCTATCATGGCTTTGAACTTGTTCTCCAGTCCCGAAAGAGAAAAAAGAGCGCCGTCACATTTTGCAGTAAATGATGAGGTTTTATCCGACATGAGCGCCGCCTCCTCAACATACTTTCCCGAGGGAAAAGGCATTGAAAGAGCCACTCCGCACCTGTCGACGCATTGTCCGGCCGAAATATCTGTCGTGCCGCCGATTATTTCCGCCCTGATGATAAGCTCCTTATCGGGCCTTACGAGCAGCAGCTCGGTTGTGCCTCCCGAAAGATGCCATGCCAGGAAAGGCTCCTTTGCCATCTCCGTTCTTCCCACGGACAAAAGGGCCGAGGCTATATGTCCCTGCTGGTGTGAAAAGTGAAAGACCGGGACATTCAAAACCGAGGCTATGCTCTCGGCGGCGCTTTTCCCGGCAAGAAAACAGGGCATATAGGAATCCTCGGTCTCACGGGGCTTGTCCGAACATCCAACAGCCTCTATTTTGTCAGTTTTTCCGAGGCTTTTTATGACGTCGGGCAGGAATTTTGTATGCTGAAAGAGGGCCTCGCTTTGCCTGAGGCCCAGCTTTCCAGGCTCCACATCAAGAAACCTGCCCTTTGAAAGCCACTCCCCTGACCTGCTGTCAAACAGTGCGGCCGAGGTTTTGTAGTTGCTGGTGTCAATGCCGAGAATCATTTGGATATCTCTTTTGCCACAAAGCTGCCGAGAACGCCGTTTATAAAGGAGGCGGCCTCGTCAGAGTCGTATTTTTTGGCCAGCTCCACCCCTTCGTTGACCGAAGCGCCGACAGGGATATCCATATAGAGCATTTCATACATACAGAGGCGCAAAATGCACCTTGTCAGGCGCGACATACGCGAAACGCTCCAGCCGACGGAATATTGCTCGATATACCCGTTCAGCTCGGGCATATGCTCCATGATGCCCTTAAAGGCATCATGTATATATCCGTCCTGCGCCTCGGAAGGCGCCACCTGATATAACTCCGATTCATCGGAAAACAGGTCGAAATTGTGTGCCAGACTGCTGTCAAGCACCTTTTGGGCGTCCTCGTTGACAAAATCGTTTGTAAACAGCATATGTAAGACCAGTTCGCGGGCCATCCTTCTGCTCATATATATCCTCCACTATCCATATTCTTTTATATTATACTCTTTTTGACCAAAAAAATAAACCCCTGTTCCCAGAGGTTCATATAAATTATTTCAGGCCGTTTCAACTATTTTTATCTTGGAGGCGTCAAAGCCCGATTCCTCGATAACTATTTCGGTTATCTTGGCTATGTCGCTGTCCTGAAGGCCGTTTTCAAGCTTGGAAATGATAACATTCACGCCGTTTTCATTGACGAATACGACGCAGTCCTTGTATCCCTTGGCGATTATCATGTTTTCTATACGGGATTCCTGAAGCGCCGCCTCGGCCATGACCTGTACGCTGGCGCTGGCCTGGGCTGCGGCCTCCTGGTCTGTGGCTTCGTTTTCTATAGTCCTGTTAAGTATGGATACGGCCTCGTCTCTGGCCTGCTGTCTTGAAAGTCGGGCCTCGGAAAAATAATCGTCGTCAAGCCGGCTACCACCGTTTTCGACGTCGTCGCTTTTTCCGTCCACCAGGGCCGCCTCGCCAAGCATTTTGCTGTTGTGGAAATCGGCCACCGAGCTGAAGCCCTCTTCCTCCTGCTTTCCGTAGCTCCAGTTGAGATATACCGCCACGCAAAGCATAAGGGCCACTACCGAATATACCGCTCCTTTTCTCTTGAGTGCCATAAGTCAATCCTCCTGTTATTTCATTTTAGATATCACGATGTTGTCATAGCTCACTCCCGTGAGGGATGAGACCGCCTGAGCCACCTCCAGCCTCACCTTTGATGAATCTCCGCCGTCGCAGACGATAAACGCGCCTCTGTATTCCGGCTCGTCGATTCGTATCTTGACCGGCGTTTGATTGCCTGAGGAACCTACAGAGACGAGGGACGCGCTGCTGTCGGCGCTCCTTCCGCTTTCAGAATCGGAGATCTTTTTGTTTTCGTTAAAAGCGTAAACCGCCTGACTGCTGCTTTTTGCCGTCAACACCACCTTTACCCTTCCCACGCCGGAAACTTCGGCCAGGATGCTTTCCAGTTTTTGTTCCAGAGCTGCCACATCGGCGTTTTCAGGCGTTTCAGCATTGCTTGCCCCCTCGCCGCCCTCAAAGGACGGAAAGCAAACGAGGGCCATGCCGACAAGACAGGTGATCAAAACATACTTATACTTATCAAGGGCCGTCCTTAAATATTCCAAAAACTTGTTTTTATCCAAAATACTCACCCCTCAAAAATGATGTTTTCTTCACTGATACCGGTTGCGTCCGTCAATGTTTTTTTCACATTTTCACGGTCAAGGTTTTGCCCCGACACTTTGGCCGAAACAGGAACATAACCGCCCTTATCGTCCGTTTCATACTTTAATTTGACCTCTCCGACCTTCTCTCCCGTGAAAATCAGTCCCGAGACATATTCTTCGGCCGCGCGGTTTATCTCGTCATAGGCGGCCCTTGTGCCTTCGCTCACTCTGTCCTCAAGCTGCAATCGCGCGTTTTCGGACTCTGTTGACAGCTGAGACAAAATATCTCCGGCCGAAATGCCGGGCGTCAGGATGAGTATTATCATAAAGCAGGCACAGCAGAGCCTCACGGCTTCGCTCACCCCTCCCTTGCCCACAACAGCCATGACGCAAAAGACGGCAAAGCCTCCTATAAACAGCCTTATAAAATATCCGCTTATTGCCTGAGTCATGTTTTTATCACCACCGAACATATGACAAACGACAAAAACTGTATGGCGCAGCAGGTCCCAAGCAGGCCCAAGGCCATGCTGTAGCTGTCGGAAATACTGTCAAGCAGGCCGCCGAGGCCGCCGCTGCTGAGAGAGGAAGAAAAAAGGGACAGCAGCTTAAAGACTATCAATCTGGCGGCAGCCGACACAAAGGGCGCCAAACACACGGCGAGGGCTCCTATGAAGCCGTATATTCCTACGGCGTTTTTAAGTATGACCGAGCCGCTTAAAATGGCCTCGGAAACATCCGATATGACCGAGCCCAAAACAGGGACGCTGCCCGATATCGTCACCTTTGCCGTCTTCAACGTGACGGCGTCGGCTCCCGATGATATAAGCCCCGACATGGTTATGTAGCCTGTATAGAGCATCAGAAAATACCTGAAAAAACTGACTGAGGCCTTTTTGAACATAGCGGCCAGAGACAATATCAGCTTGTTCTCGGCTATTCTGCCGATGGCCGACATAAGAATGTGCAGGTATATGACGGGTATGAGTATCTTTGACGCGAGAAAGATGAGTCCGTTTGAAAAGAGAAGCGTAGCCGACGCCGTAGATATGGCGGCCTTTGGATTGCCCGACAGCGATACGGCTACGGCGTATACCGGTACCAGAGCCGAAGAGAAGTATTGTAACCTGTTTATCGAGGCAGAGCAGGATTCCAGCACGCCCGACGCTCCGCTGAGACAGAGCAGTGTGACGAGGCATATGGCCGTGATGTCGACGGCTTTTTTCAGAACAGGAGAATCTGTAGGGCCGGAAAAGACGGATATCATACCGGCCGCGGCTCCGATTGTCAGGATAATAAAACCCTCGGCAAAGGAAGAGCGCAGCCCCTTGTGCATCAGCTCCAGAAAGCCGCGGAATATCCCCTCTATCCCACTTTTAAAGTCGCCGCTGTCGGGAGAAATATCCACATACTGTGACGCCTCGCTTGGCAGGGCGTTTTCAAGCGGCGAAATGTCCACCACGTCGGAAGCCCTGCAAGTGCAAGGACACAAAACTATAAATATAAGGGCGAATGCCAGAGCTTTTTTCATATGCTTCCCACCAGTCTCAGAACCTCCTCCAGCAGGGGAAGCATTGAAATTACCGAGGCGATGACGGCAAATATCTCGATGTTCCCGGCCGCCCAGCGGCTTCCCATGTCACGGCACAGCTCGGCCGTCAGCTTTCCGCATACGGCTATTCCGAGAACCTTGACGACGGGAGCCGCCATTGTTGTGTCTATGCCCGATAAAAGCGCGATATCCCTGATGCGCTCGGTCATTTGAGCTGCCTTTGAGACAATAAAGCCCATCAGAACTATGCCCGAAGCCGCCATTATGACAAGGGACATTGTCCTGCTTCCCTGGCTTATCAGGGCCGATACAAGGCACAACGTCACGCACAGGACAGAAAGCTTTATCATATCTTCCATAGGCTAAAACCCAAATGTGCTCTTGATGAGGGTGAACATACTGTTTATCTGCTGTATTATCATCATCATGACGACAATAAGCCCCGCCAGAGTTGTCATCATGGCCTGCTCCTCCCTGCCCGAGCGTATAAGCAGCTGGTTTAATACGGCCACAAGTATACCGACGGCGGCCACTCGGAAAATCAAATCGACATCCATGCTTTTCACCATCCCTGCCCTTTAAATGACGACCAGAGCCAGAACTATGCCGGCGGTGGCCCCTATGGCGCGGTAGAGCTTGCCCTTTGAAGCCATTTCGCCTTTCAGCTCCGACAGGTTTTCTTCAAGCCCGTCTATTGCCCTGCTTATCATTTCCGACTGGGAGCAGGCGTCATATCTGCCGAGAACATTGCAGAAGCTCTTTATTATCTCGATATCATCGCCCGTCAGACCTTCCTTTTTCAGCAGGCTGAAGTTTTTTTCGGCGGCCTTTGAATAAGTCAGCCCCTTTGAGGCGTGTTCAAAGGAAAGGGCGTAAAAATCGGCCGCCGCGCCGCCGCACCTGTTTTTCAGGAGGGTCATTATCGAGCGCAGGTCGGAGCCTTTGAAAAGTATCTCGCTTTTGATTATCCTAAGGGCCTCGATATGGGCTTTTATACTGCCTTTTCTTTTGTTCATATCACGGCTTAACGACAGGCCTATCGCCGAGCAGGATATAATTATCATCACCGCGCCAACAAGCTTGACCATTTTCAAAACTCCTTTCAAATATCCTGCATATTCTCTCTCCGCCCACCCTTTCCAGCAGAACGGCGTTTTCAAAAACTCCCGTATCGAAAAGACGCCTGTATAGAGGGCGGCATGACATATTTTCAAGACTGACTCCGTGGGCTGTTGCCAGAAAGGCGCAGCCGGTATATGAACCCTCCTCTATGGCGGCGATATCGGCTGCCTCGGTTATTTCGTCAAGAGCGATTATCTCGGGCGACATGGAACGAATGAGCATATTTATTACATGGCTTTTGTTTCCGCCGCACATGACGTCGCTTTTGCCGAGGTCAAAGGCGTTTTCTCCCATGAGACTGCCGCCTATTTCACAACGGCAGTCGGCCACTGAAAGGCGGTAATGGTAAGATAAAACGCGGCACATATCCCTCAAAAGGGTTGTTTTGCCGACGCCGGGCGGAGAGATGATAAGGGTGTCCTTAAATCCGTTTTTCATAAGCCTTTGGGCAAGCTGTTCTCCGACTCCGACTATCTGTCTGGAAACGCGGATGTTGACCGATGTGATATCTCTCAGCACTCTTCCCCTTTCCCCCATGCCTATATGGCCGCAAAGGCCGATGCGAAAGCCGCCTTTGGCGGTTATAAAGCCCCGGCTTATCTGTTCTTCCCAGCTGTGGTAGGAATGGTCGGTAGCCGATGTTATGACGGCCTCTATGTCGTCGGCCGTCACAGTCACGGCTTTTCCGCCGGAATATATATCCTTTTGCTGTCCCCTGACAACTATTGAAAAGGGTCTGCCCAGCCTGAGTCGGAACTCCTCGGCTTCGATACGCTCGTCCTCATTTATCAGAAAGGCGGCCCTCCAAAGCTTTTCGGGCAGCAGCGACGAGGCCATTATGTAGCTTTTCATGCTTTCTCTTCTGTTAATACTTGTCATCATGGTTTGTCCTCCCGATAACATAGTATTCAGAGGTATATACTTTATGACAAAAAAATAAAGGGCAGGCCGAAGCCTACCCTTTTGACATTTCGTCAGTTGACCCTGTTTAGGGGATTCCAAGTCCCCCTTTTGTAATAGATAAGAAACAGTACAAAGAGAAGTATATTGTGTGCTATCATGCAGGCCCATGCCGACGTCAGGCCCATACCGAGGACGCCTGTGCAGATAAAAGTGCCCAGTATCCTGACGCCCCACATACCTATTATGTTGAATACAAGGGGCGTCTTTGTGTTTCCCACGCCGAGCATAACGCCCTCAAGAATTATTGACACACCGTAGAACGGCTCGGAAAGCGCCACCATACGGAGAACGGTTGAGCCGAGAGATATGACCTCGGCGCTTGAAGAGAAAATGCCCATCATTAAAGGCGCGAAGGCAAAAAGCAGAGCGCCGGAGATTATCATCAGAAATACCTCTATTTTGATAATAACGGCAGTCAACGCCTTCATTCTTTCCCTGTCACCGGCGCCGAGCGCGTTGCCGGCCAAGGTAGCCGCCGCCGTCTGCATACCGTAACCGGGTATGTAAAAGGCCGATTCCACAGTATTGGCTATCGTGTGGGCGGCCGTGGATATCTCACCCAGCGAGTTTATCATGGCCGCAAAAGCCACATAGCCCATGGAGGTGCCGAAACGCTGTACCATATTTGGCAGCGCCACCCTGAGGCACGGTTTCAGGACGTTCCAATCGGGGGTAAGGGATTGGCCTTTCGGAGATATCAAAGGATGTCGCCATATTGCCGCAGTTATACATATTCCGCCAATGGCAAATGAAAGCGCGCTGGCCGTGCCTGCGCCGATAACTCCCCATCCGGCTCCCGGCATGGTCAGGCGCAGGCCAGACAAGGATGTTTCCCTTGTGGGGTAAATAAGCAGATAGTTCATGACAACATTGGCGATGTTGACAAGAACGCCAACCCTCATTGGGGTTTTGGTGTCCCCGGCCGCTCTCAGAGCCGTACCGAAGATTATTGTGGCGGCTCTGGCCAGCATCGGCGTATACAGGATGAAAAAATATTTTGACGCCACGTCTCTCAGCGAAGGCTCGACCTGCATCCATACGGGAACCATGGGGCTGAGAGAAAGGGTCAGTATGGTAAACAATATCCCGGACGCCAAAACGGCCAGCACAGCCTGTGACGAGGCCTTTGAGGCGGCCTCCCTGTCTCCGGCGCCGTAGGCCCTGGCAATAAAGGAGAGGAAACCCACTCCAAGGGCCGAAACAGTGCTGCCTATCATCCAGTTTACCGTTGTGGTCGCGCCGACCGCGGCGGTTGCCTGAGTGCCCAGAGAACCGACCATGGCCGTGTCAACATACTGCACAGCCGTCTGCATCATCTGCTCCAGCATTGTTGGCCATGCCAGCGCCAAAATAGAGGCAAAAACCGCGCGTCGGCTGTCTCCTTCCGTCATATTTAATTTCTCGCCCATTGATTTATTCCTTTATCATTTCCTTAAAAACAGCTTCATCGATTATCTCAACTCCGAGGCTTTGGGCCTTTGTCAGCTTTGAACCGGCGTCCTCTCCGGCCAAAAGATAGCTGGTCTTTTTGGAAACGCTTGACGAGGTTTTGCCGCCAAACGCTTCAATAATGGCCGAGGCTTGGTCTCTCGTGAACTCCGAAAGGGTTCCCGTCAAAACAAAGGTCTTGCCCTCAAAACGTCCGTCCCTTTTGTCCACCTGTTCGGTCATGTTTACTCCGGCGTCTTGCAAACGCTGAATAAAGTGGCGGTTCTGGGGGTTGTCAAGCCAGTTTTTCAGGCTTTCGGCGATAACGGGGCCGATATCTCTTATATTTGTCAGTTCCTCCGCTGTGGCGTTCAAAAGAGCGTCGATATTTTCATACCTTTCGGCTATGACCTTGGCCGCCTTTTGTCCCACATTGCGTATGCCAAAGGCAAAAAGCAGACGAGAAAGCTGGTTACCCTTACTTTTTTCAAGGGCCGCAAGCAGGTTCTCGGCCGATTTATCGCCCATTTTCTCCATGGCGGCGATGTCTTCCGCCTTGAGGTAATATAAATCGGCCGCCGATTTTATGTGCCCCTTTTCAAGCAGGGCTTCAACTATCGCTATTCCGAGACCCTCGATATCCATGGCTCCTCGTGAAGCGAAGTGGGCTATGCTGCGTGAAAGCTGAGCCGGACACTCCGAGCCGGTGCAGCGTATGGCGGCCTCATCGGGGTCGGTATAAAGGGGCGAACCGCAGACAGGGCACCTGTCGGGCATTTTAAAGGGACGGGCGTCGGGGGGCCTTTTTTTAAGGTCGACGCCGAGAACCTCTGGGATGATATCTCCGGCCTTGCGGACTATTATGGTGTCGCCTACCCTGATATCCTTTTCGGCGATAAAATCCCTGTTGTGCAGGGTGGCGCGGCTGACGGTGGTGCCGGCCAGTCTGACAGGCTCAAACAGGGCGTTGGGCGTCAAGACGCCGGTTCGTCCGACCTGAACGGTTATATCAAGCAGCTTTGTGGGTTTTTCCTCGGGCGGAAACTTATAGGCAATGGCCCATCTCGGAGCCTTTGCCGTACTTCCCATCCGGCGGCGCTGGGCAAGAGAATTGATCTTGATGACGATTCCGTCGATGCCAAAGGAAAGGGCGTCGCGGTGTTCTCCGATTTCCTCGATGAACTCTATGACTTTCGCCATATCATCGGTGACAATATAGCGGTCGACAATTTTAAAGCCCTTTTCCCTCATGAAATTAAATGTGTCGCTGTGCTTTTCAAAACCAAGCTCTTCCCCGTTTTGAAGATTGAAACAGAAAATCGACAGCTTCCTTTTGGCGCATATACTGCTGTCCAGCTGACGCAGGGAGCCGGCGGCGGCGTTTCGCGGATTTGCGAAAAGGGGCTTTTCAAGCTTTTCGTTTTCCTCGTTAAGACGCTCGAAGGTCTTGTAGCTCATATATACCTCGCCTCGAACATAGAGGGGCGAAAGGTCGGATTCGATTTTAAGGGGAATATCGAATATTGTTTTAAGGTTTTCAGTGACGTCCTCGCCTACCCTGCCGTCTCCCCTTGTGGCTCCGCGGACAAATATTCCGTCGCGGTATTCAAGACAGACCGAAAGGCCGTCTATCTTGACCTCGACAGAATATTCAGCGTCGGGAAAACGCTCCTTGACCCTTTTGTCAAAATCGTAAAGCTCCTCATAGGAAAAAACGTCCTGAAGGCTCTCCATGGGATAAGGGTGGGTCACGCTTTCAAAGCCCTCAAGCACGTTGCCGATAACCCTTTTTGTCGGAGAATCGTCCCTGGCGAGGTCGGGATGTTCGGCCTCGAGGGCCTTGAGACGGTTCATAAGGTCGTCGTATTCAAAATCCGATATTTCAGGCGCGTCTTCATTGTAATACTTAACGGCATAGGCAATAAGATGGTCGGTAAGTTCATTTATTTCTTTACCGGCATCCATTTATCATCTTCCTCCTTTGGCGTTCGATAACAATTATAGCATAATGTTTCCCGTCAAAACTTTGTTTTGACGGGCGCGGAGACAATCGCGCCGCTGTCACAAGTGACAGCAAGGCAACATTACGGTGTAATAAAGGCGCTGATGCGTTTTTTCAAAACGCACAGTGCTTGCCAAACAAGCCTCTGAAAAGCCAAAAGGCTTTTCAATTTCGCCTTTATTATACCATCTTCAGTTGCCGTAGTCATTATATTTTTCCAAAATGCTGTCGCGTGAATCCACAATGTCCGTATAGCTCTCCGGCACCTTGCCGACAATTATCGTCTCGGCCAGATTGACCTCGGTCGTAACCTCAAAATAGGCTCTTCCGCCGGGCAAAAGGACGCTCATACCGACGGTGACATTTATTATCAACCTGTGTCTCGTCTGATTTATGCCGGCCTGGGTGAACTCGCTGACAAAAGAGGCGTTGGCATTGTTGACCATCTGGAGAAGCACGGGGACGCCCGGCCCACGGCCCGAAAACAGCTCGCCGTTTATAATATTTCCGAGGGGCACCTTGATAAGGGCGGAATTGTTTTTATATATCTTCTCGTTTATTTTTGACAAAACAGAGGATTTAAAACGGTTTATTTTCACGGAATCTGTTTTTACGGCCATAATGTCTCCGGCGTCGTTCTTTTCAAAATAAACCAGATTGTCGTAAACGTCCCCCTGTTCCTCTATCTCCTCCTCAACTGCCTCGTTGACGGCCCTTGTGGCTATATAGGTCGCGCGGCCCTCGGCGTATGTTTTGACAAGAGGACGCATTTTGATTTCAAGGGCAAAAAAGGCCGCTGTGACAGAAAGAAAAATCACAGTTAGCCACAGAAGAGTTTTACGTCTGCCGGGAGGTGGTGGCGGACGTCTCCTGAAAGGGGCTCTTTTCATAAAATCACCTCGAATTATCCTATTCAGGCGCGACTCAATCGGTGATTTACACATATCTGCATAAAAGCGCCGCCCAAAACGGGCGGCGCTTTTTAAATGCTTTAAAAAGAGAAATTATTTTACTCGGCTGTTTCCTCGTCAGCCTCTCCCTCGTCCTCCGTGGGCAGATTGCCCTCGAGAAGAGCCCTGATGCTGAGGGATATCTTTTTCTTTTCGGTGTCGATATCTGTGATGACAGCATCTACGACCTGACCGAGCTCGAGGACTTCCTCGGGCTTACCGATGCGGCGGTCGGCTATCTGAGAGATGTGGATGAGTCCGTCTACGCCGGGCACAACCTCGGCAAAAGCGCCGAAGGGCATGAACTTGACAATCTTGACGGAAGCCACATCGCCCTTCTTATAGGTCGACTCAAACTTTGTCCAGGGGTTATCCTCAGCCAGTCTGTAACCGAGGGAAATCTTTTTCTTTTCGGTATCGAGACCGATGACAAAGACGTTGATTTCCTGGCCTATTGTCAGGACGTCGGAGGGGTGCTTGACCCTGTTCCAGGACAGCTCGGAAATATGGACCATACCGTCGACGCCGCCGATATCGACAAATGCGCCGTAGCTGGTGAAGGACTTGACAATGCCCTTATACTGGGAGCCGACCTCGATGGTCTCCCAAATCTTTGCGGCGGCCTCTCTGCGGCTCTCGGCCTCGAGAACCTTGATGGAGCCGACGACACGCCTGCGCTGGCGGTTGATTTCGGTAATTCTCATCTTGTGGGTCGTCTTCATCATCGTGTCAAAAGAAGCCTCTCTGGGAAGGCCTGTCTGGCTGGCGGGGATAAAGACCCTGACGCCCATGACGGAGGCGATGACGCCGCCCTTGTTCTGATCGACGATGACGCCCTCGACAGGCTCCTTCGTCTCATAAGCGGTCTCAAGCTTTTCCCAGTTCTTGACGGCGTCAAGACGCTTTTTGGAAAGCATGATAAGGCCCTCGACGTCATTTACACGCATGACATAGGCTTCGATCTCATCGCCGACATGGATGCTCTCGGCAACGTCAAAGTTGGGGTCATCCGACAATTCGGACATGGCGATATATCCGGCCTGCTTGACGCCCAGGTCAACCTGAATATCCGTGGCATTTATCTTGGTGATAATACCCGACACCTTTTCTCCTGTATGTAAAGTTTTGAGGGATTGCTCCAAAAGCTCGGCAAAGCTTTCAGTGTTTTCGTTCTTGATTTCTTCAGACATCTTCCTATTTACCTCCTTAATTATCGAATCGGGTGTCGAAGCTCCGGCAGTGATAAAAATATCACGGCAGCCCTCAAAAGCCCTTTTGTCAATCTCCTCGGCGTTTTGAACAAACACCGTGTTTTTGCAAAGCTCTTTGCACAAACGGAAGAGATTGTTTGAGTTGCTGCTGTGGGCGTCGCCGATGACAATGACCCCGTCCGATTCCGACGCATTGGCGGCAGCCTCAGACTGCCGCAATTCAGTCGCCTTACATATTGTATCAAAAAACAGTAGGTCTTTACAAGAGTTTTTTAATTTATTTACAAACTCATCGTATTTTTTTATGTTAAAAGTTGTTTGACAAACGATAGAAATGGGTTTTTCTCCAAATTTTGCTATAAAATCATCAATTTCTTCATGGGTGTATACTATCGAAAACCGGTCGCATCTTGAAGCGATACCCATGACCTCGGGGTGGTCGGCCTGTCCGATGATGAGAATATGCCTTCCCTTTGACGATTCCGCGGCGGCTATATCATGTATACGGGCAACCTTCGGGCAGGTTGCGTCGATAAGCTCGGCTCCGGCCTTTTCCAGACGCTCAAGCTGGCTCTTAGTCAGTCCGTGAGCCCTGATTATGACCCTGCTCCCCTTCGGAGGGGTCTGCCCGTCCTCAAGCGTGAAAACCCCTGCCTTTTCCAGGTCTCTAAGCACATTGGCATTATGAATCAGAGGCCCGGCCGTATATACTCCGCCGCCTTTTTTGGCTTCCGCATAGGCCATATCGACGGCCCTTTTTACTCCAAAGCAAAATCCGGCCGTTTTGGCAACCTTTACATTCATATCATTCACCCAATGCTTTTACATCAGACAGCGCGTGTACGCGGCGCATAATCTCCCCTGTCACGTTCTCAAAATCTACGGCCGTCGGCTTTCCCTCGACTTCGGGATAATAAGGGTCTCCGAAAGTCAGGGTGCAGCCGCGGAAGGCCTTGCGTCCGGGAGTTATGTAAACCGGCACGATGGGCACCTTTGCCTTTAAGGCCAGCATGGCGCTGCCGCTTTTCGGCTCCGACTGCATTCCGGGCTTGACCCTTGTTCCCTCAGGGAAAATAATGAGCTTTTCATCGTTTTTCAGCGCCTTGAGGGAATATCTGATGGCGTTTATATCGTTATCCCCTCTCGACACTGGATAGGCACCGAAGGCCTTGAGAAGCTGCTTTAAAACCGGCACCTGAAAAAGCTCCTTTTTTGCCATGGCGGCATACTGCTTTTTGTCGCCCAAAGCCAGTACCACAAGGACAGAATCAATATTTGCCGTGTGGTTGCCGCATATAATAGCGGCGCCCTTTGATATTTTTTCGCGGTTTATAAACTTAAATCGGTATATCGGCCAAAGGCAAATATAAACAATCCAGTAAGCTATTTTAAACATTGCTCATCTTCTCCAAAATGACTTTTTTCAGCAGCGCGGCCGATTCCTCCAGGTTTATATCGGATGTGTCGACCGTTATAGCGTCATCGGCAGGTTTTAAAGGGGCAATAGCCCTTTCGGAATCATTCTTGTCCCTTTGGCGTATGTTTTCAAGCACGCTTTCAAAGGTGACGTTCTGCCCTTTCTCCCTCAGCTCCTCATATCTGCGCCCCGCTCTCTTTTCGGCGCTGGCCGTCAGGAATATTTTTACCGAGGCTTCAGGCAGTATAACCGTGCCGATATCCCTGCCATCCATGATAACGTTATTTTCGCAGGCAAGCGCGCGTTGAAGGTCAAGCAGAAATTGTCTGACGGTCGGTATGGCCGAGACAAAAGAGGCGTACTTTGATATCTCCTCCGTCCTGATGAGGTCTGAAACATCCTCGCCGTTTAGGAAAATATGCTGGGAACCGCTTATATATTTGATGTCTATATTTATATCTTTCAGGCAATCCTTTACCCTTTGATTTTCACCGATGGATATACCCTGTCTGAGGACATAAAGACCGATAGCCCTGTACATACCTCCCGTGTCGACATAGATATAGCCGAACTCTGACGCCATGCGTTTGGCGAGGGTGCTTTTACCTGCTCCCGAAGGGCCGTCGATGGCAATATTTATCTTTTTCACGCAATAACCTCCTCTGCCGCCGAAACGCCGGCGCAAACTCCCGTAGACCACGCTATCTGCAAATTAAAGCCGCCGGTATAGGCGTCGACGTCTATAATCTCCCCGGCAAAATAAAGCCCTTTGACAAGCTTTGAAGCCATGGTTTTCGGCTCGATTTCCCTGACAGACACGCCGCCTGAAGTGATGATGGCCTGGTCAAAGGGCCCGGCACCCATAACTTCAAGAGAAAAACCTTTTATGAGGGATACGAGCGACTGTCTTTCCGCCCTTGTAATCTCGTGGACTTTTTTATATGGCGGAATGCCCGAAAGCTCCACTATAACAGGTATCAGCTTTGTGGGAAGAAGCTTGCCGAGAGAATTGGCGAAATCTCTGTTGTGGTTCTCTTCAAAATCCCTCAATACGCGCCTGTCAAGCACAGCCTCATCAAGGGCCGGTTTCAAATCAATGACAAGCGTGCAGGGAAAAAGCTTCTCTCTGGCCACATGGGCCGAGGCGCTGAGTATTACCGGCCCCGAAACGCCGAAAGAGGTAAAAACCATTTCTCCAAAATCACTGTAAAGCTTTTTGCCTTGTCTTAAAATTGCGACGGCAATATTGCGAAGAGACAACCCCTCGAGCCTTTTGGGGATGGAGCCTTTGACATTCAAAGGTACAAGAGAGGGTCTCGGCTCGACTATGGAATGACCGACCGCCTCGGCAAGATGATAGCCTGTCCCGTCGGAGCCTGTTTTGGGGTATGAACGGCCTCCGCAGGCCAGAATCACATTGTCGCAGTGATATTTGTTTTTTTCTCCTGTCAGTCCGCACACACGGCCGTTTTCCGTTTCAATATTTAATATTTTGTCCTTTATGACAGGAACGCCGAGCTTTTTAAGCTCTCTGTTAAAGGCCGCCGTAAGGTCAGAGGCTTTGTCGGAAACGGGAAAAACCCTGTCTCCGCGTTCGGTTTTGAGGGGCACGCCAAGCTCTTCAAAAAATGCCATGGCGCTCTGCGCGTCAAAGGAATTAAAGGCGCTGTATAAAAATCTCCCATTCCCCGGGACATTTTTTATCAGAGTCTGAATATCACAGTTATTTGTCACATTTCCGCGGCCCTTGCCTGTGATATTGAGCTTCATTCCCGGGCGGTCGTTGCGCTCGATTATAAATACATCGCTTCCGGCACGGGCGGCCCACACGGCGGCCATCATTCCGGAGGCTCCGGCTCCTACAACAGCTGTCTTCATGAAATATCTCCGGCCTCATAGTTGGCCGCCTCCTCTGAAAGACGCAGCTTGTCCTGCGCCCTCTCGTCGCTTCTCGCCAGAAGGCAGATGATGCTTCCGCAAAGCGAAATGAGTGGCGCCAAGGTGCCGTTGACACCGTAATCTCCGTATTCCGTCACAAGATTCACATCGGCATATTCGGCTATTTCCGAATGAGGGCCCTCGCTGATGGTGGCAACGGCGGCGTCACGGTATTTTGCGTAGGAGGCCATACGCTTGACGCCGTTCGAATGAAGAGGAAAGCTGATGAGAAGCAGCATATCCCCCGGCCCGATATCGGCTATGGCCGAAATAGGCTCGATGCCCGTCAGGTTTATATCGCAGACATTCTGCAAAAGTATTCTGAGATAATAGCAGAGATAGTTTGAGGCGGCCGAGGCATATCCCTGGCCGTAGACATATATTTTTGAGCTGAAAGAAAGGCGTGTGCAAAGGTTTTGTATTGCGTCAATGGGGTTTAAATCGACATTTTTTTTGATGTTCATTGAATCGGCCGCCGCTATGCCCTTGAAAGTGTCATTGTCATCGGGCGTGTCTGACATAAGCTCGAACCTTGAAAGTGTCGAAAGGCGGTATTTCAGCTCGTTTTGCAGGGCCTCCTGAAACTCGGTATATCCGCTGTAGCCCAGAGCCGACGCAAAACGCATGACGGTCGACTGACTGACTCCCGAGACCGAAGCCAGCTCAAAGGAGCTCATAAAAGCCGCCTTGTCGCAATGGTCGCTGATAAAGGCCGCCAACAGTCTTTGACCTTTTGTAAAATTATTGTATTTTTCGGAAATGGCCTCGTTGATGCGCTTCATATTTATCCCCCTGCTTTACAGGCTTTTTAAATATTTTATCTCCTCTTGGGTCAAACGGCGGTACTGTCCTGTGGGAAGGTCTGAAAGCATAAGCCTGCCGACAGATACCCTTTTGAGGGAACGGACGGTAAAGCCGCAGTGTACGCACATTCGCCTTATCTGGCGGTTTTTGCCCTGCCTTATACTGACAGTGAGTATGCAGCCGTCCTCCAGCTCGGTTATTTTCCGACATTTGGCCGGGAGAAGCTTAACTCCGTCTATCGTCATCGGACGCGAAAGCATTTGTTCCGCCGACACAGGAGGTTTATTCCCGTCGTAGCTTATATTGACGAGATATGTCTTGTAGACCTTATGCGACGGATGGGTCAGCTTGTTGGCAAGCTCCCCGTCGTTTGTCATCAGAAGCAAGCCCTCCGAATGCATATCAAGCCTGCCGACAGGATATATCCTTTGAGGAATATCGGCTATCAGCTCCGTGACAGTCTGCCGACCCGATTCGTCGGATAATGTGGTTACATATCCCCGAGGCTTGTTGAGCATGATGTAAACTTTTTCCTCATTTTTGTCTATCTCGCGGTCAAAAAGGGTTATCACGTCATGCACGGGGTCGGCTGTTTGCCCCAAGACCGCTGTAACTCCATTGACCTTTACAGCCCCTGCGGTTATGTATTCTTCGGCCTTTCTGCGAGAACAAACACCTCTTGCGGAAAGTATTTTTTGCAGTCTCTCTTTCACGTTTCACATCCTGAAAACTTTATCTATTATTCTTTTCCAAAAGCTGTCTTTTAAGGGCTTTTGCGAGTTAATATCGTTTTTGTAACGGACGTCGGCGCGGTATACCTCGCGGCCGTTTATCGAAAGGGTCAGATAACCGTAGGTCTCCCCTGATTTTACGGACGCGTATACCACTCTGGGGCCGTAAAGAACCGTCTCGACATCCCCTTCGCCCTCGAACATACCCATACTAAAACCTTGATCAATATAAAGCGGGCAGCTTTTCACCTCTCCGCCGCAGACAGGAACAGAGGCAACCATACCGCCTGAGATAATATCTCGGTATTCAAGTGCGTTAAATGCCATATCATACAGCTTTAAATGGTCGTTCCAGTCGTCGGGCGCCGAAAGGGTGACGGCTATCAGACGGCGGCCCTTGTCCTCGGCCGCGCTGACAAGACATCTTCCGGCTTTTTTCGTAAAGCCCGTCTTGCCTCCGCATACTACCGAGGAAAGCGAGAGAAGCTTATTGTGGTTTTTCATGTGCCGTCCGGCCATGTCGGCAATTTCGGTCGATGAAATGCGGCAAAAGTCTTCGTTTTCCATGGCTTCAGCCATCAAAACGGCCATATCCTCGGCCGTCGAAAAATGCTCCGCCCCGTCAAGTCCGTTTGGATTTTCAAAGGAGGTGTTTTTCATGCCGAGTTGCTCGGCCCTGCGGTTCATAAGGGCGACAAAATCATCGCTGTTCCCCGTCAGCAGTTTGGACAGGGCGACGGCGGCGTCGTTGCCGCTCATCAGCATAAGCCCGTATATAAGTTCCTCTACGGTCACCATTTCTCCGGGCTTGAGGTACATGGAAGAGCCTTCGGCTCCCGTCCATGAGGCCTCTATCTCCACCTCGCGGTCAAGCTCATACAGTTCCAAGGATAAAAGCGCCGTCATTATCTTTGTGGTGCTGGCCATAGGCAGACGCAGGTCGGGTTCTTTGCTCCATATCACCTTTCCGTATAAAGGGTCATAAAGCACGGCGCTTTTTGCCGATACCGAAACATCCGGCATCTCGGCGGCTGAGGCCGCCGTAAAAATGACCGACGCAAGAAGAACCAAAGCTAAAAATCTTTTCAAAATCAATCACCCCAATGAAATCTATTGAGGCGGAAGATTTTTTATGAATTAACTGTGGGGTCGTTTTTGCCCGATGTGAACTTGTCGATTATTCCTGGCACCATGTCAACTACCTTATCGAGAGTTGTGTTTGTGGGCGGATCGATATAAATCATCCTGACATTTCCGTTTGAAACGACGATAAATGCCACAGGCACCATTGAAACGCCGGCTCCGCTGCCGGCGCCGAAGGTGGGCTTGTCCGCCTTGTCCTTGCCGTCGCTGCCGCCGAAACAAAAGCCGAACATGACCTTTGACACAGGGATAAGGGTCGTTCCGTCGGGCGTTGTAATAGGATTGCCTACCACGGTGTTGGTATCGACCAGGTCTTTGATTTTAGAGACGATTTGATTCATGGTCTCATTTACATTGCTCATTTTGCACCGCCTTATTTTTTAACTTTTTCCATTTTATATATATCCCTGCCGCAACAATGATAAGGCGCAGGGGCACTGCCATAACGGTCAGGGACAGATTGTAATCGGTACTGCCCATAAAATCGGGATAAATGCGTATATCGCGCTTTTTGACGGTAACGGCCTTTTCTATTTTCGGTACGGCCAACTCAAGCGCGGCGCAGGCGCCGCCGTATATCATGGCCGTTTTTGAAGGGTCGTCGCTGTGTATACGCGCCTCAAGCATAAAATCGGGCACATATATCCCTCTTGCAATTTTTCCTAAAGAACGCGAGACAAAGGAGATATACTCAACAACGGTATCAAAAGATATTTTTGACTTTTTGTTTTCCGGCGTATTTTCGTTTTTTTCCTCTGATTTCTTGTTTCCCTTTGTTTTTTGGCTTTTGTGGTCTTCCTGGCCGCCCTTTTTGCCGTCCTTGGGATATATTTTAAAGCTTAAACCGAAAAGGCGTAAATAAACCGAAGGCTCTCCGCCGAAAATATCGACTTTGCATCCGGCCGGCAACAGCAGGAGAAAAAGCAGAATACCGAGAATAACAAGCAGAGCTATCAAAAGCCAGCGCATCAGCGCTCACCTTCCGGCAGGTCTTCTATTGTAAGCTGAGGATCCATGGCGGAGATATTGAAGTTTTCGATATAGGGCAGTTGGTCAAGCCCCGAAAGGCCGAAAGAACGCAGAAACTTTTCGCTTGTCCGATAAAGAACGGGACGCCCCGGTACATCGAGCCTGCCGCAGCCCTCAATCATTCCCTTGTCGGAAAGGGAGCTTATAGTGTATGAGCTGTCAACTCCCCTGACCTGCTCCACATAAGCGCGAGTTACCGGCTGCTTGTAGGCGATTATGGCCAGCACCTCCATGGCGCTTGGCGAAAGCATGGCAGGTTTGCCCGATTCAAGGGCGCGGCGGATATAGTCGGAATATTCGGGTCTTGAAACGAGCTGATACTTTTCATCCAGCTTTATCAGCTTAATGCCTCTGCGTTCAAACTCATAAAAGTCGCTCAGACAGGAGACCAGTTCCTCCAGTTCTTCCCTATCGACAGACAAAACCTCGCACAGCCTGTCCGCGCTTATTGGGTCGCCCGAAGCGAACAATATCGCCTCCAGCGCGTATAGCTTATTCTGCTCCATCTTCACCCTCCGAAAGGATGAGGCTGTATTCCTCACCGTCATCTTCAATGATAAGGCTGCTTGTGCGTGAAAGCTCCAGCACGGCGAGAAAAACGGCCACCATTTCCTGCCTGCTCTTTGATTCAAGGACAAGCTTTGTAAAGCTCAGCCTTTTATGTGCGCGAAATCGCTCGAGTATCATGGTCAGCTTGTCGTTGACCGACACCTGCTCTCCGCCGACTATTCCGTCAAATGATTCCGTGGGAGGCGGCTGTTTGCGCTCGGCCCTCTCCAAAATGACAGACATGGCTTTTCTGAGCTGTTCGGCCGTATTTCCGTAAAGCCTGTCAGGGTCCGGCTCGACGGGCTGGCGCTCCTTTGTAAAAATATCTTTGCCCAGCTCATACCTTTCAAGGAGCATACTTCCCACCTGCTTGACCCTTTGATAATCAAGCAGAGCCTCGATAAGGGCGGCGCGAGGGTCTTCCTCCTCGCCCTCCTCGTTTTTGTAAACGGGCAAAAGCATTTTAGACTTGATATATACAAGCTGTGAAGCCATGGCGATAAAATCGCCCGTTATCTCGATGTCCATCTGCCTCATCTGCTCGAGGTATTCAAGATATTGCTCAAGTATTTCGGCAATGGGTATATCCTTTATATCTATCTTGTTTTTTGAAAGGAGGTGCAAAAGCAGGTCAAGAGGGCCGTCGAAAACCTCAAGATGAAATGTCACATCAGCCATATCACAAAAGCCCCACAAGCTCCGCCAGCTTAAGGCCCAGCTTGGAAAATACCCCGAGAACGCCTAACTGCGCCCACCCTATGATATTGTCCATAAAGCCCAGATAGAGGCACAGGAGAAGCGCCAGCCTTATGTAGCCCTCGTACTGGTAGAACCAGGCGACCACCCTGCCCGGAAGAAACATGAAAAGAATCTTTGAGCCGTCGAGAGGCGGTATCGGTATAAGGTTGAATACGCCAAGGCCTATGCTAAGCACTCCGAGGGTATTTATGAATGTGCCGAGGGCTGCGAGTATTCTTCCCGGCTCCGACAGCAGGATAAAGATATACGCGATTATACATACGCCCCCGAGAACAAAGTTTGAAAGGGGGCCTGCAAACGCCGTGACAGCCATGCCGACCTTTGGATTATTAAAATATCTCGGGTTTATAGGCACGGGCCTCGCCCAGCCGAAACCGAAAAATATCATGCAGAGCATACCTATGGGGTCGATATGTGATATGGGGTTAAAGGTCAGCCTGCCGCTGTCCGACGCCGTGGGGTCGCCCAACAGGTAGGCGGTATAGGCGTGGCTCATCTCGTGTATCGTCAAAGCAATCAGAACAGCCGGAAAGACTGTCAGATAATATTGCAGGTTTCGCATCTAAAATCTCCCATCGTCAGTTTTTTAAGGCCGCCATCATGTCGCTGATAAGAATATCCTTTCCCGTACCCTTTTCAGCCGAAAAGGGAATGAGCAGAGTCCCCTCGTCCGGCTTGAGGGTCTCCCTTATCAGCTCGACGGCCGGGGCGACCTGCGAGGGCTTGAGCTTGTCGTGCTTGTTGGCGACTATCGTCACAGGCAGATTATAGGCCTTTATCCATTCCATCATGGTAAGGTCGTCGGCCGTCGGCTTGTGGCGGATATCGACTATGAGATACATCCTCGCTATCATGTCCATATCGTCCTGAAAATACTCGTCGATGAGCTTGGAATAGCGGCTTCTTTCCTCTTTGGAGGTCTTGGAATAGCCGTAGCCGGGCAGGTCGACTATCCAGGCCTTATCCTCCACATTGAAAAGGTTGACGTAAACCGTTTTGCCCGGCATGGCGCTGACCTTGGCAAAGCCTTTTTTGCCGACAACGCAGTTTATTGTGGAGGATTTACCGACATTCGAGCGCCCGACAAATACCAGACGACCCTGAGTACCCGAGGGAAAATCCTTTGCAGAGGCCGCCGAGCGGACAAAAACAGTTCTGTTTAGGTTCATAGACACCTTTCCTTATCTTCTGACCCCTGTTCTGCGCGAGGTTACAGTGGGAATTATAACGCTGGATATCTCTTCCTTGGCGTCCTTGTCAGCCTCGGTATATACAGGCTCTGGGAAAACTGTGCGAGCCACGTCGTCCATGTGTCCGGCCGGTATAAACTCAACCGACTGTCTGACGATAGGCTCGATATCATCCAAATCCCTGACATTGTCGACAGGGATAATAACCTTTTTTACGCCGGCAAGATAGGCGGCCATTGTCTTTTCCTTCAGTCCGCCGATAGGAAGAACACGGCCGGTTATCGTTATTTCGCCCGTCATGGCTATCTCGCGGCTGACCGCGCGGCCGCCGAGGGCCGATATCAAAGCCGTGGCTATTGTTATACCGGCCGAGGGGCCGTCCTTCGGCACGGCGCCTTCGGGGAAATGGATATGTATATCCTTTGTCTTGTAAAAGTCAGACGTTATATCAAACTCGGAGGCGCGGCTGCGGATATAGGTTACCGCGGCGCGGACCGATTCCTTCATCACATCTCCCAGATTGCCTGTGACCTCTATTTTTCCCGTGCCCTCGACGGCGATGGCCTCAACTTCCAGAATCTCGCCTCCGACGCTGGTCCAGGCGAGGCCGTTGACGACGCCGCAATAATTGTCGCCCGACATATCTTTCTTTTTGAACCTGACATTTCCCAGGTACTTGCCAAGGTTGTTGGGCGTTATCCTGAGAGACTTTTTGCCGCTTTCCAGCATATGCTTTGCCGTTTTGCGGCATAGCTTTGCCAGCTCGCGCTCGAGGGAACGGACGCCGGCCTCACGGGTATAGCCGTCTATTATGGCTCTCATGGCGGGCTCGGAGATAATGAGGTTGGAGGCCCTGAGGCCGTTTTCGCGGAGCTGTTTGGGCAGCAGGTGTTCTTTCGCGATATGGAGCTTTTCCTCGGCGGTATAGCCCGAAAGCTCTATGACCTCCATCCTGTCGTAAAGAGGTCCGGGAATGTTCGCAGCGTCATTGGCCGTACAGATAAAAAGCACCTGAGACAGGTCGAAGGGCAGGTCGATATAGTGGTCGACAAAGGCTGTGTTCTGAGCTGTGTCAAAGACCTCAAGAAGCGCCGACGAGGGGTCGCCCTTGTAATCGGCGGCCAGTTTGTCTATCTCATCTATGAGGATGAGGGGGTTTTTGCTTCCGGCCTCTTTTACGGCCGAAATGATTCTGCCTGGCATGGAGCCGATATATGTCCTCCTGTGGCCTCTGATATCGGCCTCGTCGCGGACGCCTCCGAGGGATATTCTGGCGTAATTTCTGCCCATTGCGGCGGCTATCGACTTGGCAATGGACGTCTTGCCGACGCCCGGAGGGCCGACAAGACAGATGATTTGCCCTTTTATGCCTCCGGCAATAGTTTTGACGGCAAAGAACTCAAGGATTCTCTCCTTGACCTTTTCAAGGCCGTAATGGTCGGCGTCAAGCTTCTTCGCTGCCTTTGCAATATCGCCGTTTTCAGCCGTCAGAGTGTGCCACGGAAGCTCCAGCACGGTTTCGAGATATGTGCGGATAACTCCGCTTTCGGGAGAAGCCGGCTGCATTTTCGAAAGCCTTGACGCCTCTTTAAGCAGCTTGCCTTCGATATCCTGCGGCAGCTTGAGGGCCAGTATTTTGTCGCTGAACTCCCTTGCCTCGCTGATAAGGTCGTCTCCGTCGCCAAGCTCTTCATTTATGATTTTAACCTGTTCACGCAGATAATAATCACGCTGGTTCTTATCCATCTGGTTTCTGACCCTGTCGTGGATGTCCTGCTCTATCTGCAGGATATCTATTTCACGGGTCAATATCTTGGTCAGCATGGAACAACGCTTGACGGCGCTGTTCTCCTCCAAAACCGACTGCTTTTCGGTGTGCTTGATAAAGGTGTTTTGAGCTATGAAATCTGTGACGTAAGCCATATCGTCGCTGTCAAAAATCTTCGGCAGCACATCGGCCCCCATCTGGGGCGCCAACTCGCTGTAGGAGACAAAAAGGTCGCGAAGGGAGCGCAGAGAGGCCTGGTCGCGCTTATTGACGGCCAAATGGGTCTCCGATTCGATGATATATGCGTCGCACCTGAGATAATCCTTTGAGGATATGGGCGCGTATACTATGGCCCTCTCCTCTCCCTCGGCCAGCACGCGCAGACCGCCTCCGCCGGTTTTAAGCACCTGCTTGACCCTCGCGATGGTGCCCATACGGAATATATCGCCGAAATCAGGCCTTTCAACCGAAAGGTCTTTTTGGGTCACAAGAAAAATCCTTTGGTCGCCCGACATGGCTTTATTCAAAGCGTTTTTGGATATCTGCCTGCCGACGTCAAAGTGAAAAACCGTATTGGGAAAAACCGTGATCCCTACAAGGGCCATGGTTGGAATGTCATATATTATATTTCTGCTGTTAAACTCTTTGGACATTTTGATACTTCCTCCATTCTAAATAGAAAGTATACCATATTTCTCTCATTCTTTCAAGCTATGTGAAGATTGTTTAAAATAATATAAAAAGTGAAGCGCGGAAATATCCGCGCTTCATATTTATTTTTTTGAAATTATCGGTTGAGCGCCGTTTTCGACACAGTCCTTTGTGATGGTGATTTTGACTATATCGGGGTCGGACGGTGCGTCGTACATTATCTGGGTCAGAATCCCCTCCATGACCGAGCGAAGACCGCGTGCGCCTGTATTGCGGTCGATGGTCTTTTTCGCTACGGCTTTAAGGGCGTCATCCTCAAACTCCAGCTCTATGCCGTCAAGCTCAAAAAGATGCTTATACTGCTTTGTCAAAGCGTTTTTTGGCTCGGTAAGTATTTTCAGCATGGCCTCCTCGTTAAGCTCGTCCAGCGTCACAAGCTGGGGCAGACGGCCGACAAGCTCAGGAATAATACCGAACTTCAGAACGTCGTAATGCTCGACATTTTTAAGTGACTCGCTTGTATTGTTGCCGCTTTTCGAGCGAACGTCGGCGCCAAAACCCATCCCCTGCTTGCCCATGCGCTTTTCGACAATTTTATCTATGCCATCAAAAGCGCCTCCGCAAATAAAAAGGATGTTGCTTGTATCAATCTGGATGAACTCCTGCTGGGGGTGTTTTCTGCCGCCCTGAGGCGGCACGTTGGCGACGGTTCCCTCAAGTATCTTGAGAAGAGCCTGTTGCACGCCCTCGCCCGAGACGTCGCGCGTAATGGAAGGATTCTCACTCTTACGGGCTATCTTGTCCAG
>CANSNO010000023.1 GCA_947648385.1 uncultured Clostridia bacterium
GGCCTGTATAATGCCGTTTTGACTTAAGAGCCTCTCATATTCTTTCTCGCACTCGGCAACCGTCGAGCCGTTGGCCACGATATTATACTGCTGGACATTGACCATGGCGTACATTTTGACAAGTCCGGCGTTGTCCTTCAGGGCCATAAAGTATGTCGGCTCGGACGAGACATTCAAAAGCAGCGGGAATGTGGCGCGGTAATTTAGGTGCTGGACAATACCCTCGGCCGAATCCATGGCCGAATACTCGGTGGCTCCGGCGCAGGAATAAAACTTGGCGTCCTTTGTGCGCTGGTTGACAAGGATAAATCCGATGTTACTCTGGTCGCCGCCCACAGATGTGATGCCGGTATAGACATAGACGTCGTCGTCAAGAGCAATATAATTGGAGCCGTCGGTGGTGACCGTGACGCCCTTCTGACCGAAGAAGGAATTGAGGAAGCCGTTTATATAGAGGCCGTGATAATCGTACTGCTCGATTATAAGGTCGTCGGAGTATATTCTGTCGACCCACATGGGCACCTCTTCGTAATACTGGCACTCGCCGGTGACGGCGTTGACAAGCACGGCGCCGTCAACATCGGTGCCGCCGAAAAGCCCTATGGTCTTTTCTATCTTCGGGCATATCCAATAGGGGTCGCCGTTATCGTCTATCTCAAAGTTGACCTCATCAAACATAAAAGTGGGGTATTTGAACCTGATATAGCGGTAAATATTGCGGAAAAACAGCTCGTTGTCGGAATATTTCATACCGCTTTCCAGACGGACGACATCTACGTTCTGTGTCACCATATCTATTATGATATATGCCGGCAGGCCCTTTGAGCGGTTGTTAAACCATTTGAAAAAGTCGCCGTACTCAAGAGGCGCTACCCTGACGGGCACATCATTGTAATTTATCTGGTAATACTCATCCGACACCTCAAACTGGGAGACCATGTCGCTCAGCTCGCCCAGCTTTCTGTCTCCCAGTCTGGCGGCCGACGCGGCGTCAAGCATGGGAATGCGGTTAAAGGATATCTCTTGAACGTCGCTTGTAAAATCGCCCTCCTGCGGCACAAGAAGCTCGGTATAGGCTCCGGCGCGGAAGATGACGCTTGAGGCCAGACTGCCCAATATGAGCAGAGCCACAAGGGCCACGCAAAAGATAAAGGGCAAAAAGCAGGTCTTTTTTATGCTGGCGAAAAACTCGCCGTGCTGGGTCACCTTATATATGCCCGATGTGATAAACGCCGTAATACAATAGACGGCCGACATCATGAAAAAGAATCCGTAAAAATCCTTATCATGGAGATTTATGGCCGGCAGGTTAAAATAAAAATACAAAAAACCGAAAACAAGGGTCACGAGAATATTTATCATATAACCCTTAAAGCGGCTTTTCTTTTTCGCATTTTCCAAAATACATCCTCCTTGTCAAAACATATACCCTATGGTTTGTCCGTTTCAAATTTCTATACAATCATAGCACATTCAGGCAATATAGTCAATTTTATACTTGTTTTATAACCCCGTTGATGTTATTCTGTATATATAGAATAAAAACAGGAGGGTTCAAAAATGGTTAAACAGCTTTCCGACCACGCAAAAAAATATCTTAAAGAGCACGAAAAGTTCACACAGGAGCTTCTGTTTGAGCTTTGCGCCATCCCGGCCCCCTCTAACCACGAGGAACTGAGAGCCGAGTTTATCAAAAACTGGCTTGAAAAACTTGGCGCCAAAGGAGTATACATCGATTCGGCTCTCAATGTCGTCTATCCTTATCAGTCCGAGGGCAAAAACGACCTGCTTTGCATCATGGCCCATACCGACACGGTTTTCCCCGATATGGAGCCTTTTACGGTTAAGGTTGACGGCAATGTGGCCGCCTGCCCGGGCATCGGCGACGACACGGCCAATGTGGCCATCCTGCTGACCCTTATAAAATATGTCATCGAAAATAACCTGAACGCTCCCAAGGGCGTCCTCTTTGTCCTTAACGCCGGCGAGGAAGGCCTTGGCAACCTCAAGGGCAGCCGCCAGATAGTCAAGGATTTCGGAGACCGCATAGGCGAGTTTGTCTCCCTCGACGGCTCCTATACCGGCTTCTGCAACAAGTCGGTCGGCTCTATGAGGTATAAAGTCGAGCTTGCAACCGAGGGCGGCCATTCCTATGGCTCTTTCGGCAACAGAAACGCCATCCAGCGCATGGCGGCCGTTATCCAGAAGCTTTATGAGGTCGAGGTTCCCCATGACGGCGACAGCAAAACGACATACAATGTCGGCATGATCTCTGGCGGCACATCGGTCAACACCATCGCCCAGAATGTCGAGATGCTTTATGAATACAGGAGCGATTCCAAAAAGTGCCTTGACGCCATGACCGAAACATTTAACAGAATCATCGACGAGGCAAGAAAGGATTGCCTCTCCCTCACCGTCACAGTCCTCGGCGAGAGGCCCTGCATGGGCGACGTCGATCCTGCCCGTCAGGCGGCCTTGGAAAACAAGGTCAGAGAGAGCATGGCCACCCTTTACCACGAGGATATAAGAACATACTCCGGTTCCACCGACTGCAACATCCCCTTCTCGGTCGGCATTCCGGCCGTCTGCTTCGGCGGATATATCGGCAAGGGCGCCCACACAAGAGAAGAGCATATCTTCCTTGATTCCATGCCCGTAGGCACAGAAATCATCGCCACATTCCTGCTGGACTATTTTGCATAAGCAAACTTTTTTCAGCCGGCGCTTAAAAGCGCCGGCTTTTTTTGTATACTTTTTCGGCCGTGGGACAAAATAACACAGAAAAACATTTCCGGAGGTATGGTATGCTTGTCCCCTTTGTCCGCACAATGATATTATATATCGTCATCATATCGGTCATACGCCTTATGGGCAAACGTCAGGTTGGCGAGCTTCAGCCCAGCGAGCTTGTTATAACCATTCTTATATCGGCCGTCGCCTCGGTGCCTGTACAGGATATAGATATCCCCCTCAGCCACGGCATTATACCGATACTGACCCTTATGTCGGCCGAGGTCATCATATCCTCCTTCTCTCAAAACCACATCAGATTCAGGCGTCTGCTGACGGGCAATCCCGTGCTTGTCATAAGAGACGGAAATTTTGTGCAGAAATCTGTCAACAAGCTTAGGCTGAGCGTCGATGACATCCTTGCCGGGCTTCGCCTTGGCGGCGTGTTTGACGTCCGTGAGGTAAAAATAGCCCAAATAGAGACCAACGGGCAGATGAGCATACTGCTTAACGACGATAAGCTTCCGGCAAATAACGGCGACCTTAATATAAAGCCCTCCCCCACCGGCCCCTTTTATACGATAATTTCGGATGGCCATGTCATATCCGACAATCTTAAAAGCATATCCCAAAGCACAAAATGGATGGAGCAGATAATCAAGGCCAAGGGAGCCGACCGCCCCGAGGAGGTGTTTTTTCTGAGCGCCGACAAATACGGCAACACCGTTTTTTCAAAAAAGGAGGATAAAAATGCGCTTTAAAGTTATTCTCGCATATATCATCCTTATCTCCATACCTGTCCTTGGCTTTTTCAGCCACAGCGCCGTCAAGGCCTGCTGTGACGAAACAAGCGAGTATATATCAGAAGCAAAAAACGCCTCTTCTCCCTCGGGCGTTTCCTCATCAATCGAAAATGCCGCCCGGCGCTGGCAAAAGGACGAATGGATATTGACAAGCTTTATCACCCACGAGGAGGTCGACGCCGTGACGGTCAGTTTGGTCAGAGCCAAGGCTCTGGCCGAAATTGACGACAGTGAGGAACTGGCCGAGGTTTTGAGCGAGTGTCTTTCTCACATAAAAATCGTGAAAAACTTTGACAAGCTCTCAATAAGAAGTATTTTTTGACAAATATCTCCAAATAACAGTTGTATAATTTCATTATAAAACATTTACCCCCATAAACTCGAAATAATAACCTATCATATTCTGTCGAATTGTGTCGTTATTTATCTAACGATATTTGTGGACATTTGTCAAATCTTCTGGCAAAATAATGATTACCACACTGTTACAAAACAAAGGAGGATGTCCGTATGCTGGAGTGCAGCATCAAAGAGAGAGGAGAATTTACTGATGAGCTGGGCAATGAAACAAAGCTCATTTACAGTATAGTAACGGGAAAGGTGACGCTTGGTGGGATTGCGGCTGAAACATATGGTGTAAGTATCGCCGCAGAATGCAAGGACAAAGTATTTATTGAAACGGTGGAGGATATCACCCCATGCCTTGCCGAAATAACAGAACTTATCAAAAAGCTGCGTGATTTTCAGGTGACGCCCATCACACTTAAAGACATTATCAACGATTATGTTGAAAATTGATTTTTAAAATGATATAATTTCCTTACTAAACAAGTGGGGGAAATACATATGAAGTGTCCGTTTTGCGGTTATTCAGACAGCAAAGTCGTCGATTCACGTCCGACAGACGAGGGAAACAGCATCAGAAGGCGCAGGGAATGTCTTTCCTGCGGCAACAGGTTCACCACGTATGAGACGGTGGAAACCCTGCCCATAGTAGTCGTCAAAAAAGACGGATCGAGGGAGACCTTTGATAAAAGCAAGATACTCAGCGGTCTCGTCAAGGCCTGCGAAAAGAGGCAGGTCCCCCTTTCCAGACTGGAAAAGGCCGTGGCCGATATCGAACAAAGCATATCCAATTCTCTCGTGCGCGAAATAAAAAGCGAGCATATCGGAGAGCTTGCCATGGAACAGCTCAAAAACATCGACGAGGTGGCCTATGTCAGATTTGCCTCGGTATACCGCCAGTTCAAGGATATAAACACCTTTATGCTGGAGCTGAACAAGCTGCCGCAAAAAAAATAATAGATAAAAGCCCCGTCTTTAAAAGACGGGGCCTTTTTATTGTCTTTATTTATCCTTACTCGGCCAGCTTCTTCTCAACCGCGGCCAGCAGAGCGCACACGCAGAAGACCTCCATGGCGGCCTTCAGCTCCTCAACGGGAGGATAGGAAGGCGCGATACGCAGATTCTTGTCATCGGGATCCTTGCCGTAGGGATATGTGGCTCCGGCGTCTGTCATGACGACTCCGGCGCCCTTGCAGAGGTCATAAATGCGCTTGGCGCATCCGGGATACGCGTCAAAGCTGATGAAGTAACCGCCCTTGGGAGACAGCCACGAACCGGCTCCCGTGCCGCCGAGGTTCTTCTCCAGCATGGAAAGCACCATGTCAAACTTGGGCGCCAGAATAGCCTTGTGCTTTTCCATATGAGCGGCCACGCCGGCGGCATTCTTGAAGAACTTGACATGGCGAGCCTGGTTGAGCTTGTCGGGGCCGATGGCCTGAACCTTCAGCAGGTTCTTGGCCCACTTCATGTTCTTCTCCGAGGCGGCCATGCAGGCGACGCCGGCGCCGGGGAAGGTTATCTTTGATGTGGAGGCGAACTCAAAAACGATATCTTCGTTGCCGTACTTGGCGGCTTCCTTTATGATATTGGGTATCTCTATCTTCTCGTCAGAAAGATGATGGACGCAATAGGCGTTATCCCACATTATCTTGAAATCGGGAGCGGCGTGCTTGATGGAGGCAAAGCGCCTGACAACCTCGTCGGAATAAACGGCGCCTGTGGGGTTGGAATACTTAGGAACGCACCAGATGCCCTTGACCGAAGCGTCCTCTCCGACAAGCTTTTCAACCATATCCATATCGGGGCCGTCGTCCTTCATGGGTATGTTGATCATCTCCATGCCGAGCTGCTCGCATATGGCAAAATGCCTGTCATAGCCGGGCACGGGGCAAAGGAACTTTATTTTGCCCTGCTGGCTCCAAGGGGCGTTGCCGTCGCAGTCGCCGAAAACCCAAAGGCGCATGATGTTGTCATACATCATCGTCAGGCTGGCGTTGCCGCCGACAAGTATGTTCTCGGGCCTCACATCGAGAAGTTCGGCAAACAAAGCCTTGCAGGCCGGAATACCGTCAAGCCCACCGTAGTTTCTCAGGTCTGTGCCCTCAAAAACGGCGTCCTCATTTGTTGTCAGCTGTGTCAAAATGCCCTGGCTGAGGTCAAGCTGGTCGGCGCCGGGCTTGCCGCGAGACATATCAAGCTTGAGGTGCTTCTGGCAGCTGGCCTCATATTGAGCCGTCAGCTCATCCCTGAGCTTCAGCAGCTCTTCCCTGTTTGCAGTGCGAATGTCCATAGTTATCTCTCCTTCTTCTGAATTATTTTCCATATATTGCAGCGCCGATAGCCGTGGCAAAATCGGAGTTTTGAGGAATGAAAAACTCAACTCCGTAAAGCCTTCCTATATCGGGGAATATTTTCGCCGCAGGTGGGATTTTGGACAGGTTTCCTGTCAGCACGATACGGGTCATGCCTTTTCCCCTTCCCGCCAGAACGGCGACTATGCCGATAGTCTGAAAGACCATATTTATCACGCCAAGGGCGAGGTCAGCGTTTGAAGCCATGTCGGAAACCTTTCCGAAGTTTGAGGCGGTGACGTTGCCGTCCATATTTGATATGGACTCTGAGGAAATGTCCCCTATCGTCAAATCGACCTTTGAAATATCCCCCCGACCGGCAAGCTCGATGATATGCTCTATGCTCCTGACTCCTATCAGCTTATCGCATATGCCGATAATAGTTCCGCCACCGACTCCCGTGCCGCCGATGTGAGAAATGTTTTCTCCCTCGACGCCGATGACGGCCGTGCCTGTGCCCATACTGACGACAACGACGTCATCCTGAGATGAAAGATATCTGCCTCCGAGACCGACAGCCGTTATCTCGTCGACCTTTATTGTTTCTATTCCGAAAATATCCTTTCCCAAAAAGGACGAGCCGACGCCTGTGACCATGATGCGTGAAACATCGCCAAGTTCAAGGGTGTTTTCGGACAAAAACTTTCCGAAAGCGCCATAGGCAGAGGTCTTTGCATCGCCGGCCTTAACCATAAGGGGTGAAATGACGCTTTTGCCGTCGAAGCCGACTATTTTTGTCGTGCTTCCGCCGATATCCAATCCTATTATCATATTTATCTGATGTATTTGTTTATCGGGCGCGAGACGAACATACCGGCCACCGCCCCCAGAACGGCCTCGGGGATGCCGCTTGTAAGCACCGTAGTGCCGATTAGGCCGAGCAGAAGCTCATAGCCGATGCCCAGCGCCTCAGCGTATTCCATTCCGAACAGAACATATATGCCTCCCATGACAAGGGCCGTGTTGACGGCGCTTCCCAAAAAGCCGGAAAGAGCATAACCGAAAGCGTCATGCAGGTTAATATTTTTCATTCCCTTGAGGACGAGACCGGACACTGTGCCGACAAGTATTCTGGGAACAAAGCATATAAAGACGCTCTTCAGTCCGCCCGAAACACCGGCAAACTCCATAAACGGGGTGAACACAAAAGCCAGCACAGGGTTAGGAGGCATGAATGTCCAGACGATAAAGCTGAAGAGTCCGGCGAAAAAGCCCATGAGAGAGCCGGCCGCGACGCCCATTGTCTGAGCCGTTATAATGACGGGTATCATGCCCAGAGTTGCAACTATCGGGCCCAACGCCGGCAAAGAGCCGAGAGGCGTAAAGCACACGATGGCCTCGATGGCCAAAAGAATAGAAAAACGCGCGAAGTTTTTCGTTTTGTTCCTGTTATTCATTTTTTAGCTGAAATCTCCCGCAATATTTTTATATGCTAATATTGCCGACCGTTCTGGGGAAGGGCAGGACATCCCTGATGTTGCCCATTCCGGTCAAATACATGACAAGGCGCTCAAAGCCGATACCATAGCCCGAATGTACCACTCCGCCGTACTTTCTCAGTTCCAGATACCATCCATATTCCTCGGCCTTGAGACCGCATTCCACAATACGCTTTTCAAGGACGTCAAGACGCTCTTCCCTCTGGCTTCCGCCTATCAGCTCGCCGATACCGGGAACCAGCATATCCATGGCGGCCACCGTCTTTCCGTCGTCGTTGAGACGCATATAATACGCCTTTATCTCCTTGGGGTAGTTAAAGACAAAAACAGGCTTGCCGAAAATCGTTTCGGAAAGATACCTTTCATGCTCGGTCTGGATGTCACAGCCCCAGAAAACCGGGAACTCAAAGTTCGCGTTGTTCTTTTCCAGCAGAGCTATCGCGTCGGTATAGTCGATACGGCCAAAACGCTCCTCATTGGCTATCTTGCTCAGCCTTTCAATAAGTCCCTTATCGACAAACTTGTTGAGAAACTCCATCTCGTCGGGACACTTTTCCAGCACATATCGGATGACATATTTTGTCATGTCCTCCGCAAGGTCAGCGTTGGCCTCAAGGTCATTAAAGGCCACCTCCGGCTCTATCATCCAGAACTCGGCAGCGTGACGGGTCGTGTTGGAACGCTCGGCCCTGAAGGTGGGGCCGAATGTGTATGTTTTGCCGAAAGAAAGGGCAAATATTTCGGCCTCAAGCTGGCCGGAAACGGTCAGGTTGGTGCTCGTTCCGAAAAAGTCCTTCGAGTAATCGACCTCTCCCTTGTCGGTTTTGGGGACATTGTTCATATCCAGCGTCGTGGCGCGGAACATTGCCCCGGCGCCCTCGGCGTCGCTGGAGGTGAAAATGGGAGTGTGAGCGTAAACAAAGCCGCGCTCATTGAAAAAGCTGTGAATGGCAAAGGCCGCCTCACTGCGAACACGGAAAACGGCGTTGAAGGTGTTTGTCCTGGGTCTCAGATGCTGTAAGGTTCTGAGGTATTCAAGAGTGTGGCGCTTTTTCTGCAAGGGGTAATCTGAGGGACATTCGCCCTCGACAAGCACCTCGTCGGCCGTCAGCTCGACCGCCTGCTGGGCGTTAGGCGATTTGGAGATAACTCCCCTGACCGTAATGGCCGTGCCGACGTTCATATCGGCGGCAAGAGCGTAAAACTCGCTGTCCGAAGGAACTACCACCTGAAGGTTTTTAATGGTAGAGCCGTCGTTGAGCTCTATAAAGGCACAGGCCTTTACATCCCTTGACGTGCGCGCCCAGCCGCTGAGGGAAACCTTTTTCCCTATATATTCGTCGGGGGCGTGGATAATTTTTCTGACTGTTTCCATATTTATATGCCTTTCAAAATTGGATTGCTGTATTATTCGCCCATTTCGGCAAGACAGGCCTTGATGGCCTGAGCTATCTGGTCGGGGCAGGATGTGGGTCTGGGGCCGCAGGTGACGCCTTCGAGCAGTTCGACCACCTTTTCGGCCGGCATTCCGGTTATCAGGTTTGTTATTCCCTTCAAATTGCCGTCACAGCCGCGTCGGGGCATTTCTATTTTTGTCAATATGCCGTTTTCGACGGTCACATTGATTTGAGGCGTGCAGACGCCGGAAGTCATAAACTCCTTGGTCATTGCTGTATATCTCCTTATTTTATGTATTTTTCCCTGTCATGGATAGATTACCACAACAAAGCTTATTTGTCCATTGTTTATAAAACGGTTACTAATTTTTTATACGCTTTTTACAATAACAGAGTATGATTAAAAGCGACAGATTTTTCATCATTCAGCGTTTAAAATGAAAACCACGCGCGAAACTTATGATATATTAAATTATATCATAGCCCATTATTTTTGTAAAATGTCATGTTGACAGTGCATAAACAAACAGGTATCATATAATCAGACGAGCATTGTTTAGAAAAGGATGTTTTTTATGAACGAGTTTCAGCTTTTAAAGCACATTATAGCCAACTGCGACGACGCTTTGAGGGAATCCTTTGAAAAGCGTATGTCTATCGCCGAAAGTCTTTTGAAAAGCAAGCAGGACTTAAATTATGAGATATACGACCCTCCCGGCGAGCTGGCATACATCCAAAGCATCATATCTCAGCTTTCGCCCGAACTTCTGCTCAAGGCCAATTCCCTCTGGTCTTCCCTCACCCGTATGAACCGCAGCCAGCAGTACCGTTTTCTGCTCAAGGGCGACCCCAAAATAGCGCCCGAGCATGAAAGGCATCTGTCCTCCGACCTGCCCGAAGGTGTTATCGTCGCCCCCGACAACATTGCCATGGAGGCGGCCCTTTCCTTTAACGAAGAGGTCACTCCCTGCCATTCCATCCAGAACGCTCTGGAAAAGGTCATAAACGGCGAGGCCGCTCGCGCCGTGCTTTCCAGCAGCAGTATTTACGACGCCGACAGTCTCTACCTTTCCTTCTACGACAAGGAGCTTTATATAAACTCCATCACCCGTTCAAAAAACGGCGTGCTTCTTTATGAGCTTTCAAAAAAGCTTGTGAAATCCGATGACCGCGACCGTATAACTCTGGCCTTTGCCGTTACTCACACCTACGGCTCCATGGCGCAGACCTTGTCGATTCTCTCGGAGGCCAAGCTCAATATCGAGCATTTGAGGCTGCGCCGCTCGACAGCCGGGTTGGATTATCCCGACAACCTTGTATTTGTCGATTTGTCGGGCGACTTTAATTCCTTTGAAGCCAAAATAGCCCTTTATCAGATGGAAAAGGAGCTTTATTTCTTCCGCCTGATGGGCTTTTGGAAAAGCCTTGAACAGTGATTTAAAATATCAAATATCAAAATGCCGGCGCTTTGCGCCGGCATTTTATGTATTAAAGCTATACTACAAGGAAAAACTTAAGGATGAAGAGCAGGGACAGGACATATGTCAGGACAGAGATATCCTTTGATTTGCCTGTCAGCAACTTGACAACGGTATAGGAGATAAGGGCAATGCCTATGCCGTGGCCGATCGAGCTGGTGACGGGCATAAATATCAGCATGAGGGAAACGGGCAGAACCTGAGAAATATCGCCGAAATCGATGTTTTTCAGGCCGCTGAGCATCAGCACGCCGACATATATCAGCGCCGCCGACGTGGCGGGAGCCGGAATAAGAGCGGCGACGGGAGCCAGGAACATACAGGCGAGGAAAAGCACTCCGGCTGTCAGGGATGTGAGCCCTGTGCGTCCTCCCTCTTCAACTCCCGAGGCCGATTCGATAAATGTCGTGACGGTGGATGTGCCCGTAAGAGCGCCGGCCATTGTTCCGACGGCGTCGGCCATAAGAGCTTCCTTCATCTTGGGCATTTTGCCGTCCTTGTCAAGCATACCGGCTCTGGAGGCCGTGCCGACAAGGGTGCCGATGGTATCGAACATATCTATCATACAGAATGTGACGATAAGCATTATGGCCGACAGCCAGCCGATAGAAAGCAGCGTACCGAAGTCAAACTTGAAGAAGGTCATGTTCAGCATATCCTTAAAAGGAGGCGCCCATGAAGCGTTTGAAAGAACGGCAAAGGGATTGTTGCCCATCATAAAGCTGCCTATCCAGTATACGACGGATGCTCCGAGCATACCGAACAAAACAGAGCCCTTGACCTTTTTATGGTTAAGCGCGATTATCAAAAACAGGCCGACAAAGGTCGTCAGCACATAGAGTATCATGGTGGAGTAGCCGGAGCCCATAGCCTGCTTCGTTATAGAGGGCGTCAGGCTTGTGAAGAAGGTGCCCAGCATATAGAAAGGGCCGCCTGTCTCGGAATAGATGCCGGCGTTGGAGCCAAGGCCGATGTTGAGCAGCATAAGTCCGATGGCGGGGGCTATGCCCATGCGGACGCCGTAAGGAATGGCCTCGACTATTTTTTCGCGCACTCTGAGGAAGGTCAAAATCAAAAATACGATACCTTCGACAAGTATTATGCACAAAGCGCCGTTAAAGGACTCCTCATAGCTGAGGCCTGAGGCGGCGGCGATGTTGGCGACGACAACGGCGAAAAAGCTGTTGAGTCCCATGCCCGGGGCCATTACAAAGGGCTTGTTGGCCGCAAAGGCCATGACAAAAGTGCCTATGGCCGATGCGATAAGGGTGGCCATAAAAACAGCGTTCCACAGGGGCGTGCCCGACGCGAAGTTTGTCAGGAGGTTCGGATTTAAGGCAATGATATAAGCCATTGTCATAAATGTCGAAACACCGGCAAGTATTTCGGTCTTGACCGTCGAGCCGTTTTCCCTGATTTTGAAAAACTTTTCCATGCTTTGATCCTCTCTTTTGCGCCACGAAAAGCGGCATATTTTGCGGTACAAAAAAATATTATCACGAGTTTTGACATTTTTCAATATTTATTTACATTTCTATTGATTGCCTGACAGTAATGTGATATAATTTAGCCCCTAAATCAAACAAGAAAAAGGTGAAATCTATGAACCTTTGGCATGACATCAATCCCGCCAGAATGAGAGCCGACGACTTTATGGCCGTAATAGAAATCGAAAAAGGCTCCAAAAACAAATACGAGCTGGACAAGGAGACGGGCGCCCTGCGCCTTGACCGCATCCTTTATACCTCCACCCACTACCCCGCAAACTATGGCTTTATTCCGCGCACCTTTGCCGACGACGGCGATCCTCTGGACGTTCTTGTCCTTTGCAGCGAGCCTATACGCCCCCTTAGCCTTGTCAGGGTCTATCCCGTGGGATATATCGGTATGAGGGATTCGGGCGCGATGGATGAAAAAATAATCGCCATTCCATTTGAAGACCCCATGTATAACATATACAAGGACCTTTCTTCCCTTCCTCCCCACATTTCCGAGGAAATAAGCCACTTTTTCTCGGTTTATAAGCACCTTGAGCCACACAGAGACGCCGAGGTCGAGGCCGTCCACGGCCGTGAGGAAGCTATTGATGTCATCCGAAACGCTTTTGAAAATTATATTGAGCATTTCTGCAGATAAATCAGCCGATAAGTTTTTATCCCCCTGTATTTTATACAGGGGGATAATTTTATGTCATTAAAACAAACCTGTTGACAAGGCGTAAACTTATGCTATAATCAAAGCATAAACTGTATTACGCGGATAATACAGTTTGAAAGGAGGGCGGCTTTTGATATCATTTGACAGATTTATCCCATCGGACAGCAGTCCGATTTACCTGCAGATAATAACATACATCAAGCAGGGGCTGGCCGCCGGAATCATAAAGCCCGGCGAGGACGTCCCCTCACGCCGCGCCCTATCGGCTCTGTTGGGCGTCAATCCGAACACCGTGCAAAAGGCCTATCACACCCTTGAAGAGGAGGGGGTCATATCCTCGGCGCAGGGCGCGAAAAGCATTATCACGGCCGACGACGGGCTGATAAGGTCTTTAAAGGGCCAGCTACTCGACGACCTTTCCGAAAACTATGTCATAGCCCTGAAGCATATGAACCTTTCCAAAGAGGACGCCCTCGCGGCCGTATCACGTCTTTGGGATGAAATGAGCGATAAGGAGGAAATACAATGAAAAAACGAATATCTGTCCTGTTCCCCCTCATCAGGACGACGGCCTTGCCTTTAACCGCCCTGCTTATACTGCTTTCGGGCGCCGAATACTATTTCTTTTCTCAAAAACTCGGCTTGGCTCTTAACGCCTTTTCCTTCCCCGACGCTCAAAGGAGAATAGTGTCTTTTGACGAGCTGATAGAGCTTTCAAATTTTAACTTTATTTTTTTAATAGCCTTTGGCCTTTTAGCCCTTCTGCTGGCACTCTCCGGCCTCAACAAGGGAGGCGGCAATATAAACTATACCGTAAAAAGGCTGTCGGTCTCCGAGCTTGAGGTGCATATCCTGTGGGGAGTATATTACTGCCTCTGCTATTTCGTCCTCTGCGCGTGGCAGCTTGCGACGATATACGGTTTTTATCAGGTATATCTCGCATCGCCTTTGGGCGTTTATGACGGCGGCATGACATTTTTCCTCGCCTCCTACCGCGTCCCCCTTTTGCACAGCCTTATGCCCCTTTCCGACATGACAAGGCTCATTTGCAATCTGGTCCTGCTCATTTCCCTCGGCGTTTGCCATGCCATATTCTCCCTCCGAGTGCGCCGTGGAGAAAAGCCGATGGCCCTTATCGTCGTCATATGGCTGGCCGCATTCTTTTTCTCAAGCGGAACGGCCTCCTTCGGCCACGACGCCTTTTTATCCATAGCCCTGATAATAACCACATTGACCGCCATGTTCAACATATGGGGTGAACAGCATGATGAATAAGCTTTTCAAATGGGCCGACGAAAGGACGCCTGTCGGGATAGAGGGCAAAAAAGAGATTGGCTGGGCGGCCTGCGGCCTCGGAATATCCTTTTTATACAGCCTGACCTATTATTTTTCCCTTTGGTCTTATATCGACAATCTTTACGGCGTTTCCTCCGTTACGGGAAAGCGAGTTCTTTTGGCAGGCTCCTATATGCCCGATTTTGCCGCCTTTGCTCCCTCCCGAATGAAGCCTTTTGTTATAACGGCGCTGATTTTTTTGACCTTGGCCGTATACCATTACATTTATCACTATCAGGAAAGCAAGAGCATATATACCATGCGCCGCCTGCCCGACAGGTGGGAGCTTCACAGGCGATGCCTGACATTTCCCATAACGGTCGCCGTTATATGCCTTGTGTCGGCGGTTCTGTTGACGGGAATATATCTTTGGTCGTACAACCTTTCCGTTCCAAAAGCCCGTTTGAGGCCGGGACAGCTTGAGATACTTCTTGAAACTCTCTTTGGAGGTGCGAAATGATAAAAATAAAAGACCTGAAAAAAACATACAACGGCAGACCGGCCCTTTATAACATCAATATGGATATTGACAAGGGCGAGATTATCGGCCTTTTCGGGGCCAACGGCGCCGGAAAAACCACCCTGATGAAATGCCTGCTCGGCTTTGTGCGCTATGACGGCGAGATAACGCTCGACGGCGAAAGGATAACCAACAAAAACATCGGGCGCATATCCTTCGCCACCTCTGAGCATTCCTTTTTTCCAAACCTTTCGGCCGCCGACCACATGGCCTTTTACAAGGCTCACTTTCCCACCTTCAGAAAAGAACGCTTTTCGGCATTGATGGAGTTCTTTTCTTTGCCAATGACAACTCCCCTGCGCTTCATGTCGACGGGACAGAAAAACCAGTTCGAGGTCATTCTGGCCCTCTCTCAGGGCGCCGAATATATCCTGATGGACGAACCCTTTGCCGGCAACGACATTTTTAACCGCGAGGATTTTTACAAGGTGCTTTTGGGCATCCTGGAGCCGGACGAGACAATTCTGCTCTCAACCCACCTCATTGACGAGGTCGAAAACTTTATAACGCGCGCCGTCATTCTCAAAGACCACAAGATAGCCGCCGACGTCAACGCCTCCGACCTTGAGGACGAGGGCAAAGGCCTTGTCTCCTTTATAAAGGAAACTTACAGCTATCAGCCGGGCCGCGTCATGAACGCCCTTGACCGGCTGAACGGGCAGGACAAGGAAGGAGGGCGGTAAAATGAAGTTCCGCGTCATCACAGTCTGTCTTTGATAACCGCCGCTCTCATCGCCCTGCCCGTAATATCGGTTATAGCCGACAGCCGCAGAGAGGCCGTAGAGGTATATGAAAACGTGATTCTCGGCTCGCCCGAGGACGTCAAAGGAGTGCAGGTCGACCTGCTTGCCACCTATGACGACCATCTTTTTTGGAATGTAAGCCACTAATACGGGGCCAACCCCGAGACAAACACCGAGTTTGAATACAGTTCGGCCGCCAAAAGGAGCAGCCGCTTCTTATACAACAGCTTTATCACCTGCTATTGCGAAATGTATTACGGCTATACCGGCCGCCTGGACGATATCATGTCGGATGATTTTACCAGCGCCATGCCCCTTGAACCGGCCAAAGACCTCATAAATAAAACGCCCGAGGGACGGACAAAAAGCTTTACCGTGCTTTTCGGCGATTATTATGAGTATTTTCCCCTCTCTTTCTACACCAGCTCGACTAACGAGGTCTCCATGGCCAATATAAGCGAAGAGGGCATAGAAATTTTGAACGATTATTTCAAAATACCCGTGCCGGATGACCTCAAAGTCGACATTACCATAGACCGCACAGAGAAAAACATCCGTGTCGATATGGGGCCTCACGACCGGGAGGGCAATTACGCCGCCGACTTCGGAAGCTACGCGGTGGTCAGCGGCAACAAGCTCATCTTCGCACTGAACTTTGCCGATTACGACACCTCTCACATCAAGGGCGGCTATGGCATTTACACCATGGATATGCCCGAGGGCCAACAGAAGGACGACAAATGGGTCAGAAGCATAAAGACGGCTATTCCCCTTGAACCCAATCTTTCGGTCATGGACATGAAGCTGTCCGAGGACGGAGAAAGGCTCGTCGTGATATATATTGACGAAAACAGCGCGCTGCGTCTTTCGGTATATTCCCTCGATGATATGGCCCCTATGCAGACCATTGAGCTGGGAGGCTCCAATATCTATTATTCCTCTTTTTTCTGGAACGGCGACAACCTGCTTGTGACAAATGACGCCATCAGCTATTTTGAGCCGGATGACCAGGGCATATATTCCCTTATGGTCACCGCCTCGGCCGTTGATGAATATGATATGGGATATTATCTCCGCTATCCCCTGCGGTTCGCCTTTGACGGAGAAAGGCTTGTCATAGTCTCCTACGGCAGATACTCCCCCGTCTCGTGGGTCACGGCAGTGCTGGACGGCTACGGTCTGAGATATCTCTCCGAATGCTATACAAATCTCAACTCGCCGATAGTCAAAAGCGATGAAGCTATCGACCGCTTTGACACATACTCGTGGTCGATAGCATATTCCGACGTCTCCCCTTTGGAACTGACAATAAATTAAAAAAATCCCTCCGCTTTATAAGGCGGAGGGATTTTTCTATATATCTATTTTCTTTGTATAGTCTCTCCCCTTTTCGTCCCTGCAAACACGGAGGGCAAAATCAAACCTGTCAAACTCGGTGCAGAGGTAAAAATCCCTTTCGGGGGCAAAGGATTGGTCCTCGGGGATAAAGAAACGCTTTCCGTCGGTCTCCTTGAGCCTCTTTACGGCCGCCTGTTTGTCTATATCATTTTCGCGGTTCTCAAGTATGGCCTTTATATACTCGGCGCAGAGGGTGTCCTCCTCAGTGGGACGGCGGTTTTCAAGGCCCATACAGACAAGAGAAACTCTGCTTGGCGAAAGGCTTTTTATATATTCCGCCGTGGCCTTGGCGTTGACGAGGGCGCCAAGCAGAATTGCGTCGGCATTCTTTGCCGCCGCTATGCCCTGAGTTCCGGCGCTGGTGGTGTGTATCATGCTTTTGCCCCTCAAATCAAGATTTTCAATCTGTGAGGGAGAGTTGCCGAAATCAAAGCCCTCGCCGGCCTTGGCCTTGCGCTCGCCGGCCAAAAGCAAATCAGGCTCCAGCCTTTTCATCTCGTATGCCTCGTCAATGTCGGCCAGAGGATAAACGCGCTCTATGCCCCTTGAAAAGGCGTAGCTTTCAACGGTATAGGCCCTGAAAACGTCAATTATGACGGTCACGCCCTCGGCCCTTTCGGCCCCGGCTGTCAGATGGTCTATCGTAATTTTCATAACATCACTCCTTTGGCTATATCCTATCATCATGTGGGTTTCAAGTCAATGACCTTGTCATTAAACATCAGCTTTTGAATACAATTTGATATAACAAACCGGAGGTTATATTATGAAACAGTTTTTTAAAAAACATCGCGTTTGGCTTTTGCCGGGAATATCGCTTATCGCCGCGGCCCTCGTCTTTTTTGTCTCCTCGCCCGGTCAGGCCGTGCTTGCTTCGGCCGTAAAGAAACAACTGCCCATTTACTGTGTCGAAAAGGACAGCAAGGTCATTTCGATCAGCTTTGACGCCGCCTGGGGCAACGAGGACACCCAGACCCTCATCGACATACTGGACAAATATGACGTAAAAGCCACCTTTTTTGTCGTCGGCCAGTGGGTGGACAAATACCCCGAATCGGTCAAGGCGTTGTTTGATGCTGGCCACGAGGTAATGAACCACTCCAACGACCATCCCTATATGACAAAACTTTCGGAGGAAGAGATAATCGCCAACGTGACGGCCTGCGACGACAAGATTGAAGCCGTGACAGGCGTCCGTCCCACCCTTTTCAGGCCACCCTACGGCGATTATAACGACAAGGTTATTAACACTCTGAGAGCCATGGACCATTATCCCATCCAGTGGGATGTGGACAGCCTTGACTGGCAGGAAAAGGGCGTTCAGCCGGTCATCGACAGGGTCCTCGGCAAGGTTCAGCCCGGTTCTATCGTCCTCTTCCACAACGCGGCCAAATACACTCCCGAGGCTCTGCCCACCATACTTGAAAGCCTTATAAGGGACGGCTATTCCTTTGTACCCATTTCACAGCTTATATATAAGGATAACTATGATATTGACCACACGGGCAGGCAATTCCCAATAACCGAAAACAACCCATCCTGAAAAAGGCCCCTCGGGGCCTTTTTTAAGTGTGGGAGTCATATGACGCCCTAAGTTGTGAAAAGCGCAACTTTTTGATATAATATTTTGCGGATACAGAATACATTTTTAATCCCTCTTTCATCTTTCATCCATTTTGATTTAAGGCGTAGGGTTTAAGATATGCTCATCAAACAAAGGAGGAACCACCATGGATTTTCTTGAAAAGGTTGAAAAGCTCCGCGACAAGGCCGGCATATCTTATGAGGAAGCCAAGGATATTTTGACAGATAACGACGGAGACCTGCTGGATGCGATGATAAGGCTTGAAAAAGAGGGCCGCATAGCCCCTCCTCCACCCACCGGACAGGAAAGCTCCCCGAAAAACGGACATATTTTCTCAAATGAAAGCGATTCTTTCGAAAACCGCCGGAGACAGGACGACAGTTCAGGCTCGGACGTCTGGAAAGGCTTTTGGCGCTATGTGAAAACCCTTATAAAAAAAGGCAACCGCAACACCCTCAAAATAAACAAGGGCGACAACGTCGTGGCGGCCATTCCTGTCACGGTATTTGTGGCGGCCGTCATATTCGCCTTCTGGGCGACGGTACCCTTGATGATAATCGGTCTTTTTGTCGGATGCAGCTACAGCTTCGCCGGCCCCGACCTTGAAAAGGAAAACATAAACAGGGCTTGGGACAAGGCTTCGCAGATGGCCGAGAATATCAAGGAAGATATCAAAAAGGAAATGGACAAAAAATAACCCTTTTGGAGGATAAAATGGCGGCAAGCATTTTGATAGTTGAGGATGAGGAAAAGCTGGCGAGATTTATCGAGCTGGAGCTGCGGCACGAGGGATATCAGGTGACAAAAGCGTCGAACGGACGCGACGGTCTGGAGCTGTTGGAAAAGGGCGGCTTTGACCTTTGCCTGCTTGACATCATGCTGCCCGAGCTGAACGGCATGGAGGTCCTGCGCCGCCTGCGTAAGACCTCGGGTATCCCCGTTATCCTCGTCACGGCCCGTGACGCCGTTATGGACAAGGTGGCCGGGCTTGACATGGGCGCGCAGGACTATATAACAAAGCCCTTTGCCATAGAGGAGCTTCTGGCCCGTATAAGGGTGTCTCTCAGGGACGACTCCCCCTCGGCGCATATACCCGAGGGAGAACTGCTGACCTGCGGCAAACTGGAGCTTGACCGCGCGCGCCACACCGTCAAATATGACGGCGCCGACATACAGCTTACCGGCCGAGAGTTTCTCCTTTTGGAGACGCTTCTGGAAAACAAGACTATCGTCCTTTCCCGTGACACGCTGATGGAAAAGGTGTGGGGATATGATTATATGGGCGAGACAAATGTCGTCGACGTATATATTCGCTTTCTGCGAAGCAAAATTGACGATGTTTTCGGCATAAAGCTGATACACACCGTCAGGAGCGTCGGCTATGTGATAAAGGACGACGTCGATGGCTAAAAAAAGAAAAAAGAACGACCGCTCCCGTTCCATCATATGGCGCATTCACGGAAGCTGGCTTTTGAAGCTGTTTTTCGTGTTTCTTGTCTGCGACGCCATTATAATGGTCATGATGATGCCTTTTGACGTCATAGAGAGCGGCAACGGAGAACAAATAGCCGAGCAGGTGATATTATTAAAGGCCAGACTGAAGCCCCTTTTCACCTTTCAGTTTGTCTATTGGACATACACCCTGCTTTTCGGATCGGGAAGCATACACCGCGCTTTAAGGCCCCTCACCCGTCTTGCCGAAACCACACAGGCGCTGAGCCATGAGGAGCTTGACGACGAGGTCTTTCTCCAGCTTGAAAACGCCATCGGCAGAATAAGCCCCAAATCAAACGAGACCCTCCACACGGGAAACAGCGAGCTTCAGGGGCTGGAAAAGGCTGTAAACAGCCTTTTGGAGCGCATGAGGCAGACATACAGCCAGCAGGCAAGGTTTGTCTCCGACGCCTCCCACGAGCTGCGCACCCCCATCGCCGTCATACAGGGCTATGCCAATATGCTGGAGCGATGGGGAAAAAGCGACCCCAAAGTGCTTGACGAGGCGATAACCGCCATAAACAGCGAATCGAGGCATATGCAGCTGCTGATAGAACAGCTGCTCTTTCTGGCGAGGAGCGACAGCGGCCGCAATCCCCTTACCATGGCCGATTTTTCAATGAACGAAATGGTCTCCGAAACGGTTGACGAATATGAAATGATAAATACGGCCCACAAATGGAAACTGCGTCTCCCCGAGGATGAAATAGTTGTCAGAGGCGACGAGGCCATGCTCAAACAGGCGCTGCGTATACTCTGCGACAATGCCGTCAAGTACTCTCCCGACGGCAGTCAGATAACCGTCGCGCTCGGCAAGGAAAACGGAAGGGCTTTTTTCTCGGTTCAGGACGAGGGAATCGGCATTTCTCCAAAGGACCAGGCCCATGTCTTTGAACGCTTTTTCCGCGCCGACCCGTCGCGCGTAAGAGAGACAGGCGGCACGGGTCTCGGCCTTTCCATCGCCCAGTGGATAATCGAGCGCCACGGCGGCAGGATAGACATTTTGAGCCGAGAGGATATCGGGACCAGAATGACGGTCAGCATACCGTTTTAAAACAGGAGGGGGTACGGAAATGAAGCTATCATCCTTTTTATACTTTGCCGGTTTCGGTGTAAAAACGGTTCTTTTTAAAAAGAAATCGCCGATACTCGGAACGGTCATTGTGACAGACAAGTGCAACCTGCACTGCAAGCACTGCTCGGTCAATAACATTACCGCTGTCATTCATCCCTACGCGCAAATACGCCGTGAAATGAAGCAGTTGTACGACATGGGCGTGCGTATTCTGTTTTTCTGCGGCGGAGAGACATTCCTCTGGCGAGACGGCAGCCGCACGCTGAGAGATTTGGTCATTGAAGCAAAGGAAACGGGCTTTCTTATTGTAAACGTTGTGACCAACGGCACATTTCCCATCGACCTCCCCGAAGCCGACCTGATACTTTTGAGTTTGGACGGAGATAAACAGCGTCACAATGACATTCGCGGCGATACCTATGATACCATCATGCAAAACGTTGAAAATGCCACGTCGGACAACATTTGTTTTTATATGGCCATAAACCAAATTAACAAGGACTGTGTCAAAGAGGTATGTCTGACAGCCCGTGACACAAAAAACGTTCGTGCCGTATCTTTCAATTTCCACACCCCCTACCCCGATACACAGGCATTGGCCCTGAGCCGCGGCGAAAAGGCCGAATGCTGTGCTGCCATAGCCGAAATGATGAAGGAGGGCGCGCCGGTTTTCAACCTGAAAAGCGCATTCCCATATCTCATTGAAAACCGTTTTCCCACCCCATGCTATCAATGCGTTGTGATTGAAGACGGGAAACTTTCAACCTGTGGGCGCTGTATAGACGTGCCCGGCCTTTGTGAACAGTGCGGATATTTCTTTGTGGCCGAATACACCCTTTTATTCAGCGGAAAGCCTAAAATCATCGCCGAAATGCTTCGCACATATCTGAAATATATTTAGGTGGAATATGAGCTTTATTACAAGTCTGACAAGGATGTGGCTGACAAGGAATGTCAAGCCATTTACCTTTACAAATGAATATGACCGTGACCTGCCTTATGAAGCCTGTGAGAACCTCGGGTTGTATGTCCATATACCCTTCTGCAAAAGTATCTGCGGCTTTTGCCCCTATTGTAAGGTGCGCTATTCAAAAGAGCTTTGCGACAAATACATAGATTCTCTTATAAAGGAGATACACCTTGTTGGCAGCGGACACGCGGAGAAAAAGATGGCTACAAGCCTTTATTTCGGCGGCGGCACGCCCGCCCTTGCGTCAGACCGCGTCAAAGAAATAATAGACGCTCTGAAGGAGCATTTTATTATTACAGAGGGCGTCGGGCTGGAGCTTCACCCCGACAATGTTACAGTTGATGTTTTACAGAAATTGAAAGACGCCGGAGTAACCAAGATAAGCATAGGAATACAGTCCTTCAGCGGCAAGTACCAGAGCATCCTCGGCAGGAAAAGCATCGACGCCTCGGCAATAAAGGCGGCCTTGGACGCCGTACCCTTCGAGACGGTTTCAATGGATTTTATCTTTGCCCTCCCCGGCCAGACCTTTGAGGATTTGAAGGCTGACATAGACAAGGCCTTTTCACTGGGCGCAAATCATGTGGCGATATACCCTTTTATCGATTTCACCTTTACCGAAAGCCCCGTCAGGGCCATGCCGAAAAAGCGCAAGCGTGAATTGCTTGACGCGATTACCCGGTACTGTTTGGACAAAGGATATTATCGCAGCTCTATCTGGACATTTTCAAGCAGCCCCGACGCAAAATATTCATCCATGACAAGGGACAATTTTATCGGCTTCGGCTGCTCGGCCACAAGCTTGTTTAAAGAACAGTTCAAGATAAACACCTTTGATATATCATCTTACTGCGACAGAATAGACACGGGTAATCTCGCGACCTCCCTGACCATACGGTTTACCGGACGCCAGAGGATGGTCTACTGGCTGTTCTGGACGGCTTACAGCACCAGAGTCAAAGCCGATGATTTTGAACGGTTTTTCGGCCTGCCTTTAAAAAGGATGTACGGCTTTGAGCTTTGGCTTGCAAAGCTTTTAGGCTTTGTCACTGAAAAAGACGGCCTTTATGAAATGACCCTCAAGGGGGCTTTCTATTATCACTACTATGAAAACTTCTATACCCTGTCCTATATTGACAAGATGTGGGGCATCATGCGAAAGGAAGCTTTTCCCGAGCATATCGAGCTTTAAAAACAGAACGGACGCGGTCATGACCGCGTCCGTTTTTGTTTATTCTTTTATCTTGACCGCCTGCTTATGCCCACCAGCTTTTCCACATCGTTTATACGCATCTTTTCACCTCCTGAGGCCGCATTACACCTTCCACCAAGGGGAAAGTCAAGGCTTTTCTCTATATTTTCGGGACTTTCCGCCTTTTATTCAAAAGAAAAAAGAGCGGCACACTGTGCCGCTCTTTTCAATATCAATAGCCTATCTTTCTGTCGACGAGGTTTTCCAGCTTTTCGCCTCTTGCGTATCTGTCGATATTGTCACAGAACATATTCACCACATATTCGCGTGTGATATCGAGGGACATATTGCCCGAAACATGGGGTGTTATCAGAATGTTGGGGGCGCTCCACAATGGATCATCCTTGGGCAGAGGCTCCGGCACGGCGACGTCGAGGGCGGCTCCCGCCAGCTTGCCCGATTCAAGGGCCTTGATAAGGGCCGGCTGGTCGACGGCCCATCCCCTGCCCACATTGACAAGATAGGCGCCGTCCTTCATATGTGAAAGGAGGTTTTCGTTGACAAGATGTGTGGTGGCGTCGGTGCCAGGCACGCAGAGGGCGACAACGTCGGCTCTCTCCACGGCCTTTTCCAGCTCGTCTATCGTATATACCTCGTCATAGCAGTCGGGGCCGGGTTTTTTCGTCCTCCTTACGCCCCTGACGCAGGAAGCGCCCAGAGCTTTGACCCTCCTTGCGAAATTGGTGCCGATATCGCCCATACCGACTATTGTCACGGTGCTTCTCATTATGGAACGGATATTGCCGATAAGCCTCCATTCCCTTTTTGAAACAAGGTCGGCATATTCGGGCATACGGCGCATCATCATAAGAGTCACGGCTATCATATGCTCGGAAATAGTCACGCCGTATGCTCCGGCCGAATTGGTGACAAGGACGTCGGGATTCTGATAAAGGTCGTCGGATACAACCTTGTCAACCCCGGCAAAGGAGCAGGCAAGCCATTTGAGAGACTTGTCGGCCTTAATCGCATCGAGAGGAAAGCTGCCGAAAAGCACCTCGCATCCGTCGCTACCGGCGCAGGCGTCGGCCGGGTCTTTAAAATATACCGTTTCAAAGCCGTTTTTGTTGGCTTTTTCTTCGATTTTTGCCTTTAACCCCTCATCGAGGAAGGGGGCGTTTATTCCTATCTTCCTTGCCATTTTTCTACCTCCGTTTATTTTTACGACAGTCTGTCGCTTTCCATCTCAATTATAACGCCGTTCAGCTCTCCGCCGAGTATCAGAATAGTTGATACAAGATGCAGCCATATCATGATTATCATGACGGCGGCAATGGAGCCGTAGAGCACCGAATACCTTGAAAAATGCGATATATAGTAAGAAAAAATATATGTCGTGACCGTCATTCCCGTCACGCCGAGCAGCGCCCCGGGAAAGGAATATTTCAGGCTGTATCTGCGGCTTGGCACAATGTGATAGAAAACGCTGAGAAGGAAAAATATCACTCCGGGCAGTAACACAAACTTGAGCAGTCTCAAAAATGACCCCACCGAGGCCGGCATGGCTATATAAAGGCTCAGTCTTTGAACGGCAAGCTCTCCGCCCATCAAAACAAGGCTCAGCAGGAAGAAAAACAAAAGCAGGGCCGCCGACATAATGGCCGCCGTCAAATAGTTTATCATTCCGCCCTTTTTTATCCTGTAGGCCTGTCTGACCGACGTCAAAAGAGAATTGAAGCTTCGCGTCATGGCGTAAAGGGTCGCGAATATCGCCACAGGCAGAACATAGGGCGCTTCAATGCGGCCCAGATATTCAAGATAATCCACAACCATGTCTATCATCTGGGGCGGAAACAGATATTCAAATCGCTGAATTATCTGGATGATATCTATATTGAAGCGGCTGATTATATCATTTATCAAAATAAGCACCGGAAATATCGAAAAGAACAGGTAGTAGGCAAGCTGGGCGGAGGCCCTTGCCACACCGTCGGAAAAATACCGTTTTACAACACGGCTGACGATCTTTATTGTTTTGTCCACAAGATATCTTCCTTAATATATAAACATAAAAGACAGTCAGATTATACCAGAAAACAGTGTTTCTGTAAAGCAAAGATAAAAAGTTATCTTTTCCCGTGCAGCCGTCCGCCGAAAGCGCAGCCTGCCGCCGCTATGGCGGCATATATTACGGTGTAAACAAGGGCCGACGAACTGTAATAAATAAAGACGGTGGGAAGGAACCATATCGCAACAAAGGCCACCAGCATCATGCTGAAACCGTTTTTTATCCCACATATAAAGGCCGTTATAAATGTGGCCGCCAGCATGACGACCAACATGACCACCATGGCCATGGATGTGTTATCCGCGACCAATGGCAAAAGGTAAAAACTGCGGTGAGAACAAGCATATAGGGCATATTGTTTTTTAAAGCGGTTTTCATTAGTCTCCCTCCAATATAAAAAGCTCTTCAACCGTAGTCCCAAGATGACGGGCCAGCTTTATGGCCAGCTCCAGCGTGGGGTTATATTTGTCATTTTCAATGGCTATTATCGTCTGGCGCGACACCCCGAGGGCGGCGGCCAGATCCTCCTGACGCTCTCCCCTGCTCTTTCGCAGCTCTTTTATCCTGTTTTTCATCCCCAGATACCCATTATCATCACGGCGGCCGCGGCGGTTGCTATAACTCCGGCAAGAACGGACACCATTACTGCCAATCTTATAAACGGCCCTGTTTCGTCGGCCTCCTCGTCGTCCTTGACGGCATTACGGGTCATATATGCCTGAGACAGGCTCTGGACAAGGCTGGCCCCGACAAGCAGCAGACAGGGCATTAAATCAAGCCTTTCGTTATATGCAAACACCCTGTAACTTTCGTAAAGGGTCCAGCAGAACAAGGCCGTTATAAGGAAAAAGAATGAGTTTCTCTGAGACTTCAAGAGAATGTAGCTCTGCATTTCATCCATATTGTAGTAAGATACTTTTTTTAACACCTTTTTCAATGTGTCTTTCATTTTCCCACCTCAAAAGTAAAGTTCTTTTTACATTTGCATTATAGTCCTTCAAAGCAAAAATGTCAATAGTTCTTTACATTATTGACAAAAATAAAGGCCGCTGCATTCCGCAGCGGCCTTATATATCAATGTTTAATCAGTCTTTTATTCCGAATATTTTCTTTTTAGCCTCAATTCCCGTCGGTGTGACGGCCAGGCCGCCCTCGGCCGTCGCTCAGATGGAGGAGGGCGTAAGGCTGCGT
>CANSNO010000024.1 GCA_947648385.1 uncultured Clostridia bacterium
ACTCGCTACCTCCACCTTGGCAAGGTGGCGCTCTACCAGATGAGCTAAATCCGCATCGGACTTTTATTATTATAACCGAGAAAGCCGCCTCTGTCAATAGGAAAAATCAAAAGCCGAAAATAAAATGCGAGATAATAATATTTGCAATATGACGTGAAGTGTGCTAAAATATGTCTGTGAGTTTGTAAACATTATACAGAAAGGGCGTAGTCATGAAAAATATAATATATCTTGTGCGTCACGCCCAGTCGGACAATTCCATAAAGGACGAAACCTCGAGACCGCTGACCGAAAAGGGCCTCAGGGACAGACATTCGGCCTGTGGCTATCTGGCGGATAAAGAAATCGCGGCCATATACTCAAGCCCCTATTTCAGGGCGGCCGACACCGTCAGGCCCCTCGCCGAAAGCCTGGGTCTTTCAATAGAGACTATGGACTGTTTTAAGGAGAGGCAGAGGGGCGACGCCTCGGGCATAGAGAATTTTGCCGAGCGCCAGTGGGACGACCCCGATTTTGCCGCTCCCGGCGGTGAGAGCCGCAGGCAGGTGGGCGAGAGGTTCGCCTCGGGCATATCCGATATTTTGAAAAAGCACAAGGGCGAAAGCGTTGTTATAGCGAGCCACGGCATGGCTATAAGCTCCGTTCAGAGTTATTATGATCCGTCCTTTGATTATGAGGACTTTTTGAAGGTGCGAGACGTCATGCCGAGAGTAGTGCGCCTTTCTTTTGACGAGGGCGGACTTCTCGGCATGGAAGAGATAATATTACAGTGACACTTTAGCGGACAAAAGCGTTTTGTCCGCTTTTGTATTACATTAAATCAATAAAAATATTTTAAAGGAGAGATGTGTGATGATATCGATTAACGGAAGAGACCTGACGCTGGAGCAGGTCATCGCCGTGGCCAGAAAGGGCGAAAAGGTCGAGCTTACCTCCGAGGCCAGGGAGGCCGTCAACAAGGCGAGAGCCTATGTAGATAAAAAACTGAGCGAAAAGGCCGTCATCTACGGACTGACGACCGGTTTCGGAAAGTTTTCGGACACCTTTGTGCCCGAGGATGAGACGGCCGAGCTTCAGCGCAACCTTATCATCAGCCATTCCTGCGGCATGGGCAACCCCCTGCCCACCGAAGCCGTCCGCGCCGCCATGCTGCTGCGCTGCAACGCCCTTTCAAGGGGCAATTCGGGCATAAGGCTTTCCACCATCGAGACCATGCTGAATATGCTCAACAAGGGGGTTCACCCCATAATTCCCGAAAAAGGCTCTCTCGGCGCAAGCGGCGATTTGGCGCCCCTTTCCCATATAGTCCTCGTCATGCTGGGCGAGGGCGAGGCCGAGTATCAGGGAGTCCGCATGAGCGGCAGGGAGGCCATGGACAAGGCCGGAATTCCCACCATAGAATTGGCCGCCAAGGAGGGACTTGCCCTTATAAACGGCACACAGATAATGACGGGTATCGCCTGCAACGTCCTGTGGGACGCTCTGGAGTTGATGAAGACGGCCGATATTGCCGCCGCCATGACCACCGAGGCCCAGCTGGGCATCAAAAAGGCCTTTGACCATAAGATACAGGACGTCAGAGGCCACAAGGGTCAGAAGGACTGCGCCGCCAACCTTTTGCAGATACTGGAAAACAGCAAGCTGGCATTTGACCTGAACCCCGACAAGGTTCAGGACGCCTATGCCATCCGCTGTACACCCCAGGTTCACGGCGCCAGCCGCGACGCCATCGAATATGTCCATGGCGTCATATCCCGTGAGATAAACGCCGTCACCGACAACCCCATCATATTCCCCGATGACGACGAGGTCATCTCGGGGGGCAATTTCCACGGCCAGCCCATGGCTCTCGCCATGGATTTTCTTGGCATAGCCCTTTCCGAGCTTGCGAATATTTCGGAGCGCAGAACCGAGCGCATGGTCAACCCGGCCCTCTCCAACGGCCTGCCGGCATTTTTGACAAAGCACGGCGGCGTTCATTCGGGCTTTATGATTGCCCAGTATTCGGCCGCCTCCATGGTGTCGGAGAACAAGGTGTACGCCCATCCGGCTTCGGTCGATTCCATCCCCTCCTCGGCCAATCAGGAGGACCATGTCAGCATGGGCACAACGGCCTCCAGAAAGGCCGCCATGATTCTGGACAACAGCCGCAAGGTGCTGGCCATCGAGCTGTTCGCCGCGTCGCAGGCATTGTGGCTGAGGGGAGAGGATAAACTGTCTCCCACGACAAAGGCCGTATACGACGTCATCCGCCGCGAGGTGGCTCCCATAGAGGAGGACGTCGTCATGTATCCCCGTATGGCCGCCTGCGAGGGCATGATAAAGAGGGGCGAGATATTGGCGGCCGCCGAAAGCGTATGCGGAAAAATAAGATAAACGGAGGAGAATACAATGCTTTCTAACAAGGAAATCGAAAAAGCCATGACCATAAGGCTCGACGCCGAGCTGCCCGAGTATCCCGCCTTTGTGGAAGGCGTCAGAAGGGCTCCCGACAGGGGCTTCAGGCTGACCCCCGAACAGACAAAGCTGGCCCTCAAGAACGCCCTGAGGTATGTCCCCGAGGAGCTGCATGAGACGCTGGCCCCCGAGTTTTTGGAGGAGCTTAAGACAAGGGGCCGCATCTATGCCTACAGATACCGCCCCGAGGGCCGCATCTACGGCAAGTCCATAGACGAATACAAGGGCAAATGCACCGAGGGCAAGGCTTTTCAGGTCATGATAGACAACAATCTCGACTTTGACGTGGCCCTTTATCCCTATGAACTGACGACCTATGGCGAGACGGGACAGGTCTGCCAGAACTGGCTTCAGTACCGCCTTATAAAGAAATATCTTGAGGAGCTGACGGTAGACCAGACGCTGGTCGTCGAGTCGGGCCATCCCGTGGGCCTCTTCCCCTCGCGCCCCGAATCACCCAGAGTTATCGTCACAAACGCCCTTATGGTGGGTATGTTCGACAACATCGACGACTGGGAGATAGCCGAGGAGCTGGGTGTTGCCAACTACGGCCAGATGACGGCCGGGGGCTGGATGTACATAGGCCCCCAGGGCATAGTCCACGGCACCTTTAACACCATACTCAACGCCGGACGCAAGTTCCTGGGCATAGACTCCATGGGCGACCTGCGCGGCCACACCTTTGTCTCCTCGGGTCTCGGCGGCATGAGCGGCGCCCAGCCCAAGGCGGCCAATATAGCAAACGCCGTCGGAATATTCGCCGAGGTCGATATGTCCCGTATAAAGACGAGGCACGACCAGGGGTGGGTCGACGTAGTCAAGACCGACTTAAAGGACGTCTTTGACACGGCGAGGGAGTATCTGGACAAAAAGGAGAGCATCTCCATCGCCTATCACGGCAATATAGTCGACCTGCTGGAATACGCCGATAAAAACAACTTCAAGATAGACCTTTTGAGCGACCAGACCTCCTGCCACAATGTTTATAACGGCGGCTACTGCCCCGTGGGCATGACCTTTGAGGAGCGCACCGAGATGCTCCACAGTGACAGGGAGACCTTCCGCAAGAGGGTTGACGAGACACTGCGCCGCCACTATGAGGTCATCAGGAGGCTGACCGAAAAGGGCACCTATTTCTTCGATTACGGCAACTCCTTTATGAAGGCCATCTATGACAGCGGCGTAAAGGAAATGTCCAAAAACGGCGTCGACGAGAAGGACGGTTTTATCTGGCCCTCCTATGTGGAGGATATCATGGGCCCCATGCTGTTCGACTATGGCTACGGCCCCTTCCGCTGGGTCTGTCTGTCGGGCAAGCCCGAGGACCTGCACAAGACCGACGAGGCGGCCATGAGCTGCATCGACCCCGAAAGGCGCTTCCAGGACAGGGATAACTATATCTGGGTCAGGGACGCCGAAAAGAACCGCCTTGTGGTCGGCACACAGGCCAGAATACTCTATCAGGACGCCGAGGGCAGGCGCAATATCGCCCTCAAGTTCAACGAACTTGTCCGCAAGGGCGAGATAGGCCCCGTCATGATAGGCCGCGACCACCACGACGTCAGCGGCACCGATTCGCCCTTCCGCGAGACCTCCAACATCAAGGACGGCTCCAATATGATGGCCGATATGGCTGTGCAGTGCTTCGCCGGAAACGCGGCGAGAGGCATGAGCATGTGCGCCCTGCACAACGGCGGCGGCGTCGGCATCGGCAAGGCGATAAACGGCGGCTTCGGCCTCGTGTTGGACGGCAGCCGCAGGGTCGACGAGGTCATCCGCTCGGCCATGATGTGGGACGTCATGGGCGGCGTCGCCAGAAGAAGCTGGGCCAGAAACGAGGCTTCCATCGAGACGTCCATGCTTTACAACCAGAATTACGGCGATGTGGGCCACATCACACTGCCCTATATCGCCAGCGACGAGCTTGTCAACAGACTTGTGGAGGACAAATAAATTATGGCAAAAATAGTAGAGTGCATCCCCAATATCAGCGAGGGAAGAAACACGGCCGTCATTGAGGCCGTTATAGACGAGGTCAGAAAGACGCCCGGCGTAACACTGCTGGATTACAGCTCGGACACCAGCCACAACAGGACGGTCATAACCTTCCTCGGCAGCCCCGAGGGGGTAGAGGAGGCCGCCGTCGCTCTGGCAAAAAAGGCCGCCGAGCTTATCGACCTGACAAAGCATCAGGGCGAGCATCCCCGTATGGGCGCCGTCGACGTCGTGCCCTTTGTTCCCATCAAGGAGATAACAAAGGAGGAGACGATAGAGCTTTCCAAAAGGGTCGGCGAGAGAATATGGAAAGAGGCCGGTATGCCCGTCTTCCTCTATGAGGATTCGGCCTCGGCTCCCAACCGCGTCAACCTTGCCAAGATACGCAAGGGCCAGTTCGAGGGCATGGCCGAAAAGGTCATGGAGCCCGAGTGGGAGCCCGATTTCGGCGGCCGCAGGATACATCCCACGGCCGGAGTCGTCGCCGTCGGCTGCCGTATGCCCCTTGTGGCCTTCAATATCAACCTGAACACCTCCAATCTCGAGATAGCCTCGGCCATCGCCAAGATAATCCGCCGCTCCAGCGGCGGTCTGGAGTGCGTCAAGGCTCTGGGCGTCATGCTGGAGGACAGGAACATCGCCCAGGTTTCGATAAACATGACAAACTTCAACAAGACGCCCCTTTACAGGGTGCTGGAGCTTGTCAAGGCCGAGGCTAGGCGCTGGGGCGTCGGGGTCGTCGGCACCGAGATAATCGGCCTGACCCCCATGAACGCACTTATCGACTCGGCCGAGTATTATCTCCAGATAGAGGACTTTGACAAGTCAAAGCAGGTGCTTGAGAACTACCTGATATAGGTGAGAATATGCTGCTTATAAAAAATATCGGTCTTTTGCAGACACCCGTCGGCAGCTTTAAGCACGGCGGCGAGAAGCAGGGGGAGAACCTGAAGCTCAAAAACGCCGCAGTTCTTATAGACGGCGGAGTTATAAAGTCCATCACCTCGGACGGCGAGCTTCCCGACGGCTGTGAGGGCGCTCAGGTCATCGACGCCGCCGGAAAGCTTGTCACTCCCGGCCTTATCGACTGCCACACCCACATGGTTTTCGGCGGCTACCGTCAAGGGGAGATACCCCTCAAGCTCAGGGGGGCCGGATACCTCGACATTCTCCGCGCAGGCGGCGGCATACTGGATACGGTCAGAAAAACCCGTCAGGCCAGCGAGGAGGAGCTTTTTGACAAGACAATGGGCTTCCTCGACGAAATGCTGTCCCTCGGCGTGACGACCGTCGAGTCAAAGAGCGGCTACGGCCTTGACGAGGAGAACGAGCTGAAAATGCTCAGGGTCAACAAAAAACTCAATGAGAGCCACAGGATAGAGGTGGTTTCCACCTTCCTCGGCGCTCACGCAATACCCGACGAGTACAAGGGCAGGGCCGGAGAGTATATAGAAATGCTCTGTAACGATGTGCTCCCCGTTGTCAAGGCCGAGGGCCTTGCCGAGTTCTGCGACATATTCTGCGAGGACGAGGTCTTTGATGTGGAGCAGAGCCGCAGGATGCTGTCGGCGGCTCAGGCGCTTGGCCTGCCCTCGAAGATTCACGCCGACGAGATAGAGGAGATAGGGGGCGCTTCCCTTTCGGGGGAGATAGGGGCCGTATCTGCCGAGCATCTCATTGCAACGGGTGAAAAGGGCATGGCCTCCATGGCAAAGGGGGGCGTGATCGCCGACCTGCTGCCGGCCACCTCCTTTTATCTCAACAAGACCTTTGCTCCGGCGCGAAGGATGATAGAGCTGGGCATTCCCGTGGCAATCGCCTCCGACTTTAATCCCGGTTCCTGCCCCTCACTCAACCTCCAGCTCGCCATGAGCATGGGCTATATCACATACCGCATGACCCCCGAGGAGGTCTTGTCAGCCGTGACGGTAAACGCCGCCTGCTCTATCGGCAGGGAAAAGCTTGTGGGCACCCTCGAGGAGGGCAAACAGGCGGACCTTGTCATTTGGGACGCTCCCGATATGGAGATGCTGGTCTACCGTTTCGGAAGCAATCTGGCCAAAACGGTCATCAAGAAGGGAGAGGTCGTCCATGGATAAAAAACTCGTCAGAATGACGGTGGAGGAATACATAGATACCGTCGCGTCAAGCTCGCCGGCTCCCGGCGGCGGAAGCGCCTCGGCCCTCTGCGGCGCCCAAGGCGCGGGACTTGTCACAATGGTGGCCGGACTGACCGTCGGCAAAAAGAAATACGCCGACAGGGAAGAGGCGGCAAAGGCCGTTATAGAGGGCGGTATGCCCTGTGTAGACGGCCTTAAGGGCCAGATAGACAGGGATACCGAGGCCTTTGGGCTGGTTTCAAGCGCCTTCAAGCTTCCGAAGGAGACCGACGAGGAGAAAAAGGCCCGTTCGGCGGCCATTCAGGCCGGAACGCTGACGGCCACCGAGGTTCCTTTTGACACCATGAAGATGGCTCTTGAGGCGCTGAGAAACGCCCGAGGACTTCTGGAGGGCTTTAACACAAGCGCGGCCAGTGATTTGGGCGTGGCGGCGCTTGAGCTGCTGGCCTGTGTCAAGGGGGCGTGGCTTAATGTGCTTATAAATATAGGCAGTCTTAAGGACAGGGAAAGGGCCGAAAGGTTCAGGGCCGAGGGCCTTGAGATACTGGCCGAGGCCCAGACGCTTTCCGACGAGATTTACGACAACGCCATGAGGTTTATCTGCGAATAAAACAAATACGCCCCCTTTTGGGGGCGTATTTTGCAAAAGGGTGATGATATGAAAGGCTTTGAACCCGTCTATTCCGACCGCTCGAGGGCGCTTATACTCGGCACGTGGCCGTCGCCGAAATCCTTTGAGACGGGCTTTTATTACGGCCATAAGCAGAACCGCTTTTGGCCTCTTATGGCATCATTGACGGGGATGGACAGGCCCGAAAGCATAGAGGAGAAAAAGAGGCTTATTTTGGACAGCGGCCTTGCCCTTTGGGATACCATAGAAAGCTGTACCATCGAGGGGGCCTCCGACGCCTCCATAAGGGATGTGGAGGCAAGAGATATCGGTTGGCTCCTTAAAAAAGCGCCGATAGAGGCGGTTTTCTGCAATGGGGCCAAGGCCTATGAGGTCTTTACAAAACAGCACGGCGATATCGGTCTGCCCATATACAAAATGCCCAGCACCAGTCCGGCCAACGCCGCGTGGAGCTTTGAAAAGCTGCTGAAAGCGTGGGAGCCGCTGAAAGGATATATTGAATTGACATGAGAAAAAATTTAATAAAACTTGGCATTGTGCTTTCCTGTGCTATGCCTTATGGTTTTTGGGCCATGTATGGCGACTATACATACGGATATATGAAAAATTATCTGCCGTGGATAGTTCTGTATACTGCTGTCAGCGTCATTGCGGCTAAAACCAAAAATGTCAAATACCTTCTTTTGGGAAATGTTCTCAGTTTTCTTTGCTCATATTACTTTCTTTTGGAGCATTATGTAGAGGAATTCTATGGCTGGTATTTCAAGCCCTTTTCCGCCGCAGGCTTTTTGCGTTTTATCACTGTTATCATGCTTGTTTATGAGTGTATTTTGATATTGGTTTTCAGAAAGCGAAAAGCTGAATAAGCAAAAAACCAGGCCGCCGTATGGCGGCCTGTCTTTTGTATAATCAAACTATGATTTCAGCTTTGTCCAGTAGTCGTTGTAAAGCTCCAGCGTTTCGGCGGGAAGGTTGACATAGGTCTGGCAGTTGTCCAGAATAGACTTGTCGGGGAAGATGATGGGGTTGTTTTTCAGCTCGTCGTCCAGTATGGCGTAGGCCGAGGCCGAAGGTGTGGCGTAGCCCGTGACCTCCATATTGCGGATGACGATATCATCCTCGCACATGAAGTTTATAAAGGCCTCTCCGTTGGCCTTGTTGGCGGCGCCCTTGGGGATGCACATGGCGTCGACAAAGAAGTTGCTGCCCTCAGAGGGGACGACAAAGGCCAGGTCGGGGTTGTTGGACATCATTGTGACGGCGTCGCCGGCATAGTAAACGCCGATGGCGGCCTCGCCGCCCTCCAGCTTGTCAAACTGCTGGTCCATGTAATAGCCCTGAAGCATGGGCTTCTGTTTTGTCAGCAGGTCAAAGGCCTCGTCAAGCTGTGCCTTGTCGGTGGTGTTTATATCATAGCCCAGATAGAAAAGGGCGGTGGCCATGGCGTCTCTCGAGTTGTCAAACTGGAGAATGGAGCCGCTGTATTTCTCGTTGAACAGGATAGACCAGCTTGTGACAGGCTCTGTAACCGTTTTGGTGTTGTAGATGACCCCCACGACGCCCCATGTGTAGGGGACGGAATACTCCTGATTGGGGTCAAACTCAAGGTTTAGATACTGAGGGTCGATGCTTGAGAGATTGGGGACATTGGCGTAGTCTATCTTTTCCAGCATATCCTCGTCTATCATACGGGATATCATGTAATCGGAGGGAATGATTACGTCATAATTGATGCCCCCCTGCTTGAGCATGGTGTAAAGCTGCTCGTTGGATTCGTAAACCTTGTAATTTACCTTGATGCCGGTTTGCTCCTCGAAGTCGTCGAATATGGATTCGTCAATATTCTCGCCCCAGTTGAAGACGTTTACGACCTCCTGAGGCTCGGAGCTTCCGCAGGCCGAAAGCAGCACAGCGACCGCCGCGATGAGAGCGGCCGACAGCACAAGATTCTTTTTCAATTTTTTATCTCCTTTCAAAATATCTCAGCTTTTGAAGCTGGCGCGCCTTTTTTCGGCGGCCTTTTCCTGCCTCGCCTCGCGGACGTTGATTATGATGAGCAGAAGCAGGACGGTTGCGAACAGAATTGTCGAAACGGCGTTTATTTCCGGGCTGATGCGCTTTTTGGTCATGGCGTATATACGCATGGAGAGGGTCTCGACCGAGCCGGCGGTGAAATAACTGATGACAAAATCGTCAACCGAGAGGGTGAAGGCCATCAGCAGACCGTTGACTATCCCCGGCTTTATCTGTGGGATGATGACCTTGAAAAAGGCCTGCATCCATGTACAGCCCAAATCCTGCGCCGCCTCGAAGAGGTTTTTATCGAGCTGTCTCAGCTTCGGCAGGACAGAGAGGATGACATAGGGGATATTGAAGGTTATGTGGGCTATGAGCAGGGTGCCGAAGCCAAGCTCGAAGCCCAGCTTTTTGCCCAGAAAGACAAAGAGAATACAAAGGGAAACGCCGGTAATGATATCGGCGTTTATGACCGGGATGTTGTTGACCTGCATGATAAGCTCCCTCGGCCTCTTTTTCATATTGAATATGCCGATGGAGGCGAAGGTGCCGATGATTGTTGCGATAAGGGCGGCCAGCACGGATATCAGCAGGGTGGTGTACAGGGCAGAGAGTATGGAGCTGTTGTGAAAGAGCTTGACATACCAGTCGAGGGTGAAACCGGTCCAGACGGTGCGGCTTTTTGTGCTGTTGAAGGAAAAGATTATCAGCACGATGATGGGGGCGTAGAGAAAGAAGAAAAGCAAAAATGTGAGAAAGCGTCCCCAGAATCCGTTTTTCTTTTTCACATTATCACCGCCTGTTCCTCGCCGTCGCCGAATCTGTTCATGACGGCCATACAGGCCATGACAATTATCATCATGACAAGGGAGATGGCCGAGCCGAGGTGGGGATTATAGGCTCCGCCCATGAACTGAAGCTCGATAAGGTCGCCCAGCAGCATGGAGGTGCCGCCGCCCAGCAGCTTTGAGAGAATAAAGGTGCTGACCGAGGGGACAAAGACCATCGTTATGCCCGAAAGTACGCCGGGCAGGCTGAGGGGAAATATGACCTTGCGAAAGACGGTGACAGAATCGGCCCCCAAATCTTCGGCCGCCTCGATGGTGGCCTTGTCTATCTTGACGATGACCGAATGTATGGGGATTATCATAAAGGGCAGATAGTTGTATACCATGCCGAGGATGACGGCACCCGAGGTGTTTATAAGGGGCAGATGGTCTATCGACAGGCCGAAGAGCCTGTTGATAAGGCCGATGATGCCGATATCGCTCAAAAATGTGTTTATAAGCCCCGTGTTTTCCAGAATCGACATCCAGGCGTAGGTGCGAAGCAGGAAGTTTATCCACATGGGCAGCATTATCAGCATCATTGCCACCCTTTGGAAGGTCGGCCCCTCCTTTGAAATGACATAGGCCACGGGATAGCCGATGATAAGGCATACGGCTGTGGCTATGAGGGAGAGGACAAGGGAGCGGACAAAGACCATTGTATAGCTGCCGATGGAAGAAAAATTTTCCAGCGTAAAGCCGCCCGATTCCGAGGTAAAGGCGTAAACGACGATAAGAACAAGAGGAACGACCACAAACAGGGCCATCCAGAAAACGTAAGGTATCGCCGGCAGGGAAGCCAGCTTGCGGTTTTTCAACAGGGGAGCCTCCTTTCTTTAAGACTTTCGCATTATATGTATGTCGTCGGGGGTCAGGAAAAGGCCGACGCGGTCGCCCACATGGGTCTCGTAGATAGAGTGCACCATCCATGTAAAATGTTCGGTCTCAACCATTATCTCATAGTGTACCCCCATAAAGACGACCGATTTTACCGTGCCCACCATCTGTGCCTGTTCGGGGGGGACTATCTCGAAGTCCTCCGGCCTGACGACAACGTCGACGGCCTCGTCGGGGGCAAAGCCGCCGTCGAGACAGTCAAAGCGGCGGCCGCAAAAAGAGACAAGGCGGTCTTTGTGCATTATGCCGTCAAGTATGTTGCTCTCGCCGATAAAATCGGCCACAAAGGCGTTTTTAGGCTCGTTGTATATGTCTACGGGGGTGCCTATCTGCTGTATTTTGCCCTTGTTCATGACGACGATGGTGTCGCTCATTGTCAATGCCTCCTCCTGGTCGTGGGTGACATAGACAAATGTGATGCCCACCTGCTGCTGTATGGCTTTAAGCTCGCGCTGCATATCCTTCCTCAGCTTGAGGTCAAGGGCGCCCAGAGGCTCGTCGAGGAGCAGGACTCTGGGGTGGTTGACGAGGGCGCGGGCAATGGCTATGCGCTGCTGCTCGCCGCCCGAAAGGGAGGACACCTCGCGAGGGCCGTAATCGGGCAGATTGACCAGCTTCAGCATACGCTCGACCCTCTCTTTTATCTCGCTTTCGCCGACCTTGCTGATGCGCAGACCGAAAGCGACGTTGTCATAGACATCCATATGGGTGAAAAGGGCGTAGCGTTGGAATACCGTGTTGACGGGGCGGCGGTGAGCCGGCACGTCGCTCATGTTTTTTCCATCAAAATAGACCACACCTGCGTCGGGCGTCTCAAAGCCGCCTATTATTCGCAAAGTAGTGGTCTTGCCACAGCCGGAGGGGCCAAGCAAGGTTACAAATTCCTTGTCCCTCACATATAAATTTATATTATCGAGGACGGTTTTGCCTCCGTAATCCTTATGAATGTTCTCAAGGTTTATCAGCTTTTCGGACATTATCTAACCCCCAATCGTATCTCAGAATTATATAACAGCACTAATATACATAATAAACCCCGTAATGTCAATGGTTTTTCGCACTTTTTCACGAAAAATCACGAGAAACCCAAACGGCAAATCGAAAAACTTTAAATTGCTTTGAAAATCTCCTGTTTTCTTTGATTTTCTCACAGGCCATTATTTGACAAAATGGGCGAAGGGAACCGACGGAACCTCGAAGGAACGGCCCTTGAGATACTCCAGCTCTCCCGAGGGGGTTGTGAAAGAGAAAACCAGCTTGTATGAATAGAGTGCCTGATATTTAAAGGGCAGGTTTTTGTTGTCTTTGTTGAGACCGTATTTTGTGTCGCCCACAAGAGGGTGGCCGAAGTGGGCCATCTGCGCCCTTATCTGGTGAGTGCGCCCCGTGTGGAGCAGGCACTCGACAAGTGCCATGTTTTTTCCCTCCCTCAGTACGCGGTAATCGGTGACGGCCGTCAGGGCGTCGGGGTGGGGCTTGTCGTATACATACACCAGCTTTTCCTTTTTGTCGCGGCGGATAAAGCCCTTTAAGGTGCCTTGTGGAGGGCAGGGTACGCCGTGGACGAGGCAGAGATAATATTTGTCTATCTCGCGATTCCTTATTTTTTCATTGAGGATACGCAGCGCCTCGGCCGTTTTGGCGGCAATGACCATTCCGCCCGTGTTGCGGTCGATGCGGTTGCAGAGAGAGGGGGTAAAGCTGTTTTCTCTGTCGGGGTCCCACTCGCCCTTTTGATAAAGATAGGCCTGTATTTTGTCTATCAGGGTGTTTGAGCTGTGGCTCTCGTCCTCGTGGACGACTATCCCCGGCTTTTTATCCACCAGAAGAATATTTTCGTCCTCATATATTATATCTATATCGGGCGTGGCCGTAAGATAGGCGCGGCGGTCATCCGAGGGAGTGAAAAACTCGTCGTTTATGTAAAGGGAGAGGACGTCCCCCTCGCTCAGCCTGACGTTGGCCTCACATCGCTTGCCGTTGAGCTTTACGCGCTTTAAACGCAGATATTTGTGCATGAGAGACGGGGGCAGCAGGGGCACGGCCTTTGAAAGGTATTTGTCCAGTCTCTGGCCGGAATCGTTTTTGTTTATTTTCAGCTCTTTCAAGTTTTGTCTCCTAACGGTTGCAAGATATTATAAGTATATCATATGCCGAAAGCAAAATAAACCGCAAAGCGCCCTTTTCTTTTATATTCATTTGACAAAGGGCGTAAAATGATATATATTATTAAAGTTAGCGAGAAGGAGGGCAAAGGCTCAAGTTTTTCTTGACAAAAGCCCCCTCTGTTTGTATAATGTTATTTGTGTCATTATGTGGGGTAGAAGTGTATGAAAATCAATCTCAGCGAGGCGGTGGCCTCTAAAACCCAGAGGGTCGATTTTGATTATACCGTGGACCTTTCGGGAGAGGAGATTGACCTCGAGCATCCCTTTCAAGCTCCCGTGCGCCTGCATGGCTCTTTGAACGTTCAGGGCGGCATAAACCGTCTTGAGGCCGAGATAGAGGCTCATGTCACAAGGGCCTGCGCCAGATGTCTCGAGCCTGTCGAATATGACAAAAGGGTGCCTGTGTCGCTGATATTGACACGCAAGGTCGACAGCGAGGAGCTTGACGACATCATTTATGTTGAGAGCGACGAGGTGGAGCTGGACGAGCTGCTGGTGCCCGAGCTTATCCTCGACATGGAGACCGTCGTTCTTTGCAGGGAGGACTGCAAGGGTCTTTGCCCCAAGTGCGGCAAAAACCTCAACGAGGGCGAATGCGGCTGTGACCGCAGGGTGATAGACCCCCGTCTGGCCAAGCTTCAGGAGCTTTTAAACAAGGATTAGTATTTTTAACTAATAGAGATTTTTTACCATACAGTGAGGAGGCGAAAAATATGGCAGTACCTAAGGGGAAAATATCCAGACAGAGAAGAGATAAGAGGCGCAGTGCTCATTGGAAGCTCGACCTTCCCAATGTTTCAAAATGCCCCAAGTGCGGCGAGCCTGTACTTTCTCATAGGGCTTGCAAGGCTTGCGGTTATTATCGCGGCCGTCAGGTTGTGGCCGTTTCCGAGGCTGACTGATTGTTTGAAGTAGAGAAGAGGGCAGGGCCTTCTTCTCTATTTTGTTTTCCCCACAAAATCTGCGATTTTGCGAGGACCACTTTTCATTAAATAGATTTCCGCCGAATGAATTGGCGGAAATCGTTACGCCGGGCTGCCGGCGGACGGCGCGAAGCGCCGCTCTAAGGGCATATTTTTTAATATTTCCTTTATCTTACCAAGACAAAGATAATTTGATATACTGTAGTAAATAATAGATAAAAAAGGAGGGGACGCTGTGAGCAGACCGGTTATAGCCATAGTCGGCAGGCCGAACGTCGGCAAATCCCTTTTGTTCAACAGGATAGCCGAGCGCAAAAACGCCGCCATAGTTGAAGACACCCCGGGAGTCACCCGTGACAGGATATACGCCAAGGCCGAGTGGCGCGGCCGCGGCTTTGACGTTATAGACACCGGAGGAATAGAGCCCAAGACCGACGACGAGATACTCAGGTTCATGCGCGAGCAGGCATATATTGCCATAAGCCACGCCGACGTGGTCGTGCTTGTCACCGACGTCAAGACGGGAGTGACGGCGGCCGACGCCGACGTCGCCGCCATGCTGCAAAAATCAAAAAAGCCCATAGTGCTGTGCGTCAATAAGCTGGACGCCCCGGGCGACCCTCCGGCGGACTTCTATGAGTTTTACAACCTCGGTCTGGGCGACCCTGTCGGCATTTCGGCCATGCACGGCTACGGCACGGGCGACCTTCTTGACAGGTGCTTTGTCCATTTTCCTCCCGAGGAGGAGGGGGACGAGGATGACGAGGGCATGATAAAGGTGGCCCTCATCGGCAAGCCCAACGCCGGGAAAAGCTCCCTGATAAACAGGATAACGGGGGAGGAAAGGGTCATTGTCAGCGATATACCGGGCACGACGCGCGACGCCATCGATTCGGTGGTGACGAGGGGGGAGGACAGCTTCCTCTTTATCGACACGGCCGGCATACGCAAGCAGTCGAAGGTCAACGAGGCTGTCGAGAAATTCTCGGTCATGAGGGCCGTCATGGCTATCGAAAGGGCCGACGTCTGCCTTTTGATGATAGACGCTCGCGACGGCGTGACCGAGCAGGACACAAAGATAGCCGGCATGGCTCACGACAGCGGCAAGGCCGTCATAATAGTCGTCAACAAGTGGGATTTGATAGAAAAGGAGACCTCCACTCAAGCCGAGTTTGAAAAGAATATCCGCACCCAGCTGGCCTATATGACATACGCGCCCATCGTCTTTATATCGGCGCTGACGGGGCTTAGGGTGGAAAGCCTTTTCGCCAAAATAAAAGAGGTCTACGCCGCCAACTGCTTCAGGGCGACGACGGGTATGCTCAACACCATTCTGGCCGACGCCACGGCCAGAGTACAGCCGCCCACCGACAAAGGACGCAGGCTCAAGGTGTTCTATATGACACAGGTGGGGGTACAGCCGCCGACCTTTGTCTGCTTCTGCAACGACGCCAAGCTGTTCCACTATTCCTATCTCAGGTATCTGGAGAACCGCCTGAGGGATGTATATGACTTTACGGGAACCCCGATAAAAATGATAGTCAGACAGAGGGGAGAAAAAGAATAAGATGTATGCGGATAAGGTGTGGGCGTGGGCGCTGACCGTTGCCATGGGATATCTTCTCGGAGGTATAAACGGCTCGATAACCGTGTCGAGGTTTTTCTATAAAGATGATATCCGCAATTTCGGCAGCGGCAACGCCGGCACGACGAATGTTTTGAGGACATACGGCAAGGGCAAGGCGGCGCTGACGCTGCTTATCGACTTTGCCAAGACGATAGCCGCTGTCATGCTGGGCAGATACCTTATCGGGGGCTTTGCCCTGCCCGTGGCCGGAGCCGCCGTGACGATAGGCCACGCTTTTCCTGTTTATTACGGCTTCAAGGGGGGCAAGGCCGCCGCCTGTTCGGCCGCCTGCATCATGCTGATGGGGTGGAAAATATTCGCCTGCGCGGCACTTCTCTTCTTCGGCAGCTTTTTTATATGGAAAACCGTTTCGGTTTCCACCCTGCTGGTGGCGGCGACGCTGCCCTTGGCCACATGGTTTTTCTTCCGTGACATACTCGGCACCCCTGTCGGTATGGCATACATGGCGTTTTCGGTGTATATATTTGTTTTTGTCACCTATCTCCACCGCGGCAATATCAAAAGGCTTTTGAGTGGGACGGAGAACACTTTTTCCACGAAAGGAAAGAATAAATGATGAAAATATCTGTCATAGGCTGCGGCGGATGGGGACTGGCCGTCAGCACGCTGCTTGAGGGAAACGGCCACAACGTGACCGTATGGTGCTTTTTGGAGGAGGAATATAAGCTTCTGTCCGAGGAGAGGGGCAATGAAAAGCTGCTTCCCGGCATAAAGCTCAACGAGCGCATAAAGCTGACCACCGATATGTCCTGCGCCAAGGGCTGTGATATAGTCGTTGTGGCCGTGCCCTCCTTTGCCGTATCCTCCACGGCCGAAAAGCTGAGGGAATACATAGATAAAGATGCCGTGCTGGTGCTGTTGTCAAAGGGCTTTGACAAATCGAGCGGCTATTGCCTCCTGTCTCAGAGCCTTGAGAAGAGCATGGGCGGCAAGGGCAGGATAGTGGCTTTGACAGGTCCCTCCCACGCGGAGGAGGTGGCCAGAAGGGTGCCCACCGCCATTGTGGCGGCCTCAAAGGACAAGGAGGCTGCCGAGCTTGTGCAGTCGGCCTTTATGAACGGATTTTTCAGGGTCTATACCCATTCCGACATAGTGGGCGCCGAGCTTGGCGGAGCCATGAAGAACATCATGGCCCTTGCCGTCGGCATAAGCGACGGGGCCGGCTATGGCGACAACACAAAGGCCATGCTGATGACAAGGGGTATTGCCGAGATGTCCCGTCTGGGCGTCTATCTGGGAGGCGACAGGGAGACCTTTGCCGGCCTTTCGGGCGTCGGCGACCTGATAGTCACCTGTATATCCCGTCATTCGCGCAACCGCCGCGCCGGACTGATGATAGGCGAGGGGGTCGAGCCTCAGGAGGCCATCAAGAGGGTCGGGGCTGTTGTCGAGGGGTATTTTGCAACCGAGGCCGTGCATTTTCTGGCTCAGGGAAGCGGCATTGAGCTTCCCATCTCCGAGGCCATGTACAGGCTGCTTTTTGAGGGCGAGCCTCTGCAGAAGATGGCCGAGGAGCTTATAAACCGTCAGGCCAAGCCCGAGTTCTGGGGAAATATATAGTTAAAGCAGGCGGCCCCAAGGGCCGCCTGCTTTTTGCATAACGTAATGGTGAGGAAAAAGTTCATAGCTCATGGGGAAAATCGAAAACAAAAACTCCGATTGTCTGAAACAACCGGAGTCAATGATTTGTGAGAAAATGTGACGGTAAACAGGGCAAGGAGGTTATATGGCTCTTGTAACCTTACCCGAGCGCAGGCAGCGAGTACAAACATTGATGTGTGTGGGAGTGCCGTTGACTATAGCCTTGACGCGCTTAACATTGGGCTTCCAAGATCTGTTTGTTCTCCTGTGGGAGTGGGACAGCTTGATGCCGAATGTCACGCCTTTTCCACAGATATCACACTTTGCCATTTTTCTGCACCTCCTTATTCGTAGTTACACAACATAGATATATTATCACACAAAGAAGCATAACGCAAGAGAAAATATGAAGATTTTGTCTCTGCGTGTCAACTTTTATTGTTGCCCAACGGCCGGAAATGCTATATAATAGCCTGTATAAAATATCCGTTGCACATTCGGCGGAAAGTCCGGCCGAACAAAATATAATTATATACCTATTTTTAAGAATATGCAAGAGGATTTTTTTGAGGGGAGGCGCCCGTTTTGATAACAAAATATTCCGTCATGATGCACGAGCTGATAAAGGAGTTCAAGCTGGACATCGTTTACGGCCCCGAGGGCTTTTTGGAAAGCACGGTTAGCAACACCAGCGTCAACCGTCCCGGCCTGCAGCTGACCGGCTTTTACGACCGCTTTGACAACACCTGCATACAGGTGATAGGTGAGATGGAAAGCGCCTATCTCAGCCAGTTCAGCGAAGCCGAGCAGGAAAAGAAGCTGGACGAGCTTTTTTCCAAAAAGGTGCCCCTGCTCGTACTGTCGGCAGGGGGAGCCGACCTGCCCCTCTTTGTCGAGTGCGCCAAAAAGTTCGGCGTGCCCATCGTCCGCTCGGAGGAGCACGCCACCGATATCATCGCCGCACTGACGGCCTCACTCAACGTCCATCTGGGGCCGAGGGTGACCATGCACGGCGTTTTCGTCGAGGTTTACGGCGAGGGAATACTCCTCATCGGCGACAGCGGCATCGGCAAAAGCGAGACGGCCGTCGAGCTGATAAAGAGGGGCCACCGCCTTGTGGCCGACGACGGCGTCGATATAAAAAGGGTGTCGGCAAAAAGCCTTGTCGGCTCGGCTCCCGAGCTTATAAGATATTTTATGGAGCTGAGGGGCATCGGCATTGTCGACGTCAGGCGTATATTCGGCATGGGCTCGGTCAAGCCCACCGAAAAGGTCGACCTGATAATAAACCTCGTCAAATGGGAGGACGGGGCACAGTATGACAGAATGGGCATAGAGGATTCCTACACCACCATACTCGACATAGACGTCCCCTCACTTGAGATACCCGTCAAGCCGGGGCGAAATCTGGCCGTCATCATAGAGGTGGCCGCCATGAACAACCGCCACAAAAAGATGGGCCACAACGCCGGTAAAGAGCTGTCGGAGAAAATTTACAACAGCATGGTCAACGGCGACGTTCAGGGCTTGACAAATTGAGCCTTTGGAGATAATATAAGCGTGAACTTAATACAGGGGTGCTGGCCAAAGGCCGGCTGAGAGCGGGGAGGTCCCCGAAACCCTTTAACCTGATCCGGATAATGCCGGCGTAGGAAGCAGACCGTGAACCAACCGCCGCAGGCTTGTCCCGCGGCTTTTCTTTTTGTGTTGGGAGCGGCAATGTTCCCGGGTGTGTTAAGCTCGGAAAGGAAAAGAAAAATGACAACGAAAAACAAGCGAGTCAGAATGCTGGTGGAAGGCGCGCTGGCTGTGGCCATGTCCATTGTGCTCAGCTACATCGACATTCCCGTGGGCGCCTTCGGCGGTTCGGTCGATTTTGTAATGGTGCCACTTATCATCTATTCGGTCAGGTGGGGAGTGGGCTACGGCCTTATATCGGGACTTGTCTTCGGCACGCTGAAGTTCATCATGGCCGGAGGCACGGCCGTCAACTGGCAGTCGATGCTGCTGGATTATTCTCTGGCCTATATGATGGTCGGTCTGGCCGGACTCATAAAGAACAAGTCCTCCATGGTCTGGCTGTCGGCGCTTGTGGGGTGCTTCGGCCGCTTTATCATCCATTTTATAAGCGGAATCACCATCTATGCCGAATATATGCCCGAAACCTTTATGGGCATGAGCATGAACAATGTCTGGTTTTATTCCACCCTTTACAACGTCGCCTATATGCTGCCCAACACCATAGTCGCCGTTATTTGCTGCGGCGTTCTGGGACGCGCTCTCAAAAAGTATATCGAGGGTACTGACCTGAAATAAAAGTAATATAAAAGCCCCCTCCGATGTAAAATCAAAGGAAGGGGGCTTTTGTTATGAGCGAAGTATGCAGGATATTCGATATGGGCTATAAGGAGGTTATAAACCTCTGTGACGGGGCAAGGCTCGGCTATGTCAACGATGTGGAGATAGACATGAAGGAGGGCAGGGTTACGGCCCTTGTGATACCGGGCAGGCTGAGGCTTTTCGGCCTGCTGGGCAGGGAGGAGGACTATGTCGTGCCCTGGAGCGGCATCGAAAAAATAGGGGAGGATATCATCCTTGTCCGCGTGCCCGAGCTGGCCTCGCGCCGAAATGACGGCAAAAGGAGAAAAAATATCGGTTTTTAAGGGTTTCGGACTATTTTTTTCTTGCATTGGCAAGGAGATTATGGTATATTATATAAGCTAATATTTGGGGCAAAGCCCCGATTACACACATCGCGTAACATAAGGGCCGGTGTCGCCCCGTGGCGTCCGCCTGAATGAATGAGCGCGGTGGAGGAAAAACCAAAGGAGGACATTAAAAATGTCGGTAATTTCTATGAAACAGCTGCTGGAGGCCGGTGTTCATTTCGGCCATCAGACAAGAAGATGGAACCCCAAAATGGCCGAGTACATCTTCATGGAGAGAAACGGTATCTACATCATCGACCTGCAGAAGACGGTCAAGAAGCTGGAGGAGGCTTATTTCTTCGTCCGCGACACGGCGGCAGAGGGCGGCTCCATACTCTTCGTCGGCACAAAGAAGCAGGCTCAGGACGCCGTTAAGGAAGAGGCCGAGAGGGTCGGTATGTATTATGTAAACGCCCGTTGGCTGGGCGGTATGCTGACAAACTTCAAGACAATGCGCCAGAGGATCGACCGCCTCAATCAGCTCAACAAGATGAGCGAGGACGGCACATTCGACCTGCTGCCCAAGAAGGAAGTTGTCAAGCTGAAGCTTGAGATAGAGAAGCTGGAGAAATATCTCGGCGGCGTCAAGGAAATGAAGAAGCTGCCGGCCGCTCTGTTTGTCGTCGACCTCCGCAAGGAGAAGAACGCCATTGCCGAGGCCAAGAAGCTGGGCATACCCGTCGTCGCCATAGTCGATACAAACTGTGACCCCGACGAGGCCGATTATGTCATCCCCGGCAACGACGACGCCATCCGCGCCATCAAGCTGATAGCTCAGGCCATGGCCAACGCCGTCATCGAGGGACGTCAGGGCGAGCAGCTTTCGGTAAGCGACGAGACTGTCGAGGCTTCCGAGCAGGCCGAGACAGCTGAATAATTCCCCAAAAAATCGATAAATCTTTGATTTTTCGGGGGCACCTTTTAATTAAATAGATTTTGCCGGACTTCCGGCGAGGGCGTCACAAGACGCCCTGAATATTGCTTGACATAACACTTTTTAGATAAATCGAATTGGAGGAATTATCATGGCTTTCACAGCTAAAGATGTACAGAAGCTCCGCGAGCAGACAGGCGCAGGCATGATGGACTGCAAAAAGGCGCTGACCTCTGCCGACGGCGACTTTGACAAGGCAATAGAGTACCTCCGTGAAAAGGGCCTGGCCGCCGCCGCCAAGAAGGCCGGCAGAATTGCGGCCGAGGGCGTCGTTGTCGCCAGAGTCTGCTCCAAGGAGGGCGTCGGCGCCGTCGTCGAGGTCAACTCCGAGACCGACTTCGTCGCCAAAAACGAAAACTTCCAGAAGTTCTGCGAGGACGTCTGCAAGGTTGTTATTCATCAGAACCCCACCGACGTCGAGGCTCTGTTCGCCTGTAAATATCCCGATTCCGACCTGACGGTCAGAGAAATGCTCCAGGAGAAGGTCCTCACCATCGGCGAGAACCTCCAGCTCAGGAGATTCCAGAGATATGACAACAGCACGACAAACGTCGCCTATATCCATATGGGCGGCAAGATAGGCGTTCTGGTCGGCCTTGAGGTTTCCGATAACCTGAAGGGCAATGAGGCTGTTCAGGAGCTTGGCAAGGACATCTGTATGCAGATCGCCGCCATGCGTCCCCAGTACCTCAATAAGGACGAGGTTCCGGCCGACGTTCTGGCCAAGGAGAAGGAGATCCTCATGGCCCAGACCATCAACGAGGGCAAGCCGGCAAATGTCGCCGAGAAGATTGTTTCCGGCAGAATCAATAAGTATTACGAGGAGAACTGCCTTGTCAATCAGCCTTTCGTCAAGGAGAATAAGCTCTCGGTCGAGAAGTATGCCGACAAGGTGGCTTCCGAGCAGGGCGGCACAGTCAGGATCGTCAAGTTCGTTCGCTTTGAAAAGGGCGAGGGTCTTGAGAAGAGAGTTGACAACTTCGCCGAGGAAGTTGCCAGCATGACAAAGTAAGACAGATTGAATAATAAAAATCCCCGAGATGATATCTCGGGGATTTTTTTATTTCTTTATTTCACTGAGTTCGGCCAGCGCGGCGATGGTCTTGCCGTGGGTTATCGGCATGGAGATTGTGGCCGTTTTGCCGTAGACCTTGCGGCAGATATCATTAAAGGCGGACAGGTCGATCTCGCGGTTTATATCGGCGTGGGTGTTGATAACGCCCTTTTCAAGGGCTATTGCCAGCGCGCCGCTGTAGGGGTGATTGGCCTTGACTCCCTTTAAATCAAGCCTGTCACGGCCCTTCATAAGTGAGAGACGCTTGGCGGCCCCCTCCCGTCCGTAGAGCATCATTAAAAGCTCTCCGAGGGTTAAAGGGTTTTCGGTCAGAACCTTGTTGTTTTTGTAGGCGACGGTATAGCCGCTTTGGAGCAGCAGGGAGGCGGCAGGGAAAAGTCCGTCGTCCGCGCCGAGGTCTTCAAAGGGGGAGTACCCCATAAGCTCTTCGACCGTAACTACCTTGTAGCCGTAGAAGGCCAGCACCTGAAGGGCCTTTTCCAGACCGTCGGCAATGGGGGTGCGGCGCGCCATATTGTAGCCGTCCTTCTGGAAGATTATCTGTCCGCAGAGAGCGTCGGGGTCGGCCTTTAAAGCCGACTCAATGGGCTTCCAAACGGCCTCGACCTCCTGCTCGTATGTTTTGCAGGGGAGCCAGCCGGCCCCGTCAAAGCTGGCGGCCATATATTGATAATCCATGGCGGCGCAGGCGTCATAGCTTGAAAAGCCGCCCTTTATATTGTCGACATAATGGGGGGGACGGGTCATGGTCATTTTATAGCCGAAATCGTCCCTTAAAAGGTCGTCGAGGCGCGCCAGGTCGGCGATGACGTCGTCGATGGAATCCATATATTTTCTGCTGCCGTAGACGACGGCCTTTTTGCCGTAAAGGACATGGGAATAGGTGTGGTTTGTTATCTGGTGTCCGCCGCTCAGAATGCGCGAGATAATGCCGGGACAGTGGCGCGCGCCGCCCATGTTGTCCTTGTGGATATCGGGATAATGGTCGTAGGATATTCCGCCCCATGAGGCCGAGCCGTGCTTGCCGGCCTTGTCGGGATAGTTGTTTGAGGTGTCGCCGATGACGTCAAAGGTTCCCTTGGCGCCGTACTTTTCAAGCGTCTCGATAAGGACGAGGGTCAGGGGTTTGCCACCGTGGTTGTCGGGTGAGGGCGGCAGGTTCATAGGGCCGTCGTCAAAGGTCATGGCGCAGACCCTTTCATTTGTCTTTACTCGTTCAATTCGCCTGACGGGGGAGAGGTACACGGGCGCGCGGCGGTCGATTTCGTCCTTTAAAGAGTGCTTGGCCTTTTTTGCCAGACCGATGGCAGAGGTGAGAAGTGACATATCATTACTCCTTAAATGGGTTTTATCAAATCGAGAAGCAGACAGTATACGATATAAACATATGCTTTTACCATTCGTGAAAGGGGAGCGCGGCTTCGGCGGCATTTTGTCAGTTGTGAGAGGCCCTTTTTTATTCTCGGGGTGTTTTTTTGGATGACAGGCTTGGTGTTACCTGTCAACAAAGCCTCTTTAATGCTGTCAAGTGAAATATCTTTACAGTTTAGTTCTGTAAAGGAATTTCCGACCTCTGATGCGCTGTGGGCGTCGCTTCCGCCCAGCTGGGACTTGCCGAGTTTTAAAGAAAGCTCACGGGCCTGAAAATTGGCTTTTTTATTTTTAAAACAGGCACGGGAGTTGCAGGTCTCGATAAAATCGGCCTTGGCGGCGGCCTCTTCATCGATATCGGTGCGGCGCTCATAGGGATGGGCCAGGACGGCTATGCCGCCGAGAGCGTGTATTTCGCCTATGGCTTGTGAAGCCGAGGGCAGGCGGCCGCTTGTCTCCTTGAGACAGGAGGGCGGAGCCGTGATAAAAAGGCCGATGATGTGGCCGTCCGATGTGGAGCATTCGCAGGAGGGAATGACGAAGGGGCGACCCTCTTTCGGCGCCGAGAGCCTGTCGTGGTCACAGAGGGCAATGCCGTCAAGCCCTCGCTTTCGGGCGGCCGAGAGAATATTTTCGATATTGTCCCTGCCGTCCGCCGAGAGGTCGGAATGGACATGAAAATCTATTTTCAGCTTCATTGGCGGCCCCTTTTGAGATAGGACGTGAGATAGGCGAGGGAGGCCCTCGGGTCGCTCCATTCAAATACGCCCTCCTTTGAATGGGGAGAGAAAAGCTCCTTAAAGGCCGTCAGGCTTTGGGATGCCTGTCCGGATTTCAGACAGGAAAGGCCGCGTCTCATGTCGGAGGGCAGATAATACATACGCTTGCCGACCGTGGGAGGAATCCTTTTCGGTTCCTTTTTGGCCGCGACGGCGAACCAATCATAGGCCATACTGCTTCCCGAGACCCTTGTCAGGGGGAATGTGCCCCAGAGACGGGGATTTATCTCCAAAAGGTACGGATGGCCCTGCTTGTCCATCTTAAACTCAATCATAGCAGGGCCTGTAAAGTTTAACGCTTTTACAAGCTTTTCGGCGTATTGTTTTAAAAATCCGCCGTCGACGGTGACACAACAGGTGGACGGCCCTCCGCTGACAGGGTATTCGCGCAGCCTTTTGTGGCATACGGCGTTGACTATCTCGCCTCTGTCGGCTATGACCGAATATCCGTAGCCGCCGCCCTCGAGGTATTTCTGTACCACGGGAGGGGTGTTGTCAAAGGTGAAGTCGCGATAGGCCTTTATGGCCTGCTGGGGGGTGTGGGCGATGACATACCGCATGGCGGCGGTCAGCCCCTGCTTTTCGCCGAACACGGGCTTTACGACAAGGGGATATTGATATTTAAAAAAGTCGTCGTCGCTTGTGGGTGCAAAGCTTTCGGGCACGGGAACTCCGGCGTCGACAGCCAGCTCGGCGAGCTGTGCCTTGTCGTTTGCCGCCTCAAGGGCCTCGTAAATAGGCAGGGCGCAAAGGCAGACCTCTTCAAAGCGTCTTGCCTTGTCCGTAATCAGGGCCAGAGAGGCGGCCCCGACAGGTAGCAAAACGGGCTTTTGGCCCTCTTTGCCGCGGATTTCCGAGCAGAGGTCAAGCAGCCTTTCGGTATATAATTGCGGATTCGCCTTGGGGTCGGGGAGGACGACGCGCCTATTGACTCCCTTTGACAAAAAGGCAAAGGGGCGCTCCTCGCCGCCGCAGGCGACAATGTCTATTCCGTTATCGGCTAAATCCCTTATAAGTGAAAGGGACATACGGTATTTTGTATCGGTAATTATAGCTGTCATTAATATGCTCCCCATTAAAAGAAGGTATTTTTAATGGAGCCCCCTTTAAATTTCATATTTTGTCTTTATATATATTCTACAATATTTTTTGCCCGATTGCCATAGTAAAATAATTGTGGTAAAATTATTTTATCCAAAAATACAAAAAAGAGGTGTCAGAATGAGCAAAAAAGAGGTCATTTCCCGTCTGGTGGATAAGTATTACGACGACGTCGTAAACATCAACGACACTGTTTGGGGCTATGCCGAGGCCGGAATGAAGGAATATAAAACGGCCGACTTCTATGTGGACTTTTGGAATAAAAAGGGTTTTAAAGTGACAAAGGGAGTCGCCGATATGCCCACGGCCTTTGTGGCCGAATGGGGCGAGGGAACGCCCGTCGTCGGCTTCCTCGGCGAGTTCGACGCTCTGCCCACGTTGTCCCAGGAGGCCTCCTGCGCCGTCAAAAAGCCGATTGTCGAAGGGGCCTACGGCCACGGCTGCGGACATAACAGCCTCGGCGCCGGAGCTGCCGGAGCGGCGCTGGCCTTTGCCGATTATCTGAAGGAAAACGGCATGAAGGGAACCGTCAGATATTACGGCTGTCCCGGCGAGGAATACGGCTCGGGCAAGGTGTACATGGCTCGCGCCGGCCTGTATAACGACCTCGACGTCTGCCTGACATGGCATCCCGGCTCGGTCAACAAGGTGTCGACCAACTCCAGCCTTGCCAACATCAGCGTCATGTTCACCTTTGACGGCGTTTCGGCTCACGCGGCCGCCAATCCCCATCTGGGCCGCTCGGCTCTCGACGCCTGCGAGCTTATGAATATCGGCGTAAACTACCTCAGAGAGCATATTATACCCGAGGCAAGGGTGCATTACGCCTATTACAACGCCGGAGGCATCGCGCCCAATGTCGTCCACGACCACGCCACTCTCCACTATTTCATCAGGGCGCCCAAGATGTGGCAGGCTCAGGAGATATTCGAGAGGGTAAAGGACGTCGCGTGGGGCGCCGCCAAGATGACCGGCACGAAGCACACTGTCCAGCTCAAGGA
>CANSNO010000025.1 GCA_947648385.1 uncultured Clostridia bacterium
TATTAAAACAGTGATTTTTAATGGAGTCCCGATAATTTATAGACTTCGATCGGCAGGGCCCCTCTGCGGCTCTGCGCGCGACTTGGCGCGCGGTCGCTTTTTCTTCAAACCCTTGGCCCCCTTGTGTAAAGTGAGGCCATAAAAGCATGAAAAAACCGCAAGGCCTTGATATACAAGGCCTTGCGGTTTTGGCGGAGAAAGAGGGATTTGAACCCTCGCGTCGGTTACCCGGCCTACTCCCTTAGCAGGGGAGCCCCTTCACCACTTGGGTATTTCTCCACATATTATTTTGTTACCTTATGTTCCGCCATGAAAAATGGCGGAGAGAGTGGGATTCGAACCCACGGATGCTTGCGCATCGCCGGTTTTCAAGACCGGTGCCTTAAACCAACTCGACCATCTCTCCTCAACGATGCTAAATTATTTTAGCACAAGTATTTAAAATTGTCAACGGTTGGCAGATTATTTCTCATACCTTTTCTCCCCTAAAAACTTTCAATTTTTAGGGGATCCCTTTTCATTAAATAGATTTTGCGGACTTCCGATGCGGTCGGCGCAGCTTTTATTTAAAAAAGCTATAAGAAAAGGCAAGACAATTCGATATTTGTATTTGCATTTTGCCTCCTTAAGTGATATATTTCTTATAGAAACCAATCAAAAGACAAACTCATTTTCCTCAATCACTATAGCCATTAAAGCCTCGAAAGAGGCTTTTTTGCTGTTTGGAATTATTTTTGCCCTTTCGGGAAAGTTTATGAATATAAAAAGTATTGATTTCCCGTGTGAGCGGTGGTAATATCCAATTTAAACAGAGGTGATAATATGACAGAGGAAAAGACAAATGTCATGAGAATATTGGAGCAGAAAAAGGTGCCCTACGGCCACTACCGCTATACCAGCACGGGGGCCGTCAGCGGCGCCGAGGTGGCCGAGGCGCTGGGGCTGGCAAAGGAAAAGGTTTTCAAGACCCTTGTCACACGAGGCAAAAGCGGCGGGAATTATGTTTTCGTCATTCCCGTGGCCGAGGAGCTTGACCTGAAAAAGGCGGCCGCGTCCGTAGGCGAAAAGAGCATTGAAATGGTCAAATCCAAAGAGCTGCTGCCTCTGACCGGCTATGTCCACGGGGGATGCTCTCCCATCGGCATGAAAAAGCTGTTTAAGACGGTGGTGGACATCTCGGCGCAAAATCACGAGAAAATAGTTTTCAGCGCCGGCAGGATAGGCTTTCAGGTTGAAGTTTCCCCCGATGACCTTAAAAAGGTCATTCCTTTTTCTTTTGCTGAGTTGACCGTTTAATTGAAGGCGCTTACCCCTATGACCCCTTGTGTAAAGGGAGCTGTCGCCGCAAGGGGACTGGGAGATTGTTCTTTTTGAAGGATAAAAAAATAACCCCATCCGTCTCTGACCGGATGGGGTTATTTATTATGGTTCTTGTTATCTAACATCATTTGTTTACCTCTCTTTCTGTTGTGTACGGCCGAGCCGCCATCGCATTTTCTTTTCTGCCGTCGATCCTGCGTTTTCTATGTAAAATCAATGTGATGTACCCATACAGTGGGTTCTGTCAAACGGGAAAGAAACAGTTGAAATGCGCCGTGCTGCTTAATTGTACATCGGAATCAACCCTTTTGAAATTGTAAGTCGTGCCATTTACCTGTACATTGGAATCAGCCTTTCTATCTGGTGTCTATAATATATCATAACTATACGGCATTGTCAACACTTTTTTGTAAAAAAGAACAAAAATTATATTGAGCTAACCCAAAGCCGCGTTATAACGGCATTTTTAAACCGCGCCGCCGCCGTTTTTTAGGCGAGTCAAATAGTCGTCGGCCTCCCGGCGGCTGTGAAAAATATGTATCTCCCTGTCCCCCACGTCCGACAGCACGTCAAGTATCACGGGGCGGCGATCCCTGTTGAAATCCAGCACCCACTGATAAAATTCCGGGTCAAGCTCCTCCTCCACCCAGGGCATATCCTCCCTGACCGTGCCGACGCGGCCCTTGATGGCCGCAAGACATACCTCCATTGGATAATCGAGGAAAAAGACCGTGTCGCATCTCCGATATCTAAAGGCCAGCGTGCGCGAATAGTCGCCGTCTATTATCCAGCTGTCCCCCTCTGTCATTTCGGCCAGAGCGGCGTCGAACTCCTCTTCGGTAATATTGGTTCTGTCGGGCTTGTGCCAAAGCATATCGAGATAAAAAAGTGGCAGGCCTGTAATATCTCTCAATTTGCGCGCAAACGTGCTTTTCCCGGCGCCCGAACAGCCTATAATAAGAACTCTTTTCATTCTTTCCTCCTTGTGAAGTGAAATAAAAAACGGCGCTTCTGCGCCGCGCCGGCAATCCGGCGTAACGATTTTGCCGAATTGATTTCGGCAAAATCTATTTAATCATACGGGGCCCCCACAAAATCAAGATTTTGTGGGGAAGCTTTTCCCGGCGCCCGAACAGCCTATAATAAGAACTCTTTTCATGCTTTCCCTCTCAATATATAACTATAAGTTATTTTTTTTTGCTTTTCACCCTATAGTATATTGCGAAAAAGTTTGTCATAACCGAGGTCGTGACGATTATACCGGCGGCAATGGCTCCGGCCTGAAGCAGCAGGGAACGCAGACTTTCGGCAAACATGGCGTTTTCATCTCTGACAAGATAGCTCATGGTGTAATAAAGCGCGCCGCCGGGCACCATGGGTATCAGCATGGGGGCCATCAGCATTATAACGGGCACCTTTATTTTCCTCGCCAGAACCTCGCTGACGGCCACCACGGCGGCCGAGGCCATCATAAGAGACATGAACATATTTCCGGTGACGTCGTTTACAAACAGATAGGCCGCCCAGCTCAACGCGCCGCCCACCCCTATCCAAAGGGTCTTTCTGCCGTGGACGTTAAAAATAAGGGCAAATCCAGCCGAGGCAAAAAAGCTTGTGATTATCTGCACGGTATTTTCCATATTTTAAGCCCCCAATCCGTAAAGCACCAGCGCCGAGCCGATGGCGATGGCCAGTGCTTTTATTATCGCCTCGCAAAAGCCCATCAGGCCCGACAGAGTGTCGCCGTTTATCATGTCTCGCAGAGAGGTCGTCAGAGCAAGGCCGGGTATCAGAAGCATTATATTGCCGATGATGATTTTATCGGGGTTCTGTCCCGGGCCGAAACGGCAGAGGAGCAGAACCGTCAGGGCGGCGATGCCGCTGCATACCGTATTGAGCAATATGCTGTTTATCCTCAGGCGGCTTCCCAGCTTTTGCGCCACAAAAAGCACCAGCGCCGTCAGTCCGGCCGCCAGAGAATCGGCCAATGTGCCTCCGAAAAAAACGGTAAAGACGGCGGCTATCCCACCGTAGAGGAGAAATCTGAACCTTTCGGAATATACCGGCGCGTCGTCCAGCCCTCTGACAGCCTCCTTAAGCTCCTCAAGAGGCAGGGGACAGGCGCAGATTCTCCTGGAAAGCTCGTTGGCGCGAGCCACCTTTTCAAGGTCGGTGCCTCTGGCCGCGACGCGCCTGTTCTGGGAGAGTATATTGTCGTCGGCATAGGTGGCCGAAAGAAAAATGCTTGACGTCACGGTAAAGACGTCGGCCCTTTTGAAGCCGTAGGCATGGCACATACGGGAGACCGAGTCCTCCACGCGCATGACCTCGGCTCCGTTGGCCAGCAGTGTCGCCCCGATATCGAGGATGCAGGCCATGACCTGCATGAGCTTGTTTTGCCTGTCGAGTGATATGAGCAAATCGTCCATCTTCAAAAACCTCTCGCCTATGTATCAAAAAGCCTCCTGACAGGGGAGGCTTTTTTAATAATTACTTCTTGGCTCCCACAAAGATTTTGTCCTCGGGGATATTTTCCATGGCTTTGGGGAAAGCCTCCTTGTCGATATCGAACACCGACACCGAAACGACCTCGGGCCTGACCTTCAGCTCCTCGACGACAAGGGCCTGAATCTTTTTACTGAGATTGGTCTTGATTTCGTCATCCCTTCCGGGATACATCATGACGGCGATATGGGGCATAGCTTTGGCCTCCTTTTAAAATATAATATCTTCCTTCGGAAAATATATCTCTGTTTTAATCATACCATACGAAGCAGGTAAAATCCAGCATTATTTTGCTTGCGCGAGTACAAAAGATTGTGATTGTCCCCTTGACATTTGCGAACATATGTACTATTATAGTTCTACAGCACAAAACAATGTGCAAGCGTCGCCTGAGGAAAGGAGTGATAAAATGGGAGAAGAGTGTCTGTGGGAGGATGAGCCTCTCGAATGGATAATACGCAACATCGGAGCCTTGGAAAAGGCCGAGGGACAGGCCGCCGCCATTCTCAGAGAGGCCTACTGCAGGGGCCTCGAGGGGCTGGAGCGCCCCAAGCCCGAAAAATCGGGAATACCGCCACAGGCCCTCTGCTCCCTGTCGGCTTTGGCCGAGCGCGCCTATTCCCTGGGGATATTTGACGCCGAAAGGAGGGAAAGGAATGGATATCACAGACATTCTGTCGGCCGTTGTGGCCCTTATATCGGCCCTGCTGACGACCCTGCTGATACCGTGGCTTCGCGGCAGGCTTGGCGATGACGCCGTGAGCCGCGCCCACCAGTGGATAAGCATAGCTGTGCAGGCCGCCGAGCAGATATACGCCGGCCCGGGGCGCGGCGCTGAAAAGAAAAGGTATGTTCTGGAGCTGCTGGCCGACCGAGGAGTTAAAATCGACGAAAAGGCCCTTGAGGCGGTTTTGGAGGCGGAGGTTTTGAAGCTGGGAGAGGAGGTGAGGCTTTGAGCCGTGATATTTCCCTGCTTTATCCCGAGCTGCGCGACATATGCCGCGAGTTTATTTCCCGTTGCGCCGCGCGTGGGCTAAAGGTGGGCATAAGCCAGACCTACCGCACGCGCTCCGAGCAGGATTCCCTTTACGCTCAGGGGCGCACGGCCCCGGGAAATATTGTCACCAAGGCAAAATATCCCCTGTCGCCCCACAACTGGGGTCTGGCCTTTGACATTTACAGAAACGACGGCGTGGGGGCATATTACAACGGCGACGGCTGGTTTGAAAGGTGCGGCGCCGTCGGACGTGGGCTCGGCCTGACATGGGGAGGCGATTTCAAAAGCTTTAAGGACAGGCCCCATTTCGAGCTTAAGCGCCTGCTGCCCGATTGCTCGGTGGCATGGGTTCGACGGGCATACGGAAGCCCGGAAGTATTTATCAGGACATGGAGGGACAGCGTGACACAGAAGGAGTTTGACGCCATGATGGAGGATTATTTGAGCCGCCGAGGCCAAGCGGCGGCCTCGGCGTGGGCCGCGCCGGAGCTGGCCGAGGCGAAAAAGCGCGGCATAACCGACGGTGCGTCGCCTCAGTCCTTTGCCACAAGGCAGGAGGTGGCCGCCATGATAATCCGCGCGGCAAAATAATAAAGGCTCCACAGGCTGATGCCTGTGGGGCCTTTTATTATATTTCCGCTCGGCAAATGACGGCTTTTGTCGTTTTTATTCTGTGATTTTGACAATTTTTCAAAACTATAAGACTATTATTCTCTAATTTATACAATTTGTCATCTACCTTTACCTCTCCGCCGCCGATGGGGTATATACAGACCAAGGGCGCGAGAGCGACCTCCCCCTCCCCTATCTCCATGGAGCCGCAGACCCCCTTGAGCATCAGGTTGAAATCGGTGGCCCTGCCGTCGCAGTGGGTGGCGGCGCCGCCGTCAAAGCGGTATGGGGCGTCATAGGGAGCCATGACAACGGGCGGTTTCCCCGGGTGGGTCAGGGTGAAGCCTCCCGTGACGGGAGTTATATACCTTGTTACGCCGGGCAGAGGGGTAAAATCGCTCTCCTCAAGCTCGACGGCGGCCGAGCTTATCCTGACCTTAAAATCCCTCCTGCCGTAGTCGCCGTTCTCGGGGTAGATATAAAGCTGTGTCGTGCTTCCGCCCGACCAGCGCCCCACCGAAAAATCCTTTTGGGTCAGTATTTTTATCTCCATTATATCAATCCTCTATAAGCCTGCTTTTTTTCTTCCACTTGCCCGAAATAAAATACACTCCGCCGACGATAAAGGGCACAAAACCGGCCAGCTCGCTTCCCGTCCAGAAGCCCATATAGCCGAAGCCCAGCATATGTCCGAATAGATAGGACAGGCCGATTCTGGCAATGACGCCGTCAAAAATGGCGACGCAGAGGTTGAGGCGCGAGTTGCCCGAGCCGTTTATAAGCGCGCTCATGCAGGAGCGAAAGGACATGGCGTAAAAGGTCAGCAGGGCGATGGGGATATACTCCATGGCCACCCCCATGACGGCCTCCTCGGAGGTGAAGATGCCAAAGACGGCCTCGGGGAAAAAGAGGATGGCGACGGCCATGACCGAGGCAACCGAAACATTGATTATAAATGTGGCCGAAATTATCTTCGGCACGCGCTCGTATTTGGCGGCGCCGATATTCTGTCCAACCATGGCCCCGGCCGCCGTGGTGAAGGAATTGCCGAAGAGGTTGGCTATGGTTCCCAGCTTGTTGCCTATTCCGGCCACGGCCGAAACGACGACGCCGTAGGAGTTTATCCAGGAGCTGACGAACATCTTTGAAAAGTTTATGGCGGCCGACTGTATGGCCATTGGTATGCCGAGGCTGACGAGGGGCGACAGCACGCCCTTGTTCAGGGCAAAGCTGGACGGCTTGAAATCGAAGCCGAAAACCTCCCTTTTTCTGTAAAGCAAAATCAGCGAGCATATAAAGCTCAGGCTCTGGCCGATGACCGTCGCCAGCGCCGCGCCGAAGGCCCCCATGCCCATAAAGCCGACAAAGACTATGTCAAGGACAAGGTTCAGCACGGCCGCCGCGGCGATAAACATAAAAGGGTGGCGCGAGTCTCCCATGCCGCGCAGAACGGCGCTGACCATATTATAGCCATAGATAAAGACAAGGCCCAGCATACATACCGTTATGTAAGCGCGCACGCCCTCTCTCGATTCGTCGGGCGTGTTGAGGGCGTCCATTATAGGCTCCCTCAAAATGATTCCGAAAACCGTCATCAAAACGGCGCATATGGTCAGGAAGGTAAACATATTGCCGATAAGGCGGTTTATTTTGTCCTTTCTGCCGGCGCCTGTGTACTGGGATATTATAACCTGTCCGGCGTTGGCAAAGCCCATGGCGATAAATGTGATAAAATGCAGTATGTCGCCGCCGATGGAGACGGCTGACAGCCCTGTGCTGCCGACATACTTTCCGACGACTATCATATCGACCATATTATATACGGCCTGTAGTAAATTTGATAGAAATAACGGGGAGGCGAACGCTATGAGCAGCTTTGGCACGCTGCCCACCGTCAAATCGCGCCCCATGCGCTTCTGTTCGGACATTTTTGTATCTCCTGTTCTGATTGTTCACCGTTTAATTATATCTCACTTTTGTCGCTAAATCAAGATTTTTTCTCCTCACAAGAGCCTGTCCGCTTTAATAGAATATAGTAAAAGCCTTTAAGGAGATACAGTTTACATATGCGTGAACCCGACCCCATCATCGCCGAGACCGGCAAACAGTTTGTTCTGGCCGGTATTTTATGGATAATCGGCTCGGTCATCTTTATCATAGCCGCCTATAAGCTCTATAACCCCGACGACCGCAGGCCGATCTGTCCGCCGCCCGAGCCTGAGTGTCCGCCCGGCTACCACCGCTCGATGTTCTGAGATTGTCCGACGGACGATATCATCTCCGCCTTATTTTTTCTTTTCTTCTCTTTTTTTCTCTTTTCTCTTGCTCCTGGCCCCCTTGTGTAAAGGGGGCCAAGAATAAAGACCCCGACTTTCGTCGGGGTCTTTTAATTCCGTTATGTCCGCCGCGAGCGGCGGAAAAAGGGTCGTACTTTTCGTTCCCGAAAAGTACCAAAAGGGATTACTTTTTCTGAGAAAAAGTAACAAAAAGCAATTATCTTGCCTTTACGATAAACGCGTTGGGAATCCTGCGCCCCTTTTCCTTGTTGGCGGCCGAGGGACGGGATATCTCCCTGCCGTTGTAATACATGATGCTGGAGGAGCCGCCGTCCAGATTGCACGACTGATATGCCCCGTATCTGAGCATGATATCGGCCAGATCGCCCATGGTGCATCCGATGGAATAGCCCACCTGTCTGCCGTCTATAACGGCTATCAGCACCTGGCCGTCCTTGGTCTGGCCGATGGCCGTGCGCGGAGATATGCCCCAGCCGGCCGAGCCGGAAATGACCTTTTCGCCATTTAGTACAAGCACAGGCTTGAACTCGACGGCGTCGCGCAGGCTGACCCCTTCCTTGTACTTGCCAATCTGAAGCACATTGTCATAGTCAAAACCTATCGTCTTGCTGTTGTCCCACGCCCTTTCGGTCAACGCCTTGCCGTCCTTGATGACAAGGCCGTAGGGCTGGCCGCCGTTGCCGTGGCCCTCGGGGTCGATAAAGCCGCTGGCGTTGACGGCCAGAACGGCGCCGCTTCCCTCGGCAATTTCCGATATCTGCGAGCCGACGCTGGGGAAGTTTTTGGCAAGAGCCAGCTCCACCAGGGACGGGTCCTTGACGATGGCCAGGCGGCCCACATAGTCGTCGCCCTTTATCCTGATGATGACGACGCCGTTCCTGGTGTCTATCGCCGACACATCGTCGCCATATATGGTTTTTATCCCCGTCGCGCCGTCGTTTATCCCGGCCCTGTCTATAAGCAGATAGCCCTCGCCGTCAATGGCGCTGTCCCCCTCGGGACCGTCGATATAAGCGTCAAAGGACTCCTCGTCTATCTCGCTGTATATATCAAAAAACTGCTTTTTCAGCTTCTTCCAGGCCGTCTTTTTGTCGGCCCCCTTGAGATGGCTTATCGTCCAATCGGTGTCGATGGCGTCCTGGTTAAACTCTATATCGGTGCGCGTGCCCATGACCTCGTCGATGACAAAGCCGGGTATAAAAGCCGTTGCCAGCCACTGGTGGGTCATGGTTCCCATGGCTGTCTCAATATAGATATCGCGCCATTTTTTTATAAAGCCTATATCCGAAAAGACGGCTATCATATAAAGACCGGCGACAAGCAGCACCCAGCATACGGCCGTGACGCGCCTCTCCTTTTTCTGCTGTGGCGTAAGGGGCCTTTTTTCTTTTTTCGCCTTTTTTGCGGCCATCTTTCTGCCGGCTGCGGCCTCGTGGCGGCGCACCCTTTCATGGCGGCGGAAATTAGGCTCGGCCTTTCCCTCGGTTTCCCTTTCTCCGTCAAAAAACGGCTCGGCGTCCTCGGCCATGGCCTCGGGGGTAACGCCGTACATTGCCGACATATATATCTCGCGGACAATGCGGTCGGCGGCTTCGGCCTGCCTCTCGTCACGTCTGTTTTTCGGTTGCTGAGGCATGGCCCGCCTCCTTTCGCGGTTTTATCCCTCCGGCTCGGCCTCGGCCGAGAGGGTGAGAAAATAATCAAAAAACGGCATAAGGAAAGTATAACCCTTTTTCAGTCTTTCGACAATATCCCGGCTGAAAAGTTCCCCGTCAATTTCCCCCTCATGCTCAAACCAAAAACGCTTCGCCCTGTACCAGACCTCCAAACGGGGGTCGGGCGCCCCCCTCTTGGGCTTTTTGTAATCCTCGGTCGTCAGGCAAAACTCGGTCTGACCCTTCAGGCTTCTCATCAATTTTAACATATCCTGCGGCCTTCTGTCTATGCGGCGGCGCAGTTTTTCCATTGTCGCCGGTCTGGCCGGATAGCCCATGCCGCAGCTCCAGCGGTCGGGATAAAGGGCAAACCAGAAATCGGGCACGTCGGCCCACTCCTCTGTGGGCGGCCTGACCGACAGCCAGAGATAGTCTTTGTAAGGGCCGCGGCCATGGAGCCTTCGGGCGTCGCGGTATATTCGCGAGGTCTTGTATATCAAGTCAACATTCGGCCTGAGAGAGTGAATATGCCGGTATATCTCCTCGCACAGCAGGCACATCGGCTCGTAAAAGCTGCTCAAATATATATCCTTATGCTCCAAAAACCAGCTCCGCTCGTTATTGAAGCGTATATCCCACATAAAATCGACCGTCTGCTGACTGAATCCTTCAAATGCCATATTCAACATCCTCTTTCGTTCCGTTCGGTTGTATTCGGTTTTTTCCCACGGACAAAACACTAACAGCCTATAACCGCTATTATATACTATTTCAAAAAATCAACAAGCTTTTATTTAAAAAAGGCCGCGGTTTTGACCGCGGCCTTTTAGCTTTTTTATTCTTCCTCCACATCCAGCTTATAACGGCTGATAATGGCGGCTATCTCGGCTCTTGTGGCAAGAGCCCTCGGGTCGAGGATGTTTTCTCCTCTGCCCCTGATTATACGGCTTTCGACGGCCCATTCCATGGCCTCGACAGCCCAGTCGGCCGGCAGGTCGCTGAAATCCAGCGCCTCCCATTTGCGGATCAATATACCGTCCCTTATGGTGGCATACCTGTAAAGCATGGTGGCTATCTGCTCTCGGCTTATAAACTCTTCGGGAGCAAAATGGGTCTCGTCCATGCCCTCGACTATCTTGTTTTCGGCCGCCCAGCAGACGGCGTTATAATAATAGGCCTTGGGATCCACATCGACAAAAACCGTCTTGTTGTGGGCCCTGTGGGAACCGGCCATACGCCAAAGCATGGTGACCAGCATGGCGCGGGTGGTATAGTCGTTGGGCGCAAATGTGTGGTCGCTTATGCCCGACATAAGTCCGGCCTGATAGGCCGCCTTGACATTGTAATAATACCAGTCGCCCTTTTGAATATCCTCAAAGGGGTTCCATCCCAGCCTGCTGTCGCCGCCCGAGCCGCCGCCCTTGGAGGGTGTGACGCTCTTTTCAAATACGACAAGGTCGGATTGGAGAACCGTGCCGTCCTCATATGTCACCTTGCAGACATATGCTCCGGCGTCGCCCGAATAGGTGTCTGTCGTTTTGCCCTCCTGTGCTTCGGTCACCTGGTATATCTCTCCCTTTATAAGGGGCGAGACGTCAGCATCGGGACAGGCCACACGGATGGTGAAATCACCCTTTTCGGCCGCCGTCCACTGATAGGCTCCGTCGGAAGCGACAAGATCAAGGGGAGTCGGCAGCCCGTCGGTCACAAGGGTGACGACCGTGCCCTCCGGGAATACCTCCACGGGCACAAGGCGAAGTATCTCTCCGGCCTCAAGCTCAACGGTAAAGAGAGTTCCGTCGGAGCTTGCCTGCCATACGTCGGCGGCGCTGTCATATCTTCCGCTTTGACCTTTCACCGTGTGATTTGTCACAGCCGAGCCTTCGGCCAGATACCACTGGAAAGAGGCCCCGTCGCTGTTGTTCAGCTTGACAGTCGGACGGGAAACCGTAGGCTGAGACGTTATATACGGATAGGTAAAGGTCAGCTCGTTATTAAGCACCCTTATAAACTTTCCGGGAAGGTCGGAAAAGAACCTTTCAAGCGCGGCGCTGCCCTTGGCTCCCTCGGTAAAGGGCACCCTGTCGTTCTGGGCCGTGACGCCTATATTCGTATAATTCGACGTGCCCTCAAAGAGGATTATCTTTGAGCCGCCGTCCAGATAGACGTTTCGATCGGCGTCCTCCTTACCGGCCAGTTTGTTGTCGTTTATCCTGACCTTTGAGGATATTACAAATCTGGCTTTGGGCGAGACGTAAACTCCCCCGGCCTCGGTAGCTCCGCGGCTGCCGCTGATATCGGCGGCATAAACCGTAGCTGTGGCTCCGTCGGCGAGATAAAGCCCTCCACCGCCGTATGAGCGCACATGGCCGTATTCATCGGCACAGTCGGTCAGCTGAAGTGTCGCGCCATCGTTAACCTTTACGGCGTAGCCCTGATCGGCAGCTATATCATTGCCCATAAGGCATATGGTGACGTCGCCGTCGATAATTATCGGGCCGGGCAGCTCGACGCCGCCCACCACTACATAATATCCCTCTGTAAGGATCATATCCTCCACAACATCGTCGCCCGCCAGCAGCTCGCCGTCAAGGTTGGAGGCCAGCGGTGTAAATGTGACCTCCTGATGGACGGGGTCGTGCTCGCAGACGGCGTCGCCGCAGGATATGTGGGAATGGGTTCCGGCCATGAAAGGCTCGGAATAAGCCACCACTCCGCCGTCAATATACTTTATCTCGCATATCACATACTGATTTCCGGGACCGGTGTACCCGGCGCCCGTCTGGTGAGATATGGCGGCGCCGCATTTAAAGAGGCTTATCTGCGCCTCAACGCGGCTGCCCTCCTGCCATACGGCGCCGCGAGTATCGACAGCCTCATTTATCGCAGCCAAAATATATGTCCCGTTTCCCGGAGCCGCCGCGTAATAGCTGCCGTCTCCGGCGGTTGTGGTATTATAGACCACAGTCTCGGAATATTGCTCACCGTCGTCGCCCGTGACGACCGTCAGAAGTGCGACGCCCGTGACGTCACTCATGGGCTTATAGCATATCGTGTCGCCCTTTTTCAAGTCAAGTGTCATACACTCAAGGCTCTCGGGCATGACGGCTCCCTCTTCCAGCGGTGGGAAGGTATATTCCCAAACGCCGCCGTTATAGCTCATGGCGGAAGAGGCGACGTCAGCCATCGTCAAGGGCTTTTCAACGGCCTCATACCACTGATAGCTCATTACATTCTCGGGACTGCGCATGACGACAGCGCGGCTTTCGGGCGTCGGCTGGAAACGTATGCCATAGCCTGTCAGGCAAAGCTCCCTGCCCTGAACGTCTACATATGTGCCCTCGGTGGAGTCGGCCTTAAAGCTGTCGACCGACGCCACGGCGACGCCGCCCGTTGTAAACACGCCCTGAACCTTCTCCATCTTGACGCCGACCCTTCCTGTGACGGCGCCCGTCACATTGAGGTATGTGCCCGATGGAATAAAGATATTGTTGTCAAAAACATTAGTCACATTGCCGACCACATTAAGCTTGCCGCTGATATCAAAGCCCTTTTCGGCATAAACTCCGCCGCCGTCCTCGGTGGCTCTGTTATACATGATATCGCCGCCGCGCAGTTCAAAGGTCGACGTCTCATCCACATAAACGCCGGCGCCCTTGCCGACCTTATAGTTATCATTGACAGCGCCGCCCCACATGGTGAAGCTGCCGCCGTTTATGACCTCCACGCCGCTCTGCTTGCAGGCACCGGCGACGGTGCCGCCATAGAGACCCAACGTGCCGCCGTCGACAATTATGCCGCCCGACTGCTTGGCCTGCCAGAAATATCCCACTACCAGACCGCCGACCACCCTGCGCTCGACCTTACTGCCCGGGTTGCGGTAGGTGTGGACATATTCCGCCTCATCCTCCCTGTGAGAGATATCCCCATAGCAGTCGCAGAGGTTGAGGGTCGCCCCCTCCTCTATAATAAAGACGGGGCCGTTTTTATTTATTATCTCGTGGCCGTTTAGGCATATATTGACCGTGCGGTTATCCTTAATGACGATAGGCTCGGTCAGCTCGATATTAGACTCCACATAATAGCTGTCGTTGTCAAGTCTCGGCTCGCCGCCCGTAAAGCCCTTGGAGCTGGGATTATATATGACCTGTCCGTGCAGCGGCTCGCCGTTTTGTGTATGATTACAGGAATATCCACATATCGAATGGATGCGGCCCGTGCTTATCTCGGCCGTGCCGTCGGTCCAGAGAAGCGAGCGGTCGCTGTCGTCGCTGAAAAGCTTTTCAAAATCCGAGTTGGACAGGACGCCGCCGTTATAATCGGCCGCCGCCACGGCTACGGTAATGGAGTGTGCCAGCGTCAGGGCCTCGTTGTCGCTTTTGTTTGTTATGCCGATGGAAGCCGAGCGCGTCAGTTTGCCCGTCACGGTAATGACGGGGTTGCCCGTCGTCGCCTTGGGGGCATAGGAAAGGCCGACGTTTATCTCGTCGCCCGTAAAGGCATCGGCCCCGGCAGTCAGATTCTCGGCGAAAAGGGTCTCGCCGTCGCTGACGATATTTCCGCTGACCACCGTCTCGCCCGAAACCTCAATCGTGCTGCTTCTCATGGCATATATGCCGCCCGTGCCTGTCGACGCCACATTATCGGTCACCGCCGCGTCATTCAGCACGACCCTTGTGTTGCTCTTGGCGTATATTCCGGCGCCGCTGTAGGCCGTGCCGCTCTGAGCCGTGATTATCTTATTTCCCGATATTCTGCCGCCGTTTACCACAAGAGACGCCTTGGCGCCGTTGAGGAATACGCCGCCGCCGGCCTTCATGGCGTTGTTGTTCTCGATGACGGCGCCGTTGAGGGTCAAAGTCGCGCCGTTGTTGACATATACGCCCCCGGCGTTGCCCGTCATGGTTGAGTTGTATGCGATTCTGACGTCATTTTCAAGGGTGACCGATCCCGCGGCAAGGCAGATAGCTCCGTTGGCCGTGGGCATACATCCGGCAACTGTGCCGCCGTACATATGCAGCTCGCCCTTGGTGACATAAATGCCGCTCTTTTTATCGACCTGACCGATGAGGCCGCCCTCAATATCCACCTTATTTCTCGTGTCGCGGCCATCGCCGATGGTGTGGACGCTGTCGCCGTGGGTGTGGCTGTCATAGCAGTCGAAAATATTGACCTTCGCGCCCCCCTTGACCACGATAAGTCCGTTATCCGAAAAGGCCGGACTGATATACCCCACATTGGGGTTATAGGCCGTGATGGAGTGGCCGTTGAGGCAAAGGTTTATTTCCACGTCGGCGCCGTCAAAGGTCAGACCCTTGGTGGAAAGATAGACGTCATCCTCGAGATAATAGTTTCCGCTCGTCTGGAACTCGTAAATGTTTTCGGGCAGGGGTTCAAACTCCAGATCGTTATGGTCGGCGTGGGCCACGCGCGGAATATTGAATGTGACGCTGTCCAGCGCGCCCTCCGGCTCGGGCAGAGGTTCCGGCTGGGGCAGAGGCTCGGGTAGAGGCTCGGGCAGAGGCTCGGGTGAGGGTTCCGTCTCGGGCTCAGGCTCGAAAAGGTCGGGGACCTCCTCCGTTTCGGTGGGAGCCTCGACAATATCGGGCATGAGGCCGCCCTCTTCGCTGTCAAAGCGGTATATTGAGCCGACAATGACCCTTGCCGCCGCCGGGAAAATTATATTCTGAATCAAAAAAAGGCACACGAGAAAAACCGAAAAAGCCTTTTTCATTGCTTCTTTCATTTTTTCTCGCCTGCCTTTCTTAATAGCACACTTCCCGGGGCGGCACAGGCCGCCCCGGGACATGATTTTTGGTTTTTAAGCCTTCAAACGGCCCTTATCTCTGGCCGGGCACGTTCCAGACGGGATAGCTGCCGCTTATCCAGTCTTTTCTCATGAGGAGAAGCTCGAGGTCCTTGAGGGAGATGAGGTTATCCTCATAGAAATCGTAAATATCAAAGTCGGTGATATTGCCGTCGTACTGGCCGACCCAGTTCTGGACATAATAGTTGATATCCTGAACCGTGATGGCGTTATCGTTGGTCAGCTCGCCGGGGAAGAGCAGTATCGGCTGATTATAGGTCGAGATATGGAACTCGCCCTCGTCGTTGACCTCTATCTTGATGCCGCCGACGCCACTGGAATTGGACTCCATGCGGCGCGTCAGGTAGTTCTTCTTGGATACCACCATGTTGTATGTGCCGGGGGCAATGTACTTGGTGAACTTGAAGTAGCCGGACGAGTTGGTATAGACCGTCTCCTTGAAGTTGAGGCCCTCGAGGTCGACACGAATGTCCTTATCGGCGATAGAGCCTGTATTCTTGCCGAAGAGGTGGATATAACCGTCGACCAGAGAAGGCTCGGACGAATAGTTGATAGGCACGGGGTCATATTCGACCTCCGGTTGTCCTGCGGTCTCGACGCGGTAGAGCCTGACGGCCATAAATCCGCCCTCGCCCTTCATGACGCTGCTTGTTCTGTCGCCCACATAGAATGTGAACTGGGGATACATTCCCTCGACTATCGTCGTATTGTTCCATCTGTTGTTCTTCTTCATGGCGTCCTCATAGGTGGGATAGAACTCTATCCTGTCGCCCAGCTGGAGTCCGTCCTTGACAAGCACGGTATCGTTCTGAGTGCCGAGGTTGTTGGTGGCCACAAACTGGTCGATGCCTATGGGAGAGTTAAGGTCCATAATGGCTATCTTGATATCAGCCGTCTTGCCCGAGAGATTCTCGGTGACGCGGACAGTGACGAACTCTTCAAGCTCGGAGCCGTCCTCGGAGGCCACAGGTGTGGCCCACTCGAAGGCTGTAAAGACTGCCGCCGTCGAGCCTGTGCCCATGGTGCCGTAGTTGACGGGAGTCGTGCCCGAAATAAAGCCCGGGTCAACATCGGTGGCGTTGGACGGGTCGCGCGTGGGCGTATCTACTATAGCCCACGAATAATCTGTGGCGTAAACGTCGACAGGGGAGACCTTGAGGTATTTGCTCAGGTCAACCGTGCTGGGTATACCGTCCTTCATGACAGCCATACGGATGGTATTGGGGCTGAAGCCAAGCTCGGTGGCGTAGAGCTGAACCTTTATCTTTATCTCGTCGCACTTTGAAGAATCATAAAGAGATTCCACATGGAGGATGACATAATCCTCGCCCACAGTGGTGTAGTGCGGCTCGATGGTGGCCGAGCCGTCAGCGTTCTTGGTCATGGTGACCTTGGCCGCCGGGTCGGACAGATCTATGGGGTCGCCGTCCTTGTCGAGAAGCGTCCAAACGACCTCGAGGTTGTTCTTGGCCGTGCCGAAGTCGACATAGAAGACGCGGTTCTCATCCGGATCGGCGCGATAGTGATAAATCTTTGTCTCGTTGTCGCCGAGCTGTACCAGAGCGCCGCTGCTGTCCTTCTGGGCAATTTCAAGCACATCGGGGGCCGCGAAGGAGCGCAGAACGATATAATATGTGGCCACGACGCTTGTGTAATGCTGGCTTGTGGCTGTCACGCGGATATATCCGTCGTCCTCATCGGCCACCGCCTTAAAGTTGGGGTTGATTTTGAACTTGACAAATGTGTCCTGCGTATCGACGATGGTAATGTAATCTTCCCATTCACGGTTAAGGTTGTTGGCGCCTGTTATCTTCACCGTGTCAAAGGACCAGTCGACCTGGGGGAAGGAGGCTCCGGGAGCCTTGGGGTTCGAGCCTTCCTTGTGATAGGGCAGGGCGTTTACCGTGTATGTAACGCTTGTGTTGGACCAGTTGATGACCCAGCCGGGAGTATGCTCCACACCGTCGGCGTCCGTTGCCTCGGGCACAACCGTGTTTGTCGCGCCGTAGGTCAGGTTCATGCCAAGGCTGGTCAGAATGACCAGCTTGGAGTTAAACCTGGGGAAAGGCTCGGTGTCGAACTCGAAATAGCCGCTTTCGCCGCCGTTACCTGAGGCGTTATAGAGGGACCAATAGGCCTTGTTGTGCTCCAGGCCGTTACAGGTGACGTCGTAGCCGTAGCCGATGGTGTTGACGTCCTCGGGGACGTTTTCATCGGTGGCGTAATCAAAGGCGATGCCGTTGCCCGTCACAGTCGTTCTGGCGCGGAAAGATATGGAGAACATCTTGACCTTGCCCTTGATTATCGGGTTGGGGTCGGCCGAATATCCGGCAACCGAGACCCAACCGTCGGCGTTGGAAATCTTCGGATATGTTCCGTCCTTAGTACCGACGGCCAGCGAGCCGCCGTTCCAGTCGGTGATGTCAAAGCACTGCTCGATACCGACCGAAGCGCCCAGAGCGCCCGGGGTTATGACCTCGGATTTGCGGCTGTAGGCCTTGCCGTTGCCGTTGACAACCTCAAGCTGGTTGGGGTTAAAGCGTATCGGCATGACAAAGGTGTTCAGCTTACCGAAATCATCAAAATAGACATTCAGTTTAAAGTTGGAACCGGCGTCCAGCGTGATATTGCTGACGGTGGTTTCCGTACTGCCCACCTTTTTGACATACTGTATGCCGTTTCCGGCCTTTGTGGGGGTGTAATATTCTGTCGTGTTGTCCACCTTGTTCTCGACCTCCAGCTCGAAGGTGACAAGGTTCTTTGTCAAAGGCTGAGAGGGAGGCATGGAGGGCGATGTGACCGTTGTCGATTCTCCCGGAGGAGCCGACTCTGTGGTGCCGTTGCCGGCGCCGCCCGAGGCGTTGGAACCGGCAAAATACATATCACCGGCCTTTGTAATAGTCATCTGGGAGTCGTTGCCAGGGAACACGCCGACGATTGTATCGGTCTGGCTTATATCTGTCATAATTTGCGTCAGCTTATCGACAGTAGCACCGCCGCCGGGAATAATAACGCCGTTGGAGTTATCGCCCATGGCGTAAACCGTGTTGTCATCGCAGAGGATAACCATACGGTAAGAGGAAGTCCAGGCGCGGACGGCCTTTTTCTGATAAACATTGTGATCAAAGACCTTATGGCTTGCGTCAAAATCAGAGATACTATAATTTGCGCCAAATTTATTTCCGTCGTTCCGTCCCCAAGCCCATACATCGCCATCGGTGGAAACAGCAACCGACGACCAGTCCTCGCCGTTACAGGACTTAAAGCGAACATTGGTCAGTTGAGAATAAACGGCACCGTAATCAATACCGTTTACATTTGTCTGTCCAGAAGGAACTCTATCTTCGGTAACACCAATACTATTTGATCCTGGAGTACCGTAGCTGCCGAAGCCGTACATCTTTCCGTTAGCGCCAATGGCCAGTGTCGCGTAGTTCCACATACCGGTGATATCTATTATACTGCCGCCCAGCTTTGTAACAATTTCACTGTCAACAGGATAAAATACGCCGTGTGAAAAATCAGTTCTCGCGTTTTGCAGAGCGATTACTGAACTCAGACCTGTACTTACAGACCACCAACCGCCTGTGTTGTCCTGCGCGAAACAAACGCCGCCGTGGGTTTTCAGTTTAACAACATACTTTCCGGCGTTGTGAATGGCATCGGTATTGAGCTTATACACATTCCAGTTGGGAGATGTGCGTGTGCCGAAAGCGCCTCCCTGAGCCTGCAAACCGTATGTGTAAATATTGTTGCCCGTATCGCCGTTAAGGCCGGTGCCCTCTGTCAGAACAAACCAGCAGGAAACGGCCGAAACAACATAATAACACTTTTCGTTATTAAAGGCCTCGGCTCCCATAGGAGTGGGGACAGGAACCTTTGCACCTGTGGAAACATCGACAAGATTTCCCGCGTTGTCCTTATATTTCAGTCCCGTAAGGCCTGTGGCGTTACGGACGTTGGAACCCCATGTATAAAGGGTGCCGTTGATAATCTTGGCAAATGTTCCCGTAGCTTCACAGCCGTTTGTGGCGGCAAACCACTTTGAAACGGTGTTCAATTCCTCATCCGTGGCCGGGGTGGCATACTCTATAACGGACGCCGCCTCTGCCTCGACAGGTGCGAACATACCAAGGTAGCCTGCTACCATGGTCACCGCCAAGAGCAATGATAATAAACGAGAACCCATTTTCTTTTTCATTTATTTCCACCCTCCTCAAAGTTTTTGGATAAAAAGAATAGGTTCAATTCAAGTCACATTATCGGTTACAAATTGTCATTTTGTCACCTTTTTCTGTAACTCTATTGTTACTTTGTATCTATATAATACCCCTCAAACCCTCTTCTGTCAAGGAAGAATAGGGGGCCTGATACCGAAAAAATTTTCCCTGTTCCAAAGGCCCGGCGGCCCGTCGAGGGCCTTTTCAACCTCCTTTGGAAAGCCTAAAACATTATATTGTATGTTTTCGCGGCCAAAACCGCTATTTATTGTCCGTTTTTCACCAAAAAACAAAAAGGTTATTTTTCAAAAAATTTTCGCTTTTTTGCCTGATTTTGTGTAACCGCGGCGTTTCTGTCAACTTTTCTGGAAACGCCATCCAGTTTTCGACTCTACAGCAGTTTCTGCGCCTGCTCCAGCACGCCCCAAAGTATCTTCGCGGCTTCGGCGCGCGTGGTCGTGCCCAGAGGCTCGAACCTGCCCTCGCCTGTTCCGTTTATAATCCCGGCCATATAAAGCCTGTAAACGGCCTCTCTGGCATAGGGAGCGATGGATGCGTCGTCGGCAAAGGCCTCGGCGTTTCTCACAGGCGTCATGTTGACGCCCAGCTGGGTCAGCGTGCGGTAGACAATAACGCACAAATCCTGACGGCTTATACCGGCGTCAGGCTCATATGTAGTCTCGCTTGTGCCGTTGACGGCCTGAGCCTTCTTGGCGGCGGCGATAAAGGGGGCGTAGAAATTGTCGGCAGGGACGTCGCTGAAGGGGCTTTCGCCCATGGGGGTGTAAAGGCCGAAAGCGCGCACGAGCATGGTGGCAAACTGGCCGCGCGTCACCCTGCCGTTAGGCTCAAAGACGCCGTTGCCCGTGCCTGTGATAATGCCGCGTTCGGAAAGCCTGTCCACACTCTCGACAGCCCACGGGGCCGAAGCCATGTCGTCAAAGCCGCCCGGAACTCGGGGGCTGACATAGTAATTGCCGAGAACGCCTGTCAGGAATATGATACATTTGGCCTCTTCGTCGTAATAATGCAGGCCCATGGGATAGCCGTCATAATTGCCCTGCTTAAACATATCCTGGCCCATCATGGCGCCGTACATACGGGGACGCGTGTCCTCCTCGCCCTCAGCCGGGACGGCCTCGTCGTCGGCGCTGTTGATAAGGGGGGCATTTTGGGCGTCATAGGGCATGATAACGCGCATGGTGCCGCCGTCAAAGCTCTTGACGGCCTCGCCGTCGACGAAAAACTCTATCTTCATGCCGCCGTCAACGCCGAACTTGTTGACCGTCAAGCGACATTCGGAATCATCCCTCGTCTGGGCGCTCAACGCCGCCGTGTTGAAGCCGATATAGCCCAGCGGCGTCTCAAAATACAGCATGGACAGGCCCGAGGCCGCCATGTCGTCGATGTTATTCATGCTGAAAACAACGGAATATTCATCCTTCGGCACCATCCTGTCGGGCATGAGGGCCAACAGGGACAGCGCGCCGGGGTTTTTGTCGTTTACAGCGGCAGAAATCTTGTTTTTGGGCAGGATATAGTCGCTCTCAAGGGTGACCTTGCCCTTTATGTTGCGGACGACGGTGTTTGTCTCGACAGCCGTCGTATAGGGGAAGCAGCCGAGATGCTCGGCCTTTTCCAGCTTGACGCGGACGTCTATCTCGGTCTGGCCGAAAGGGTTCCCCGGGTTATAATCGGACGGGTCATAGGGAAACTTCTGGTCGGGGTCGACGGGGGTCGTGGCCTCGTTCTTATATTCCTCGGGGGTCATGACCTTTATCTCGGGGGCCTTGACCTTGGTATAGGTCTTGGTCTCGGTGCCCTCGTCGCCGTCGGGGAGAATAACGGTCAGCCCTCCCTCAGAGGCCGGGTCATAACGGTCGCCGCCGTCGCGGTAGGTGGCGAAATGGAAATCGGGGTCGCCCTTCTCCTCCACGCGGAAGAACACTTCAAGAAAGAGCTGGGAGTCCAAGGGCATGTTGGGCGAACGGTCGTAATAAAAGAACCTGTAGTGGCCCTCCTCGGCGTTCAGGTAGGGATAACCGCCTTCCCCCACCTCGTCGGAGGTATAAACAGGCCTGCCGTTCCAATAAAGCGGCTCGTAGGTCCAGATGTCATAGTCACTCTCATAGCACTTACTGCCGGCGCGGAAGCCTGTTTTCTCGCCCTCGGACTTCTTGCCCGATGCGATAGGCTCGCCCGTCTGTCTGTCTATGACAGTTACTATTGAGGGGTTCCAGCTCAAGGGGAGCGTGATGGCGTAAGGGTCGATATTGGCCAGCCAGAACTGGATGGAGTATGTCTCGCCGACGACAAGGCGCGTCGTCTCGGCCCCGTCTTGGGTGAAACGGATGGCGATGTCGCCCTCCATGCCCTCCCAGCCGTATTCAACCTCGGCGGCGTGGGCGTCGGAGGCGGCGGCGGTAAACGCCACACACAATGCCAGCAATATGCCAAACAGCCTTTTTTTCATGTCTTCTCCTCGCTGTGACCGGTAAAACTCAAATTGGGAAAGGTCATCCCGTCCGGCCCGAAGGCCGGACGGGTGACTGAAACATTTTTGATTATCTTATCTCTGATAATCTGTGACGTCAAGGTTGGCAGCGGGCATTACGTACTCATAATACCATGCGCCCTCGGCGACGTCGACAAAGCTGTTGTCGTAGTCAGCCTTCTCGTCGTACTTCATCTCGACGGCCAGGTTGATCATCTTGACAGCCTCGGCACGTGTCAGCAGGTTCTGAGCCTTGAATGTACCATCCTCGAAGCCATCGACGATTCCGGCGTCAGCCAGAGCGTTGATGTATCCGGCGGCCCAGTGGTCTGTCACGTCGGCAAAGTGAGCCTTGCTGGATGTGTTCAGGCCAAGATAACGGGCCAGCATAGCAGCGAACTCACCGCGCCTGATGTTCTCTGTGGGACGGAACATACCATCCTCAAAGCCGTTCATGATGCCCTGGTTGATGGCGAAGTTGACAGTGTTGGTGTACCACTTGCCGTTCTCAACGTCAGGAGCCTTGCCTGTATAGGTCTTGGAAGCGTCATAATCCTTGGACAGGCGAGCCAGCATCGTGGCCAGCTGGCCGCGTGTGGCGTTGCCGGCAGGCTGGAAGTGGTTCTTATCCATGCCCTGGATATATGTCACCTTGTCAGCAGCCTCATACTCAGCGACAAACTTTGTAGCGGCTGTGATCTTTGTGGAAGCGGGCTTGACGGACTTGCCGTTCAGTGTCCAGCCAACGAACTTGTAACCCTTGTCGGCGACAACGGAAGGAACCTTTGTGGGGGTCTTGCCGCTCTCGACACGCTCGGTGGCGGAGCCATCCAGCTTGCCGTGCTCGCCGGCGTCGTATGTGACGGTGTACTTCGTTGTGGAGGAACCGCCGCCGCCACCGGAGGAAGCAGCACGGGTTGTGACCTTAACAAAGTTAGCCTCATCAGCCTCGACCGCAGGAGCAGAAGGAGCAGAAACACCGGCATAAGAATAGGTGTCATCTGTCAGGGCTGCGATGGAATAACCAAGGAAATAGGTCTTGCTGTTAGCGAGTGTTGTAACAGGATTATATGCTACTGTGTCGGGTGTTGCAGGAACTGCAGGCTGATATGTGCAACCCTCATCGTGTGTAGCTGTTGTGGGATCTTCGCTCGACTTAGAGCAGTTGCAGGGCACAGCATCCTTAGCAGGAGTACCGGGTGTAACAACCTTCTCATAAGCGACTATTGTAGCTGTCAGCTTGCTTGCGGCAGCGGCAGGATCGACTGTAGCAATATCCGTAAGAGCAATAGAGCTTACAGCACCTGTCTTGAAGTTGGTCTGATCAGCCTTCTTTGTGACCGTGACAGGAGTCTTGGTCTTGACCTCAACAGTAATCTTGTTGGAGGTGGCGGGATCGCTTACGCTCTCACCGGGAGCCTCTCTTGTAACCACGCAGGTGTACTCACCGGCGTCAGCGGCGGCAACTGTCAGTGTAGCAGCATCTGTGCCAACATTTGTTGCGCCCTTCTTCCACTGATAGTGGATTGTGCCTGTGGCAGGTGTAACTGTAGCTGTCAGAGTAGCGGAGCCATCTTCAGCAATAGTAACAGTGCCATTAGCAGCAGCAGGAGTAGAAGCGATAGTAACTGTAGGAGTATCTGTTTTGCCCGGCTCGCCTATTGTAACATCCTTGGCGGGGCTGGCGTCCAGATAATCTGTAGCGGCATAACGAACCTTATAGGTGCCCTTTGCCAGGCCTGTGACCTCTGTGCCTGTGCACTTTGTCCAGTTTGTACCGTTGGAGCTGTACTCCATATCGGCTGTGACGCCCGTGATCTTACCGTCGTTGCCGCCGACTGTCGTCGTCTTAACGCCGGTAGGTGTTGTAGGAGCAGCAGTCTGTGCGCCCTTCTTGATTGTCAGGGCAAATGTGGCTGTCTTGGTACCGACTGTAAATGTGACATTCTGAGCGCCGGTTGTAGCTCTGGCTGTGTTATCGAATGTCAACTTGCCGCCGGTATAGGTAACGCCTGTGGGCTGGCCGGAAATTGTAGCTGTCTGACCGTCCATTTCTGCGCCGTACTGATCCTTAACGGTAACGCCGACTGTGATGGCGTCAGCGCCGCCGGCAGCCTTCAGTGTAGCTGTGCCGGATGTGGGGCTCAGCGTGACTGTTGTGACTGCAGGAGCATCCTTGGTCAGTGTGAACTGGGCTGTGGCTTCCTTGGACTTGCTTGCGCTGGCGGCCTTAACTGTGTATGTGCCAGCAGCGGCAGAAGGCTCAACTGTAATAACGCCTGTATTAGCGTTAACATTAACTCCCGTATGGCTTGTCTCAACAATGCTGTATTTGATGTCACTGGGCAGTGTAGCGCCGACGGAATCATCGCCAAC
>CANSNO010000026.1 GCA_947648385.1 uncultured Clostridia bacterium
GCCGCTCTCTCTGGCGCTTGTTTATATTACCACACCTTATTCGGGTTTGTCAACATCTTTTTTTCGGTTTTTTCAAAAGATTTCATTTTATTCATTTATGGCTGTATTTTGTGGTAAAAAGAGGGCAAAATTACCTAAATATCGAAAATGAATGACTCCTATGTCAAAACACCTCATCGGCCCATCGGGAAATCAGCTCCTGAAGCTTGAACCTGACGACATATTTCTCACCGTCAAGGGTGATATAGGAAAGCTCCTCGTCGCTCAAAAGCTCCTCTCCCTCGGCAAGGTCGTTGCAAAGGGCCGGATAGACGACGCACCACCAGTTGTGACCCTCCCCATTACCTATGATGACCCTTACGGCGTCATAGTATCCGGCGGGCAGGGCAAAGCCCTCGTATTCGCGAGTGTCAAAATAAATATGTTCAAAGGCGACGCCGACGGGATAGTCGTATCCGTTCTCGGCTATACAGCGTCGGGCCGCGTCCTCCATTGTCCTCAGGTCTTCATTGTCGGGGCGTTCGTCTCCCACACATGACAGCACGGCGTCCCTGACCTTGAGCTTGAGGGCCTGGTCATCGGCGCTGTCGGAATTGGCGAGGACATGGAGCCTGACTATTTTTTCGCTCAGGGCGCGCTGCTCTGCCGCCTGAACGCAGCAAACGGCCACGGAAAAAGCAAGGCCGACGGCAAGGGAGATAAGTAAAGCATCAGCTCGTTTCATATTTTCCTCCAAAGGTTTTGATGAAACGATTATAGCCAATAAATAAACCCTCTATTCACCCACCGGCGCGACGCAATATGTCCTGTAGCCCAAAAGTCTCAGTGCGGATTTGGCGGCGTGGGCCTTGCCCTGATGGCTGAAAAGCCCGAAAACGACCGAGCCGGAGCCTGTCATGGCGGCGCACAGCGCCCCGTTTTCCAAGAGCTGTTTTTTTATGGCGGATATCTCGGGATGCTCGGCCGAGATGGGTTTTTCAAAGGAATTGCCCACAGCCCTCGCCACCCTGTTTATATTTGCCTGCTTAAGGGCGTCAACCATGGCCGAGCTGTCAAAATGCTCTTTTTCCTCAAAGCCGTCGTAAATCTGATAGGCCGTCTTGCTGGAGACCGACGCGCGCGGCTTGCAGACGACTATCGGGCATTTCGGCATATTCGGCAGACGAGTAAGCTTTTCCCCTATGCCCTCGGCCAAAAAAGTGCCCCTTTCAAGGCAGAAAGGCACGTCGGCTCCGAGGGAATAGGCCAGCTCGTGGAGCTTTTGCCTGTCAAGGGGCCTGCCGCAAAGAGCGTTCAGGCAATTCAGCACGGTTGCGGCGTTGGCGCTGCCCCCTCCCATGCCGCCGCCGACAGGTATCGTCTTTTTAATGGATATATGGGCGCCCGACTGAATGTCGGCCGTTTGAAAAAAAAGCTCGGCCGCCTTATAGGCCACATTGCGGCTGTCTCGCGGAATATAGGGCAGGTTGCAGGCCAGGCTTATCCTCGGCTCTTTTTTCAGGGAGACGGTGACGGCGTCATATAAAGAAACGGTCTGCATGACCGTCTCAAGCTCGTGATATCCGTCCTGCCTTTTGCCCGAGATATTGAGCATCAGATTTATCTTTCCATATGATTTGCACGATAGGGTGTCCATAATAAAAACTCCTGTTTGTAATAAAATGCCCTTTGACGGAGAAAATAACACATATCATATATAAAAGGAGAAATCGAAAATGTTAAATAAGCTGGCATTGACCCTGGCCGTCATCGGCGCGCTCAACTGGGGCAGCATCGGCATATTCAAGTTCGACATCGTGGCGTGGCTCTTCGGCGGACAGCTGACGTCGGCCTCGCGCATAGTTTTCACGATAGTCGGCATCGCAGGCCTGTGGTGCGTCACCATGCTTTTTACCGACAGGCACACGGCCTAAAGGCTTGAACTCGCGCCCACGTTGTGCTAAAATCATTCTTAAAGCAAAAAGGGAGGGCGCGTCGGATGAAAGCTCTTGTGACCGGAGGCTCCAAAGGCATAGGCCGGGCCATAACCGAAGACCTTTTAAAAGCAGGCTGGGAAGTCTGCTTTACATATAACCGCTCGGAAAAGGAAGCTATGTCTCTGGCCTCCCTCGGCGCTCTGCCCATAAAGGCCGACCTGTCCGAGGCCGAGGGCTGCGCCCGCGTCTGCGCCGCGGCACTCAAGGCCATGGGCCGCATAGACCTGCTTGTCAACAACGCCGGCCTTTCGGCCCAAAGGCTCTTTACCGATATAACCGACGATGAGTGGAGCCGAATGGTGGCCGTCAATCTGTCGGCTCCCTTTTATATAACGCGCGGCCTGCTGCCCTCCATGATATCCCGAAAATACGGCAGGATAATAAACATTTCCTCCATGTGGGGGGTGTGCGGAGCCTCCTGTGAGGTGCATTATTCGGCCGTCAAGGCCGGACTTATCGGCATGACAAAGGCGCTGGCCGCCGAGGTGGCGCCGTCGGGCATAACGGTCAACGCAATTGCCCCCGGCGTCGTCGACACCGATATGTTCAGGATGCTGGGCGAGGAAACCATGGAGCTTGTCAAAAACGACGTCCCCGTCGGACGGGTGGGCAGTCCCGAGGACATAAGCCGCGCCGTTTTGTTCCTGGCCGACCAAAAGGCATCCTTCATAACGGGACAGGTCATCGGAATAAACGGCGGAATGGTCATTTAATAGACGCTGAGCTGTTCCTCGGGCACTGTGTCGTCCTGCTCCACATAATCGCTGACATTGTGCACGGTGTATGTATCGGGGGTATTTCTGATGATCACCCTTTCGATGCCGGCGTTGATTATCATCCTGCGGCACATATTACAGGGGCTGGCGTCGGGAATAAGCTCCCCCGTTTTGGCGTCGACCATGGCCAAATACAATGTTGAGCCTATCATCTCCTCGCGCGAGGCGGCAATGATGGCGTTGGCCTCGGCGTGGACGCTGCGGCAAAGCTCGTAACGCTGGCCGCGGGGCACGCCCAGCTTTTCGCGGCGGCATTCGCCCAGATCGCTGCAGTTGGCCCTGCCTCGGGGTGCGCCGGCGTAACCTGTGGAAATTATAACGTCGTTATTGACGATTATGGCGCCCACATTGCGCCTGAGGCAGGTTCCCCTTTCCAAAACCGTCTGGGCTATATCGAGATAATAATTGTTCTTGTCCCTTCTGTTCATAATTGTTTATCCCTTTCTTTTACATATTCATTTTGAGCCGTCCGTCCTCCATGACAGCCCTCAAAGGAGCCTGCGCGGCAAGAGAGGGGTCGTGAGTTATCATGAGTACGGTCACTCCGTCGCGGCTCTGCTGCCTGAGCATCTCCATTATTTCCTTGGACGAAACGGGGTCGAGATTGCCCGTCGGCTCGTCGGCCAGAATGAGGGGCGTGCGGCAGGCCATGACTCTGGCGATGGCCACCCTTTGCTGTTGTCCGCCCGAAAGGCGGCCCGGGCGGTGGCTCATCCTGTCTCCGAGGCCGACACGCTCAAGCGCCTCGGCCGCCATGGCGCGGCGCTCTCTCCAGTCGACCCCCCTGACGGCCAGCGGAAGCATGACGTTTTCAATGGCCGTCATATCCTGTATCAGGTTGAAGCCCTGAAATATAAAGCCCACCGTGCGGTTTCTGGCACGGCTGAGCCGTGCCTCGCTCATGGCCGTCACGTCGGCCCCATCCAGCAGGTAACTGCCCCTTTGGGGCTTGTCCAGACAGCCGACGATATTCATAAGCGTCGTCTTGCCCGATCCGGAGCTTCCCGTCACGGCCATAAAATCTCCTCTGTGAAGGGTCAGGTCGACCCCCTTGAGGGCCTCCACCGACCTGCCGTCGACCTCGTATGTCCTGCAAATATCACGGAGAATGACCATAAAGCGCGCCCTTTCAATTTATTATATATGTAATTTTCCCTTTTTTCAACGACAGAACGCTTTTGAGACAAATTTTTTGGAGGAATATTATGACAAAGTTTATTTCAAGGCTCTTTTTAAAAGAGAGCGACGACACGTCCGACCCCGAGGTCAGGCACCGCGTCGGCCTTATCGGCAGCGGCACGGGCATATTTTTAAACGCCCTGCTCTTCGGCGGCAAGTTTTTCGCCGGAGTTATGACCGGCTCCATTGCCGTGACGGCCGACGCCTTCAACAACCTGTCCGACGCCGGCTCCTCCATAGTGACATTGCTCGGCTTCAAGCTGGCAAATCAAAAGCCCGACCGCGACCATCCCTTCGGCCACGGGCGTATTGAATATCTCTCGGGCCTCGTTGTGGCCGCCGCCATTCTGCTGATGGGCTTTGAACTTGCCAAAAGCTCGGTGGAGCAGATAATTCATCCCGAAGCCGTCACTTTCAACGCGCTTTCGGCCGTAATTCTGACAATTTCGGTGGCCGTCAAGCTCTTTATGGCCGCCTTTAACCGCGGTTTGGGCGACGCCATAAACTCGGCCGCCATGAAGGCCAACGCCTCCGACAGCATGGGAGACGCCGCCGCCACCTCGGCCGTGCTTATCGGCTCTCTGGCCGGTTATTTTCTTGACATATCTATTGACGGTTGGCTCGGCGTCATAGTTTCCCTCATCATTCTCTATGCCGGCTGGGAGGCCGCCAAGGACACCGTGACCCCTCTGCTGGGCACGGCTCCCGACCCGGATTTTGTCTCCTCGATACACGATTTGGTCATGTCCCACGAGGAAATAAAGGGCATACATGACCTTGTCGTCCACGACTACGGCCCCGGAAGGCTGATGATATCCCTCCACGCCGAGGTGAACTGCGACGGAAACATCCTCGAGCTTCACGACGTCATCGACAACATCGAAAAGGAGCTGGCCGCCGCCTACCGCTGCGAGGCCGTCATACATATGGATCCCATCGACGTGGACGACGAAAAGACCTATCAGATGCGCCAGGACGTCGACCGTCTCGCCAAGGAGCTTGACCCAAATATGACGATACACGATTTCCGCATGGTTTCCGGCCCCAGCCACACCAACCTCATCTTCGACATGGTTCTTCCGTTGGAATCGAAACTGACCCCCGAAAAAGCCAGAGACATGATGGAGGAAAAGGTGTCCTCCATGGGCAGCTATTTTGCCGTCATCACCGTCGACAGGCCCTATGTCTAACGCCAAATAACAGAAAAAGCGTCCCTTTTCGGGACGCTTTTTTGTTATCTCTCAAAGGCTTTTAAAAAGGACAGCATATTTCTGACGGTATATCTCAGGTCGTCCTTGGCCGTCAGACGGGCCTCGGAAAAGGGGACAGCCCTGCGGTTTATGGGAAAGACGGCGCAAAGACCCCTTTCATCCGCCCCGTCAAGCTGGTCATCCAGCGCGTCGCCCACGACGGCGCAGACGGGAATCCCTGCCTTTTTTGCCCTGCGGCAGACGCCGAACACAACCTTTCCCCTCAGGCTCTGGGCGTCTATCCTGCCCTCGCCCGTTATAACCAGGTCACAGCCGCCCAGCATGGTCTCGAATCCGGCGGCGTCCAGCACACCGTCTATGCCCGACACCGGCTCGGCTCCCAGCATGGCCTTAAGTCAGGCGCCCATGCCTCCGGCGGCTCCGCCGCCCTCAAGGCGGCTTATGCCGGGACAGATGTCCTCGAGCAGCCTTCCCAGATGTCTCAGTCCGTCGTCAAGAGCCTCGACCGTTCTCTCGTCGGCCCCCTTTTGAGGGGCGAAAACATACGCCGCGCCCTTCGGCCCGTAAAGGGGATTGTCGACGTCGCACATCAGCTTGACGCTGACGCCGTCCAGGAGCCTCGACGCTTCGGAAATATCTATTCTCTCTATATCTTTAAGGGTTCCTCCCGTCGGCACAAAAAGGCGGCCGCTCCCGTCGTAAAATCTGACCCCAAGGGCCGCGGCCGCGCCGCAGCCGCCGTCGTTGGTACAGCTTCCGCCGAGACCCACGAGGATGTTTTTCGCGCCGTCGCTTATGGCCCTCCCGATAAGCTGTCCGACGCCGAAGGTGGTGGTTTCCATGGGATTTTCACGCCCTCTGACCATGGGCAGTCCGGCCGCGGCGGCCGTCTCTATAACGGCCGCGCCGCTTTCAAGCCTGCCGTAAAAGGAGGTTATATCCTCGCCGAAGGGGCCTTTGACGGCGCATTTTATAATCTGTCCTCCGGCGGCGCGCGTCATGGCCCCGACGGTACCCTCGCCGCCGTCGGCCACGGGAAAGGCTATCGCCTGACAATTCGGATAGGCGGCCTTTATCTCCGCACTCATAATATCGCATATTTCTTCGGCGCTCATGGTGCCTTTAAAAGAATCGGGAGCTAAAATTATCTTTTTCATATCATTATTCTGAACGCCTTCGGCACAACAGATATCTCAGCGCGCCTGCCGCCGTCGCCGTACTCGCCGTCTATTGCCCATGCCGTCGGCTCCTCCGTTTCAAAAACCACCCTGTCGGTGTGGTGAAACTCTATGCCGCCCTCGTTGTAATTTCCCGTCTGGATGGCAAGGATAAGCCTGCTTATATCGACGGCCGTCCTGGGATTGGGCACCAGCATGACCTCGAACTGTCCGTCGCTGAAATCCACCTTGTCGGAATCTATTTTGACTATTCCGCCGATTGAGGTGGCGTTTGTAACCGAGGCGAAAATATAATCGTCCTCCATTGTCAGGCCGTCCATAATGACCTTGGCGTGTATCGGCTTTATATTTGTTATGGTTTTAAGGCCCTCCACCACATAGGCCAAATGTCCCAGGGCGTTTTTGGCCGTCTGGGATACGGAATATGATGTGTCGGTAAAGGCGCCGAAGGAGGCGATATAATTAAAATACCTGTCCGTGCCGAAAAGACCCACGTCTATGGCAAAGGGCCTGCCGTTCACGATATTCTCGGCGCAGCGCACCATGTCCTCCCTTTCAAGGCCCAGTCCGGCCGCGAAATCGTTTGTCGTGCCGCAGGGGATATAACCCAGAGGGATATCGCTGCCCGAGCGCATCAGACCGGCCACCGCCTCGTTGAGGGTGCCGTCGCCGCCGCAGGCCACGACGAGGTCATAGCCCTCGGCCTGCTCGGCCACTATTTCAACGGCCTCGCCGCTTCGCCCCGTCATTCGGACGTCGACAAGATATCCGCTTTGGGAAAAGGTTTTTACCACATCAAAAAAACTGTTGCTTATTTTCATTCTGCCGGCCACCGGGTTGACGACCATCAGCAGTTTTTTCTTTTCCATAATAAAAGACCTCTCATTTTAAACGCAAATGTGCTATAATACAGATAATAGTATTATATATTATTTTTACCTTTATGACAATTAAGATTTTTTAAGGAGGACAGGCCATGAACACCATCTTTAAAAACGGACGCATATATCAGGGAGAGGGCCGTTGGACAGATACGCTGTATATAAAGGACGGCCTAATATCCCAACCCTTTGACGGGAAAGACACGGAGATCATCGACCTTGGCGGCAAAACGGTCATCCCCGGCCTTATCGACTCTCATCTGCATATGTTCAACACGGGGGTCAGCCTGCGCTCGGTCAGGCTCCACGGCGTAACATCCGTTGCCGAATGTATCCGTCTCGGCAGGGAATATATCGAAAAGAACCGCCCCACTCCCGGCGCCGTCATCCTCGGCCGCGGCTGGAACGACGATTATTTCACCGACGAGCGCCGTATGCTGAACCGCCATGACCTTGACAAGCTCTCCACCGAGTATCCCGTCATATACACCCGTGCCTGCGGCCACGCTCTGGTCGCCAACACAAGGGCCATCGAAATGGCCGGCGTCACCGCCTCCACCCCCCAGCCCGAGGGCGGCCGTTTTGAGCTTGACGGGGACGGACAGCCCAACGGCATATTCAAGGAACACGCCATGGAGCTGATAACCCGTCTGAACGACCAGCCCGACGTCAGGGAGACCGAGGAGATACTCTACGCCGCCATGCTTCACGCCGCCGAAAACGGCATAACCTCCGTCCAGACAAACGACATGAACGAAAAGAATTTCTCTACCGTCTGGCAGGCCTATGAAAACCTGAAAAAAGAGGGCCGAGCCATGACACGCGCCTATCAGCAATGCCATTTCTCGACCCCCGAGGGCTATGAGGCCTTTATTAAAAAGGGTTTTAAAACGGGCTTCGGCGACGATATGAACAAAATAGGCTCCCTCAAGCTCCTTATGGACGGCTCTCTCGGCGCGCGCACGGCCCTGATGACAGAGGATTACGCCGACGCGCCCGGCACGAGAGGCATACGCTGCGTCACCGAAAGCGACCTTGACGCCTTTATGAAAATATCGGCGGAAAACGGTATGCAGGTGGCCATCCACGCCATCGGGGACAAGGCGATTGACATAGTGCTTTCGGCCTACGAAAAAGTGTTGCCCAAGGGGGAAAATCCCCTGCGCTGGGGCATAGTCCACTGCCAGATAACCGACGACGGCCTGATAGAGCGTTTCAAAAAAGGCGACATCCACCCCATGGTACAGCCCATTTTCATACACTATGATATGCACATAACGGCCGACAGGGTGGGGCAAAAGCTTGCCTCCACCTCCTATGCCTTCGGCAAAATGGACAGACTGGGCCTCCACGTCTCCTACGGCACCGATTCCCCCGTTGAGGATTTGAACGCCATGCACAATATCTACTGCGCCGTCACCAGGCGCGACCTCGAGGGCCGCCCCGACGGAGGCTGGATGCCGGACGAGGCCGTATCCGTCGAACGCGCCATACATAACTATACCGTGGAGGGCGCCTACAACAGCTTTGAGGAAAACAAAAAGGGCCTGCTCATGCCCGGATACATGGCCGACCTTGCCGTGCTGGACAAAAATATCTTCACCGTACCGCCGGAGGAGATAAAGGACATCAAAGTCGACATGACGATGGTCGGCGGCAGGGTGGTTTTTAAAAGATAAAATAAAGGCCGCGCGTTTCGCGCGGCCTTTTTATTTATTATTTCTGCTCTTCCTTCATTTTGGCAAAGCACTCGCTGCAATATACGGGCCTGTCGTCTCTGGGCTGGAAGGGCACCTTTGCCTCCTTGCCGCAGCTGGCGCAGACGGCTGTAAAATACTCTCTGGGACCTTTGGCGGCCTGCTTTCTGGCGTCACGGCACTCCTTGCAGCGCTGCGGCTCATTCTGGAAACCGCGCTCGGCGTAAAAAGCCTGCTCACCGGCGGTAAAAACAAACTCCTTGCCGCAGTCCTTGCAAATCAATACCTTGTCTTCGTACATAAGTATAACCTCTCTTTTCCCATGTCAGGGGTGATATTTATGCGAATGGGCAAAGCCCACTACCGCCTTTTTGAAAGATAATTGGCCAGCTTGGCACGCGCGCGTCTTATGGCGTTGTCAACCGCCTTGCGCTCGCGCCCAAGCCTTTCGGCTATTTCCGATGTGGTATAGCCCTCCAAAAAACCGTCTATCACGGCCCTTTCAAAGGGCGAGGCGAGGCCCGAAAGCATCTGCTTTATCTCTCGGGCCGATTCATCTGCGACTATGCTCGTCTCAGGATCGGAAAGCCTGCCGCCGGACGGCGCGGCCTCGCCGCGCAAGGTCTCCGCCGGTTCCCCGAAACGCCTCATCTGGGCGTCGTCCCTGCGGATGGCGTCCACAATTCTTCTTTTTATGCACAAAGCGGCATACGCCTGAAAATTATCATTTCGCTCGGCGTCAAAACTGCGAAGCGCCGATAAAAGGCCTATCATCCCCTCCTGATAGAGATCATCCTGATCTCCGCCGCGGAGGAAATATGGCCGGATACACTTGCGTACAAGACGGGCGTTTTCCCTTATGACAGCCTCTTCATTCAAAGAGCTTGTACCACCCAAAAAAACACGCCCTTTTATAAAAACTGTTACAATTACTCAATAATTGCTCAACAACAGTATAACTTGCTGACAATATTCTGTCAAGAAATTATTGCCTTTTCCTCCCTCAAAAAGAAATATACGCGCCTCGAAGGCCAAGCCTTCGGGGCGCGTTTTAACTTATTCCACTGTGACCGATTTGGCGAGATTTCTCGGCTTGTCGATATCGCAGCCTCTGTCAACGCCCACATAATAGGCAAAGAACTGGACGGGGATTATCGACAGGGAACCCGACATGAAATAGGGACAGCTTTTCAGCTTTACTACATGGTCGCACATCTCGGGGTCGATGGCAAAATCGCCGTTTGTTATCAGTATGACCTTGGCTCCTCTGGCCTTGACCGACTTGATATTGGATATCTGCTTTTCATAAAGGGCCGGGTCGCAGGCCAGCGCCACGACGGGGGTGCCCTCCTCGATGAGGGATATGGGGCCGTGCTTCAGCTCGCCTCCGGCATAGGCCTCGCTGTGGACATAGGCTATCTCCTTTAATTTGAGAGAGCCCTCCTGAGCCACGGCGTAATCTATGCCCCTGCCGATAAAGAAGGCGTCATGGCTGTCGTGATAAAGCTCCGCCAGCTTCTTCATCTCTTCCTTTGTCTCAAGGGCGCCCTCTATCATGGAGGGAAGCTCCTTCATATCGCGGCAGTAATTCTGTATCTCATGGTCGGTCAGCGTGCCTCTGGCCTTGGCCGCCGTAAGAGCCAGCAGGTACATGACGGCCAGCTGGGCCGAATATGCCTTGGTGGTGGCGACGGCTATCTCGGGGCCGGCCCATGTGTAAATTACATGGTCGGCCTCACGTGCGGCCGAGGACGCCAGCACATTGACAACGGCAATAGTAATTGCCCCTCTGGCCTTGGCTTCTCTCATGGCGGCCAGAGTGTCGGCCGTCTCGCCCGACTGGCTTATAATTATGCAGATATCGCCCTTTTCGATAATTGGGTCGGAATATCTGAACTCGGAGGCCACATTGGCCAGCACGGGCAGCCTCGCCAGCCTCTCAAAGGCCACCTTTCCGGCCAGACCGGCGTAATAGGCCGAGCCGCAGGCCACGATATGTATGTTGCGCGCCTCCTTAAAGACCTCGATGCCGACTCCCTCGCTCATCAAATCGGGCATATTGTCCGATGTGATTCTGGAGGCGATGGTGTCTCGCACGGCCTTGGGCTGCTCCATTATCTCCTTTATCATGAAGTGGTCATAGCCGCCCTTCTGGGCGCCCTGAATGTCCCAGTTGACCGTCTGCACTTCCTTTTCTATCCTCGCCCCGTCGGAGGTGTAAACCTCGACCCCCTCGGGCCTGACACGGACTATCTCGCCGTCGCCCACGACGATGAACCTCTTTGTTATGCTCATTATGGCCGGTATATCGGAGGCTATCATGCACTCTCCCTCGCCGATGCCGACTATAAGGGGATTGTCGTGACGGGTGCATATCATCTCGCCGGGGTTTTCACCCGTGATGACGGCCAGCGCGTAGGAGCCGCGAAGCTGTTTGCAGACGTCCATCATGGCGGCCACTCCGTCGCCGTGGAAGGCGCGTGAGAAGAGGTGGGCCGCCACCTCGGAATCGGTGTCGCTCTTGAATGTGACGCCGTCATTTGTCAGGGCCGTTTTAAGCTCGAGATAATTTTCGATAATGCCGTTATGGACAAGGGCCACTCTGCCGTCCTCGCTCTCGTGAGGATGGGAGTTTCTGTCGGAGGGCGCGCCGTGGGTGGCCCACCTTGTATGGCCTATGCCGCAGACCGAGCTTATCTCGCCCCCTGCCTCTATCTTTTCCTCAAGGGCCTTTATGCGTCCCTGAGTTTTGACCGTTTTTATTCCGTCCTTCGTCTGGAGGGCGACGCCTGCCGAGTCATAGCCGCGGTATTCCAGCGTATAAAGCCCCTGAAGCAGCACGGGCACAGCCTGCCTGCCGCCTGTAAATCCAACTATTCCGCACATATATTTATTCTCCTGTTGTCAAAGTTTTTAATGGCCGGCCTGTCATTCTGTCCCCGAAATCGCTTTCGGGCTTTGTAGTCAGGCTTGTGCCGCGGCCCACGGCAGGAGGCATCCGCCGAATAATTCGATACTCCTCCCCCTCGTCAACTGCATTCGCGCAGTCCCGGCGCTGTAACTGTGTGCTTTCTCAGGTCATTGACATTACCCCTTTCAAATATTTATATCTCATTGCGTGGGAGACCTCTCCCACGCATTAGACGGCCAAAAAATCCGATAGTTCCCTATTTTATAACCTCCATGACCACCTTTTCGGCCTTTTCGGCCATGGCCTTGACGAGGCTTTCGTCCTTGCCCTCCACCATTATTCTGACAAGGGCCTCGGTGCCCGAGGGGCGGATGTTTATTCTGCCGTCGCCGTTAAAGGCGGCCTTGACCTCCTCCTCCAGCTCCTTTATACGGGGCATTTCGGCTATCTGCTTCTTGATGCTGTTGGGCACCTTTACGTTGACCATAAGCTGGGGGTAGTGGAATATCTCCTTTTTGAGCTGTGAGGCCGGCACGCCCTTTTCCTCCAACATTCTCATAAATCTGACCGCCGTAAGCTGTCCGTCGCCCGTCGTGGCATAGTCGGAGAGTATGACATGGCCCGACTGTTCGCCGCCGATGTTTTTGCCCGAGCGCCTCATTTCCTCCAACACGTGCCTGTCGCCCACCTTTGTGGCGGCAAGAGGTATGTCATGCTCGCGCAGGTATGCTCCGAGGCCCATATTGGACATTATCGTGGCCGCGACGCCCCCCTTGAGCCTGCCCTGTTCCTTCATATAGCCGGCCATCAGCGCCAGAATGTCGTCGCCGTCGATAAGCTCGCCCTTTTCGTCGCACATGAGGCAGCGGTCGGCGTCGCCGTCAAAGGCCGCCCCCAGCATATAATCCCCCTCGGCCACCCTGCGGCACAGCTCCTCCATATGGGTCGAGCCGCAGTTCTCGTTTATATTTATACCGTCAGGCTGATAGGATATAAAGTCGCAGTCGGCGTCAAGGCCCCTGAAAATCATCTCGGCCGTGTGGGAGGAGGCGCCGTTGGCGCAGTCGATAAGCACCTTTATGCCCGAAAGGTCGCCCTCGGCGCAGGACATGATATATCTGCCGTAACGCTCGTTGCCCTCCTCCGATTTATCGACCACGACACCCATGTCGGCTCCCGTCACACGGGCCTCCTCGGGCAGGTCGTCGATGAGCCTTTCTATCTCCTCCTCGCGGCTGTCGTCGGGCTTATAGCCGTCGCTGCCGAAAATCTTTATGCCGTTGTGCTCAAAGGGATTGTGGGAGGCCGAAATGACGACTCCGGCGTCCATATCCTCCACCCTTGTCAGGTACGCCACGGCCGGGGTGGGCATAACTCCCAGCAGCCACGCATCCCCTCCGCAGGAGCATATGCCGGCCGCCAAGGCGCTTTCCAGCATACTGCCCGATATCCTCGTGTCGCGGCCTATGGCTATAAGGGGCCTGCGGCCGAGGCTCTTTCTGAGAGAATATGCAAGGGCGCTGCCCAGCTTCATAGCAAGCTCGGGGGTCAGCTCCTCATTGGCGACGCCCCTGACGCCGTCTGTTCCGAAATATTTCATATCAAAGTCTCCTTATTTTACATTTCAAGCTGTCCGGCATAAGGGATGTTCAGATGGCCGTATGCCTTCGGTGTGGCGCAGCGCCCACGGGGCGTGCGGTTCAAAAAGCCTATCTGCATGAGATACGGCTCGTATACGTCCTCCAGAGTGACGGCCTCCTCGCCGATGGTGGCGGCAAGGGTCTCAAGGCCGACGGGGCCGCCGTTGAAGTTATATATTATGCTCTCCAGCATACGCCTGTCGATCATATCGAGTCCGAGAGGGTCGATGTCCAAGGCCTCGAGAGCCGTTTTGGCCACTTTTCCCGTTATGACGCCGTCGCCGTCAACCTGAGCGAAATCCCTCACCCTTTTTATCAGCCTGTTGGCCAGCCTCGGCGTGCCTCTGGCGCGCGAGGCTATCTCAAGGGCGCCGTCGGCCTCTATCTCGATGCCCAAAATGGAGGCCGAGCGTTTGACTATCGTGGCCAGCTCCTCATGGGTGTAAAGCTCCAGCCTCGATATAACGCCGAACCTGTCGCGCAAAGGGCCCGAAATGCGTCCGGCCCTCGTCGTGGCTCCCACAAGGGTGAACCTCGGCAGGTCGAGCCTGACCGAGCGCGCCGCAGGGCCTTTGCCGATGATTATATCAAGGGCAAAATCCTCCATGGCGGGATAGAGTATTTCCTCCACGCTGCGGTTGAGCCTGTGTATCTCGTCTATAAAAAGCACGTCGTTTTTATTGAGGTTGGTCAAAAGAGCGGCCAGATCTCCGGCCTTTTCTATGGCCGGGCCCGAGGTTATGCGGATGTTGACCCCCATCTCGGCGGCGATTATTCCGGCCAGCGTCGTTTTTCCGAGGCCAGGAGGGCCGTAAAGAAGCACATGGTCGAGCTGGTCGCCCCTCTGTTTGGCCGCCTTGATAAAGACCGAAAGGTTCTCCTTTGCCTTGGTCTGGCCGATATATTCATCCATGGTGTGGGGGCGCAGGGATACCTCGTTTTCATCCTCCTCGATGAAACCGCCCGTGACTATGCGCTCCTCCTGACGGCCGTCGCCGTCGTTAAACTCTATCGCCATTTTCTATCTCCCGTTAAAAAAGCTTTTTGAGGGCGGCGCGGACAATGTCGTCCACCGACATATTCGATATGTCCAGCCCCTTCATGGCCGTCAGCGCCTCGGCTCGGGTATAACCCAGCACCATCAGGGCGCTGGCCGCGTCGTCGGCCGCCGTTCCGGCCGTCGGTATTATATCGCCCACGCCCGACACATCCGCGCTTTCAAGCTGACTCTTGCTCATGCGGTCTTTAAGCTCCATTATTATCCTCTGGGCCAGCTTTTTGCCGACTCCCGGAGCGGCCGAAAGGGCCTTCTGATCGTCGGTCAGCACGGCCATGGCCAGACTCGACGGCGTGACGACCCCCAGTATCGAAAGGGCGGCCTTCGGCCCCACCCCCGAAATGCCTATCAGAAGCTTGAAGCAGTCCAGCTCCTCACGGGAAACAAAACCGTATAACTCAACTATATTCTCCCTGACATGGAGATATGTATAAAATGTCGTCTCCTCCCCCGTTTTGACCGTGGACGAGGACATAAGGGAGGTCATGACGGCATAGCCGACCCCTCCGGCGTCAATGACGACAAGGGACGGCTCGGCCACCGCCACTTTGCCCTTTATAAAATAAAACATATCGGTTCTTCCTTTTAGACATACTTATAATTATATTCATAATACCATATTACCGCCAAAGGGTCAACGAAAAGAAAGCGGCCTCACTGTTGCTGTTCCTCTGAATTACCCTGAAGCCCAAGAAGCCACTCTATCGAGACGCGAAGAACCTTTGCGAAAATCATTAGTTCATAGTCTGTCACAAATCGCTCGCCTGTCTCATGGCTACCCTTGCCTGACAAGTTTTATCGCCCAAAATGTTCTTCTGTCCGTTAAAATTATATATTTTCAAGGCTTTCCCCTCCAATGCTCTTGACAATATTATCTTTGCAGTTTATTCTTGTAATAAAGATTTACAAAATGTAAATAAATATTACAAACTAAGTGGGGAAATGAAAATGAAGCAAAAACAAGGCAAAGTTAAAAAGCCGTTATGGAAAAAGTGGTGGTTTTGGGTACTAATCGTTGCTGTATTGGCCAGTTTTGGCAATATGGGAAACAATAAAGAAAACGGGTCGGAGCAAGAAGAGTCACATATTTATGACAATGCAGAAGTTAAAGATGTAATAAATGGTAGCCGAACAGAGAAGATCGGGGAATACTCAATAATTAGAATCAGTTCCGAGGAAGTAACAGATGAGGCTTTAACCGACTGGTATTTTAATTATGTTGAAAAGAACGACTTCAAATGGTGCATGATATTATATTCTGACAAAACGGATAATTCCGGTGTGTATGCTATTAAAGGCATGGTTGAAAAAGATTTGTTATTTGAACAAAATCAACACGGAGATTATATGACAGGAGATTCATCCAATTCTACATTATATGTACCTACTGCTGATAACACATTGGAAATTAGATAATTTGTCGAGTAAAGAGACCGACTGTGCTTGACAACAGTTTAGTAATGCTGTTCAGTTTAATCTCTGTCCATATCAATTTAAATTGCAATAAACTGCAAAATAAAAAAGACTGCCAGACTAAAAGCTTGGCAGTCCTTTTTTATAGTTTTTACCTCAGCTTTGACGCCGCCGTGTGGCCGTGACAGATGGCTATGGCGAGGGCGTCGGCGGCGTCGTCGGGCCTCGGCACGCTTTTTAGCCCCAACATTATCCGCGTCAGCTCCATGACCTGCTTTTTCTCGGCCCTGCCGTATCCAACAACGGCCTGCTTGACCTGCAGGGGCGTATACTCGGCTATGGGGACCCCTTTTTCGGCGCAGGCCAGAATTATAACGCCTCGCGCCTGGGCCACATTGATGCCCGTCGTGACATTGGTGTTAAAAAAAAGCTGCTCGATGGCCACGGCCTCGGGCTTGTATTTGTCAATAAGGGTGCAGATATCCCGATGTATCTCCATAAGCCTTATGGGCAGCTCCATTCCTGCCGGAGTGGTGACGGCCCCGTGGCCGATATATATGTTTTTGCCCCTGTCATGCTCTATAACGCCATAACCGACTATGGCATACCCGGGGTCGAGACCTAAAATCCGCATTTATTCAACCCTCTTTTATTACATTATGTCCGCCTCGCGGCGGAAAAAGGCCGTTCTTTTGTAAACACAAAAGAACCAAAAAGTTTTACTTTTTCTGAGAAAAAGTAACAAAAAGCACTTATATATTATACCACGAAAAATATAAAGGTGTAAATAATTGCCTTTTGGGCTTCTTTATGTTACCATTGTAACAAGTGAGGTGGTTTTATGAAAAAATACATACTTTTTGACCTTGACGGCACCCTGACCGACCCCAAGGAGGGTATAACAAGCTCGGTAGCCTATGCCCTTGAAAGCTACGGCATAAGGGTCGACGACAAAGACAGCCTTATCCCATTTATCGGCCCACCCCTGATAGACAGCTTTCAGCGCTTTTACGGTTTTGACCACGGGCAGGCCCTTGAAGCCGTTGAAAAATACCGTGAATATTTTTCGGTCAAGGGCATTTTTCAAAACGCCGTATACGGCGGCGTTCCAAAAATGCTTGCCGCTCTGAAAGAGGAAGGGGCTTGTCTTATCCTCGCCACCTCCAAGCCGGAAAAATATGCCGAACAGATTGCGGCTCATTTCGGCCTCAACAAATATCTTGACCATATATGCGGCGCCACCATGGACGAAAGCCGCAACAAAAAGGGGGACGTAATAGCCTACGCCCTCGAAACCGTGGGCGTGACCGATAAAAACGGCGCCGTCATGGTGGGCGACAGGCTCCACGACATAGAGGGGGCCAAGGCAAACGGCCTGTCATCTATCGGCGTGCTTTACGGCTACGGCTCTAAAGATGAGCTGACAAAGGCCGGCGCCGACGCTCTGGCCGCAAGCCCTGAGGAGCTGCTTGAAATATTGAAAGGAGAAATATAATGAAACCCGAATCAATCGTCACCTTTTACCCCTGCAAGAACATAGACGAGACAAGAGAATATTATAACGGCGTGCTGGGCCTGCCCATATACAAGGATATCAAGGACTGTTTGTGGTTCGACTGCGGCGAGGGCTATCTGGCCTTTTGCTATTACGGCCCCGAACGCCCCATGGCAAGCGGACAGTGCATATCCTTCAATCTGCCCTCCCGTGCCCATGTGGACAAGGTGTATAAAGCATTAAAGGACGACAGCCGCGTCATCGGCCTCGGCCAGCCGCCGATGTCCCACCCCGCCTTCCCCGTCTATTCCGTCTTTCTCTCCGCCCCCCACGGCTACACCCTCGAATACCAAAAGACGGATATATAACGGCTACAAAACAAACCTGTAAACAACAAGGAGGTTCAAAAATGAAGAGATTTTTAGCTTTGTGTATGGCGGTATTTATGCTTATATCTGCTACTGCCTGTGGAAAGACAGAGGACGAAACGGCGGATGGCAACGGCGATTATATTCCCGATTTCAGCGACCACACCGACCCCGCCGAGGGCAATTATTGGACAAAGCTTATTAACCTGTCACAGCTTGGTGACGGTCAAAAGCATCTTGTCTTTAAATGTGAGCCCTCCGATTGGCGTCCTGGCCCCTTTGAGGGTGTAGAAAAAGGCTCCACATGGGGATATGACGTTCGCGCAATGGATTTGAGCGACGTAGACCTCTCGTTTATAGACAGCATCAACGACCTTTCCTTCAATAGTCTAACTATATGGCCCGAAGAGCTTCCCGATGGCTTTGACCCCGAGGCGATACTTGAACTAAATAAAAACCCCGGCCTTCATGTCAGAGACCTACATGAGCAGGGCGTCACGGGCAAGGGGGTCGGCATAGCCATAATAGACCAAGGGCTTTTCACGGGCCATGAGGAATACAGCGACAATTTGAAATCCTATGAATTGATACACTGCGCCGACCAAGATGAATCTTGTATGCACGGCTCGGGCGTGTCAAGCATTGCTGTCGGAAAGACAGTGGGCGTGGCACCAGACGCCGACCTTTATTACATAGCCAGCACATATGCCCACCCGTCGGACAACCCAGAGGGCTTCGAGATAGATGCCTCCGTCATCGCCGACTGCATTTTGCGTATATGCGACATGAACAAATATCTCCCAGATGAAAACAGGATAAGGGTTATCTCTATTTCGAGAGGATACGGCAAAGAGGATTTGGGATATGAAGAGCTGCAAGAGGCAATAAAAAAGGCCGACGAGCAAGGCATCTTTGTGCTGACTACAACGCCGGAGAAATATTACGAGGGGTTCGATTTGATGGGCCTGTCCAAAGATTACACGGGCGACCCCGACGATATAGGCTCCTACGCTCCTGCCGCTTGGCTCAAAAACTCCTTGGGCAACCTTAGCGTCAATTGGCAAAATCGTATTTTTGTGCCTATGGGTTCGAGGACATACGCCTCGTGGTTAGGTTCGGGAGAATACGAAATAAACTATGAGGGTGGTATGAGCTGGGCTGTGCCGTGGTGCGCGGGATTTTACGCCTTGTGCTGTCAGGTCGACCCCGATATAACTCCCAGCGAGTTTATAGAACTTGTCAAGAATACTGCCGATATCGTCGATATCAGCGAGGAAAATACGAGCATAAGCCTGAATATCAAAATTATCAACCCCGTCGCCGCCATTGACGAGCTGAGGAAATAACAAAAAGCCCTCCTTAACGGAGGGCTTTTTTTATTACAGCTCCTGAATGAGCGCCTTGTAAAACTCCACGCCAAGGCCGAGGCAGTTGACACCTATCCTCTCCCGGCTGTTGTGCATCCTGTCATAGAGGGCGCTGTCCATGACGAAGGGCATGAACTTATAGATATTGTCACAAAGAGGCTCGTAATGTCTTGAATCGGTCGTCACCGACTGTATGCCCGGAATACAGGGCAGACCGGGATATTTAGCCTCGATAACGTCGCAGAGCTTCTTATACTGTGGGCTTTCGGTGGAGGCTATTTTTGAGGCCGGTATCTCCAGCATGGTCTCCACCTCCACGGGCAAATCTTCCAGCAGCGACTCGATATACTTTTTTATCCCGGCCGGGGTGTCGCCCTGAAGTATACGGGCGTTTATGACGCAGGTGGCCTCGCCCGGCAGGATGTTCGGCGCTTGAGAGCCGCTTATCTGGGTGGCCGCCAGAGTCGTCCTGAGCATGGGGTTGACCGTCGGGATATTGCCGAAAACCTTATAAAGCAGAGGCTGGGAAAGGGGCAGATTGCAGACGGTGAACCTGTGTATAAATCTCATTGCCGGAGCCGAAAGCCGCATATTCACATCGACCACGTCCAACAGCCTGGCCCTCGGCGGCGCCGCCTCCAGACGGCATATGGCCTCGGACAGCACGCCGACGGCCGTGTGTTTTGGCGGCATGGAGGAATGTCCGGCCCTGCCTGTGGCTTTCAGCCTGAAATAGGTACAGCCCTTTTCGCCCACCCCTATCATGGCCGCCGGGAAACGCTTGCGCCCGAAAAGCTCTTCGACTATATATCCGCCCTCGTCGACGACGGCGGCAAAATGAAGTCCCCTTTTCTGGAAAAACTCCGATATCTTGGCGGCGCCCTCGGGGCCGCCTATCTCCTCGTCATGTCCAAAGGCGAAATAGATATCCCTCGTCGGCGCGTAACCCTCGGCCAACAGGCTGTCGACAGCCTCCATCAGGCCGATTACCACGTTTTTGCAGTCTATGGCGCCGCGGCCGACGATAAAGCCCTCGTCGTCTATTATGCCGCCGAATGGGTCGCAGTCCCAGTCGTCGCCGACGGGCACCACGTCCATATGGCCGCAGAAAAGCAGCGGCTCCTCCTTGCTCTCCCTCGGCCCACGCCAGCGCAGGACTATCGAGCCTTCGGCTGCCGAAAGCAGGTTGAGGCGGCCGAAAACCTGGGGATATCTCTCCTTGAGGAACCTGCGGAAATGCTCAAGCCCGTCCTTGTCACCCGTCACCGTCGGTATCTGTATGGCCATGCTGAGGCTGTCGGCGGCGTGAGAGGCCAGCGCCGGGTCGGGAGAATACCTTTTCAGGGGCGAGCTTCGCTTCAAGTGCCGTCCGGCAAGCAGTGTCTTTATGCCTCCCGTCACAAGGCACGCGGCCAGAAAGACAAAAAATATCAATATAACAGCGGCGCCGTATCGTGCCACAAGATTGCTTCGGGCAATGACCAGCCAGGCGTAAAAGTTTTTCAGGGCTGTCATATCGCCATCTCCTTTATCCTCACAATGTCTCTTTCTATCTGGTTTTTCAGCTCCTCGGGAGAGGAAAAGGCCTTTTCGGGCCTTATATATCCAAGCAGGCGCACCTTTAGGTTCTTTCCGTAAAGGTCGCCGCGAAAATCCAGCACATTACATTCGGCCACAACTTCACTTAGGTCAAAAGTCGGCCTCCTGCCGATGTTGAGGGCGCAGAGGTATTCTCTGCCGTCCACCTCGGTTTTGGCGGCGTAAACGCCGTTTTTTGGCGTCAGCAGGTCGCGCCCGAGCTCCAGATTGCAGGTAGGCACTCCCATTTCCGTCCCGACCCCTCTGCCGTGGACGACTTCTCCCTCTATATAATAATCATATCCCAGCAGGCGCGAAGCGTCCTCCACCCTGCCCTCGGTCAACAGACGCCGAACGCGGCTTGAGCTGACCGTGCCGTCGCCGTCGGGGAGCAGCGGACAGACTACAGTCTCAAACCCCAGGCGGCCGCCGAGGCTTTTGAGCAGTTCCCCGTTGCCCCTGCCCATGGCTCCGAATGTGAAGTTCTCGCCGCAAAAGACGGCGGCGCAGCCGTATCTGCCCACAAGGATATCCTTTACAAAATCCTCGGGAGCCATATGGGCCGTGGCCTCGTCAAAGGGAATCATATAAACGTTTTCGATGCCGCAGGCCTTTATATGGGCCTGGCGGTTTTCTTTTGAAATTATAAGCTCTTGGGGCAGGGACTTCAAAAAGGCCCTCGGCTGGTTGAGAAAGGTCAGGGCGCAGGGGGTAAACCCCTTTTGGGCGGCGTATTCGGCGGCCCCACGCAGTATGCTTTGGTGTCCTCTGTGAACTCCGTCAAAAAATCCGAGAGCCATGACAGCATTTCTCATGGTCTATCACCCTGATAAAAAGTTTTTTCATAAAAGAGAGCCTCGCCGCCCCCCACCGTCAGCCTGCCCGTTCTGGCAAGAATGGCCAGCTTTCCGTCGGGGGCGTAAAGAGCGCAGAGGGTCCCCTCTTCATGGGGAAGCTCCCCCTCCGCGGTCATTTCAGGGGAAATATAGGCGCCGTTGAGGCCTCTTTTCAGCCCCTCGGCCGTCAGATGCACAGACGGCAGATGGTCAAAGACCCTTTCCATGGGTATAAGGACCTCTTCAAGCCTGTCCTCGTCCCTGAGCCTTTCAAGCTCCTCAAAGCCGACGGCCTCTTCTATTCCGAAGCTGCCCGAGCGCAGGCGGACAAGGCTGTCCATGACGGCTCCGCAGCCCAGCTTTTCTCCTATATCGTGGCAGAGGGAGCGTATGTATGTGCCCTTCGAGCATTTGAGCTCAAACTCGCCCCTGTCTCCCTCAAAGGAGAGGAGCTTTATATCCTCCACCTTGACAAAACGTCTTTCCCTTTCGACCTCGACCCCCTTTCGGGCCAGGTCATAAAGGCGAACACCGTCCTTCTGTATGGCCGAATACATGGGGGGAAGCTGTTCATATCCCCCCTCAAAGGACGTTACGGCCCGGCCGACGTCGTCGGCGCTTGGCAGGGGCGCGCCCGTCTCCTCGGTTTTGCCCCATATGTCCAGAGTATCGGAAATTAACCCCAGACGGAAGCCGGCGCGGTAGACCTTATCTGTTGCAAGCAGATAATCGGAGGCCTTTGTGGCCGCCCCCACCAGAACGACCAGAACCCCCTCGGCCATTGGGTCAAGGGTGCCTGCATGGCCTATCTTTCGGGTTTTGAGTATTCCCCTCAGCTTGGCTATGACGTCATGGGAGGTGAAATCGGCCGGCTTGTTGAAAACTATTACGCCGTTAAGCATCTATCGCGTCCTCTAAAGCCTTGACGAGCATATCGACGGCCTTGTTTACCGAAGTCTCGTACAAGGTGCATCCGGCGGCCCCTGCGTGGCCTCCGCCGCCGAAGAGGGCGCATATCTTCGACACGTCGTATTTGCCGCTTCTCATGGACACCTTAAAACCGTCCCTTTCGGCTCTCTCGGTCAGCAGCACGCCCACCTCTACCCCCTCGGTCTCCACGATGAGAGAGGAAAGATTATCAAGGTCGTCTTCGCTTGCCCCGAGCCTCTTTATGGTCTCACGGGTTATGACGCCGACGGCTCCTTTTCCTCCGCGGCAGAAGAGCATATTGGAATAGAGGTGAGCCTCGATTCCGGCGCGCGCCTTGGTTTTCAGACGAAAGCAACGGTAATTTATCTCTTTAAAATCGGCCCCCGCCTCCAGACAGGCGGCCGCCACGCGGTGGGTTTCGCTTGTCGTGTTGTTGAACCTAAAGCAGCCCGTGTCGGTGGCGACAGCCGTATAAACGGCGTCGGCCATGGCGCTGTCAAAGCGGCAGTCAAGGCCGCAAATGATATCGTAAATCACCTCGCCGCAGGCCGCCGCCTCGGGACGGCAGTATATTTTATCGGCGAAATCCCTGTGGGACGAGTGATGGTCTATGGCAAGCCTGATATTTTCGGGGGCGTTGTCGCACATCAGGCTCCTGTCGGCTATATCGACCGAAAGTATATACTTTCCCTCGGCGCCGCCGTCCCACCAAAGCCCCTCGGTCATAGGCGCGAATCTGGGGGTCAGGTCGGGATTTTTGAGCATCCACGCTTTTTTCCCCAGTTGTCTCAGACAGAGGGTCAGCGCCGCGGCCGAGCCGAGGGTGTCCCCGTCGGGCTTGCGGTGGGTCAGAATAAGGATATTGTCGGCCTCTTTAAGCTCCTCCAGAAGTCGGTTAAAAGATATCGTCATCCTCTTCCTCCTCGGCCTCATCTTCGTCGTGCTTTATGCCAAGCTCGTTTATCAGCTTTGATATATGCGCCCCGTATGATATGGAGTCGTCAAGAACAAAAACCAGCTCGGGGGTATAGCGCAGATTCATGCGGTGGGCCAGCTCTCTTCTCAAAAACCCCGAAACCGACTTTAGGCCCTTTTTCAGCTCCTTTTGGTCATAGTCGCCGAAGGCCGAAATATATACCTTGCACCATTTGAGGTCGGGGGTGGCCTCGCATCTCAAAATGCTGAGCATACCGCCCGACAATCTGGGATCCTTCAGCGTCGGTATGACCTCCGAAAGACACCTCATTATCTCTTCGTTTATTCTGGCTCCTCTGTTTCCGGCCAAATATATCAACTCCTGTTATTAAAACCAATTTCCTAATAATATTATGTTTGGCAACCTTTGCCGCCTATTCAATACGCTCTTGACCTTGCCGGAGGCTATCAGATGAAAGGGCCCCGTATGGATTTGCAAACTTTCTTTTGCAAATCCATACGGGAATCGTCTTTGACACCTATCGTTAAATAGTGAATAATGAATTACTGGGCTATCTGCTCCATGACAAAGGCCTCGACTATATCGCCTTCCTTAATATCATTGTACTTTTCAAAGCTCATGCCGCACCTCCCCACCAAATCTGCGATTTGATGGGGACCCCGTGATTTTATAGCCTCTGGTCGGCAAAGCCTCCCGACGGCAGACGCCGGACTTCCGGCGAGGCGCTACCGCGCCTTCTCGTGCACATGAGCTTATTCTACCGCTATCTGCTCCATGACAAAGGCCTCGACTATATCGCCTTCCTTAATATCATTGT
>CANSNO010000027.1 GCA_947648385.1 uncultured Clostridia bacterium
CGAGACATGGGTCAAGATAATTGAGATTGACGACAAGGGCAGGATAAACCTTTCCCGTAAGGACGCTCTCAAGGAGATAGCCGAGCGCGGAGAATAATTTTCGGCTTTTGACAAAAGCTTTTAAAAGGCGGGCGTCTGCCCGCCTTTTTAAGTATGTTATTTCCGTCGCGCGGCGACGGAAGAAGAGGGTACTTTTCGCTTACGAAAAGTACCAAAAGGCTTTACTTTTTCTGAGAAAAAGCAACAAAAAGCATTTTAAAACAAAGGTGATATTTTATGGTAGAAAAAATAGTATTGGACAACGGCCTGCGTATCGTACATGAGCATCTCGACCACCTGCGCTCCTGCGCGATGGGCATATGGGTGGAAAGCGGCTCGCGCCACGAGCCGGAGGAGCTGAGCGGAATATCACATTTTATCGAGCATATGCTCTTCAAGGGCACCAAAACGCGCACGGCGGCGCAGTTGGCCTCGGATTTTGACGCCATAGGGGGTCAGAGCAACGCCTTTACCACAAAGGAGAACACCTGTTATTACTGCCGCGTTCTCGGCGAGCATCTACCCAAGGCGGCCGAGCTTCTCTGCGATATGTATTTCAACTCCACCTTTGAGCCGGAGCAGGTCGACCTTGAGCGATCGGTCATCATCGAGGAGATAGGAATGTATGAGGACACCCCCGACGACCTTGTCAACGAGGAGCTTTTTTCGGCCGTTTACAAGGGGTTTAAGCTGGGCAGGCCAATACTCGGAACAAGGGAAAGCCTTGACGGGATAGACAGCGAGACGCTGAAAAAATATCACCGCGAGCATTATAACCCGGCCAACACGGTTGTTTCTCTCTGCGGCAGCTATACGAGGGAAGACCTTGAGGGCATAGTAAAGGCCTTTTCGCAAATGACTCCGGGAAAGAGGCTGGATATAGAGGAGAGCCGATATCAGCCGGCCTTTACCCTAAAGGAGAAGGACATCGAGCAGAACCACCTTATGATAGGCTTTCCCGGCCTTCCCGTTGGCAGCGACAGGCGCTTTGACCTGTCGGTCATGGCTTCAATACTGGGCGGAGGAATGTCCTCGCGCCTTTTCCAGAGGGTCAGGGAGCGCAACGGCCTCTGTTATACTATTTACGGCTATAAAACATCATATATCGGCACGGGCGTTTTCAGCATATATGTGGCCCTTTCAAGGGATACGGAATTGAGGGCTATATCCCTTATCAGGGAGGTCATCGACGAGTTCCTCAAGTGCGGCGTCACGAAGGACGAGGTGGAGCGCACGGTGACACAGCTCAAATCCAATATCCTCATGGGGCTTGAAAGCTCGGCTTCGCGCATGAACCTTATCGCTCAGAACGAAATGACCTTCGGCCGCGCCGTCAGCGAGGACGAGGTCATTGCCGGCTTTGACGCCGTCACCCCCGAAAGCGTGCTGGAGCTTGCCAAAGACGTGTTTGATTACGGCCGTATGTCCTTTTCGGCCGTCGGAAAGGTGAGGAGCGCGGAGGAATATAAAAAGGCCCTCGGGATGTAACCCGCCACGGGTTGTAAAAGGCTTGTTTTTGTGATATAATTAGTTAAACGAGAAAATAGTTTGGTTTTTGTTACTTTTTGGTTCTTTTGTGTTTACAAAAGAACCACCTGTTTCCGCCACGAAGTTACGGACATAAAACGCTGAAAGAGGTGAGTATATCTTGATGAAGATACAGGAATCGGCTGAAAATTATCTTGAGGCTATACTCATGCTCAAAAACGAAAAGGGCAGGATACGCTCGATAGATATCGCCAGACATCTTGACTTTACAAAGCCCAGCATAAGCAGGGCCATAAATCTGCTCAAGGACAACGGATATGTCACTGTGGATAAGGAAGGATGGGTCGACCTGACCGACAGCGGCCTGGATATCGCTCAAAAGGTGTACGAAAGGCACACCTTTGTCTCGGCGTGGCTGACGGCCATCGGCGTCGACCCCGACACGGCCTCGGAGGAGGCCTGCAAGATAGAACACGTCATAAGCGACGACACCTTCCAAAAGGTCAAGGAGTTTGTCATCGGCAACACCAAATAGACTTAAAGCGCCCTTAAAGGGCGCTTTTGCAAATGGGATGGACAGAACATGGAAGATAAAAAGCTGGCCCTGCTTATAGATTCGGACAATATTTCGGCCAAGTACATAAAGGATATTTTGGGCGAGGTGACAAAGTACGGCGTTGTCACCTACAAGAGGATATACGGCGACTGGACCAGCACTCAGGCCGGGAAATGGAAAGCCGTACTGCTGGAATATTCCATTTCCCCCGTCCAGCAGTTCCAGAACACGGTGGGCAAAAACGCCACCGATTCTGCCATGATAATCGACGCCATGGATATCCTATATACTGCCGATGTGGACGGTTTCTGCATCGTTTCCAGCGACAGCGATTTCACCCGTCTGGCAGGCAGGCTGAGGGAGGCCGGAAAAGAGGTCATCGGCATGGGGGAGAGCAAGACGCCGCGCTCCTTCAGGGCGGCCTGCACTCGCTTTACCAACCTCGAGCTGCTGGAAGAGGGCGAGGAAGGGGCCACTTCGGTGGAGATAATAGTCGACGATGAAGCTCCCAAGGAGATAGCCAGAGAGAGCATCGAAAACGACATTGCCGCCATAATCGCCGAAAACGACGATAAGGCCCGAGCCACGCTTCTTTCCGAGCTGGGCAACAGGCTGGTCAAAAAATATTCCGACTTTGACGTCAGAACATATGGCTATTCCACCCTTTCGCGCTTTGTCTCCGAGATGGACAGATTTGAGCTGACCGACCACCGTGGTGCGGTAGCCGTCAGGCTCAAAGAGGGAGAGGGTCTCAAAAAGGACATCGAGCAATATCTGCTCTCACTCATAAAGGAGGGGGGCAAGAGCGGCGTCGACCTTTCGATTTTAGGCAGCAAGGTCAGGCGTGAATATGATAACTTCCGCGTCAGAGATTACGGCTACAGCAGTTTTGTCAGCTTTGTCCGCGGCCTGCCCGGGGTCAGGGTCTCCAATATACGGGGCGGAGGCTGCACTGTGAGACTGCAAGATAATTAAAGGAGGAGACAGCCTTGGAACAGAGCAGGATAGACAGGATAAACGAACTGGCGCACATCGCCAAACAGCGTGAGCTGACGCCGGAGGAGCTGGCCGAGAGGGCCGAGCTGAGGCGCGAATATATAGACGCTGTCAAGGCCAGCCTGACGGCCAATCTGGACAACACATATATAATGGATGAAAAGGGCAATAAAAGGCCCCTTAAAAAGAAATAACAGACGGAGGAGACAAACATGAAAGAGTTTACCGAGAGACACCACGCTTTTATCGCGGCGGCTTTTTACGACGAGCTGACAAAGGCCTTCGGCGAGAGAGGCAAGGCGGCTTTTGTCATGGGCACCCAGCGGTATGCCGAGCAGCGCGGCTCCCGTATGGCTCAGAGGGCCATCAGGGACGGCAAGCCCCTTAACTTTACTACATATAAAGAGTATGGCGAGTGGGTCAACACAAAGACGGTCATCGACGCCGGCGAGAGCAACCAGGCCACCAATACCACCTATTCTCCCGACCTTACGACAAAGATAACCCGTTGCCCCTGGGCCGCCGAGTTTAAGGAGCTTGGTATGCAGGAGGGCGGCGTGTGCTACTGCACTCATCTTGACAAGTCGATAGCGCGCGGCTTCAACCCCTATCTGACATATGACGTTCTGCAGAGTATGCACGACCATGACTACTGCATCCATATTCTGCGCGACGCCAATTTTACAGAAGACCAGAAGTTTGAGCGCGACCCCAAAAACCTCAAGGGGTTTGACTATCACTGCGGCCATTCCTACAAGACCTATTCCCAGATAACCGAGGCTATCTTCGGCAGTCAGGGCAAGACGGTTTCGACCAAGGTGCTTGAACGCTTTGCCGAGAGGTACGGCAGAGACATGGCCGATGTGCTGGTCAGCTTCAAGAATGTTGATTTTGATGTGATTGACTAAAAATAACCCCGTGGCTCGACTGACACGGGGTTATTTAAATATAAAATATTACAAAAAGTATTCGTTTTGTCTCGGCTCGGCCAGTTTCTGGGAAAAGCTTACGGCAAACTCGTTGTATTCGGGTGTGTCCATGACCTTTGCCCCCACAGGGCAAACCCTGATACAGCGGAAGCAGGAGATGCACTTATTGTCGTCTATCGTCCTGTTGTCAGAGGCGATGGCTCCCGTGGGGCACTGGGCCGTGCAGAGACCGCAGTCAATGCAGGCGTCGGTTGTCTGGGGACGGAAGCGTCCGCCCCTGCCCTTGGACTTTTCCACGGCTTCGCCGGGGAAGGAATAGGGGGCGATATCCCCCGACGACAGCTTTTCGGCGGCCTTGGCGGCAAATCGGGCGTTGAGGGTCAAATCATTGTTGTCGGGGCGGCCGACGGCTATTTTGCCGAAGGTGTGCTGGCCGATGACGGCGGCGCCGGCAAAGGGAATAAAGCCGTTTTGCTTTACAAGCTCGGCCATGTTGAAAAGGGCGTTGTCATAATGACGGTTGCCGTAGGTCGAGACGAGAATACAGGGGGTGTTGTCTCCCTTAAAGGCGGCAAAGCGATCATATGCCGCCTCGGGCAGCGTGCCGCCGTAGACAGGCGCTCCGAAAATGACCAGTTCGCCCCTGCCGAACTGTCCTCCGTACTGTTTCGGCAATGTGACGTCGATTTCATTGATGGTTTCGTCCAAAGCCTTGGCTATCGACAGGACATTCTTTTTTGTCGTCTCGGTAGCCGAAAAATAGATTGCTGTAACTTTCATATTTACAACCTCCGATTTAAATTAAGCTAATTATATGACATATTTTCCGCCAATGCAATACATATTTAAAAATATTATAAGGGAGAGTTATTTATGGACATTTTGAAGGAAAGCCTGGCTCTGTCCGACTACACCACATCCATCCGCCGTCACCTGCACGAGAACCCCGAGCTTTCGGGCCTTGAGTTCAACACCATAAAGCTGATTTGCGGCGAGCTGGAAAAGATGGGAATAGAGTATGTCAATGTTCCCGACGGCGGCGTTCTGGCCACCATAGACGGTGACCGGTCGGGAAAAACAGTGCTTCTGCGCGCCGACTGCGACGCCCTGCCCATTCAGGAGCTTCCCGACAACGCCAAAAAGGCCAAGCGCGTCGTCAGCAGGTGCGACGGCGTCGCCCATATGTGCGGCCACGACGGCCACACGGCCATGCTGCTGTCGGCGGCAAAGGTGCTGAACGCCAACCGCGACAGGATAAAGGGACGCGTCTACCTGATGTTCGAGAGGGGCGAAGAGGGCAGCGGCAACCTCTATTATCTCATGCAGTATATCCAGCAGAATAAACTGCGTATCGACGCCACCTTTGCCGAGCATACCGACGTTCTTTTGAACGCCGGCGAGATATCCTGCCAGCCCGGCCCCATGCACGCCGGAGCCGTGGGCTATCAGGTGACGCTGACGGGAAAAGGCGGCCACGGCTCCCGTCCCGACCGCTCCAACAACCCCATCGACTGCTTTGTCTCCATCTATGAGTGCATCAAGAGCATCCGCATGAATTATGTCGACCCCTTCATGGTCATGACCAATTCCATGGGCATGGTCAATGCCGGCGCCGCCGGAAACGTCATTCCTCAGACGCTGACCTTCGGCGGCACCTGCCGTTTTTACGACGCGGCGGCCGGAAATATGTTCAAGACCAAGCTGACCGAGATATGCAAAGCTCAGGCCGAGCTGTTTGACTGTCAGGTCTCCTTTGACCGCGTCGTCGGCCCTATTCTGCCCGTGGTCAACAACGCCGAGCTGGCCGCCGTGGGAGCCGAGGCAATAGGCCGCGCCATCGGTCGGGAGAGGCTCAAGGTGGAGGACCCCAGCATGGGCTCCGAAAGCTATTCCATCCTCTGCAAATACTATCCCTCGGTCATGATGCGCGTGGGAATCAGGAACGAGGAGGAGGGCATGACCATCGGCGGTCACAACCCCGGCTTTGATATGGACGAAAGCGGCCTGCCCTACGGCACGGCGGCCTATGTGGCCGCGGCGCTGGGTTATCTCGACAGCGACGCCGTCATACCTCACGAGGAGTATAACGAGCCGATAGAGGTTCTCAACAAGTTCACCTGCCAGGGCGTGCCTCAGAGACACGATAAATAAAATAACAAAAAAGGCCCCGACATCAGTCGGGGCCTTTTTTTAAAATGTTCCGGCCTCTTCGGGGTGTCCGGCCTTGGCGTGATATATTTTCATGATATCGTTGAGCAGTTCGGTGTGGGCGAAATCCTTGGCGTAGACAATATTTATCTCTCGCACCATACTCAGATTTTCAATGGGAACCGTGCGGTATTTGTTCTTGCGTACGTCCTCGATGCAGGCGCTCTTTGAGATTATCGTCACGCCGAAACCGTCCTGAACAAGGTCTTTGATTGTGTTCAGGTTGTCCAGCTCGAGTATGATGTTGAAGGCGTCTATCGTCTCGCCCTTTGACAGCAAGGCCGTTTCAAAAAGGGTGCGCGTGCCCGAATTGGGCAGGCGGAGGATAAGGCGCTCCTTTTTCAGCCTGTCAAGGGAGACGAGGGGATAACGTGATATGGGATTGTCGTTGGAGGCGGCCATGACAAGATAGTCGGTGTCCAGCAGGATGGAGGCATAGGAAGGGTCGGATATGGCGCCCTCGATGATGGCAAAGTCTATCTCATATTCCTTGAGCTTAGCATAAAGATTATTTATAGTATCCGATATGATGGTTATGCGTATCGAGGGGTTTTGGGCGCTGTAAAGGGCCAGCACCTGTGAGATGATATTGCTCTCGGCCGTGGGGGTGACGCCGACCGTAAGATGGCGAACCGAACGCTGCTCATCCTTCAGCTCCTGAAGCAGAACGCCGTAAAGGCCCTTCATCTTTTTGGCGTAATTTATGACGATTTCCCCCTGAGGGGTTATTTTAAGCCCCTTGTTGGTGCGGAGAAAGAGCTTGACGCCCAGGGTCTGTTCTATGCTTTTTATGTGCTGCGAGACGGCCGGTTGGGTAAGGGAAAGCTCCTTGGCGCTCTGGGTGATGTTCAGCGTCTCGGCCACGCTGAGGACGGTAGTGAGCTTTGTGTCTATCATTTTGAACCTCCGTAGGTGGGATATTATAAATAAAATTTATGAGCATTAAGAAAAAACTGATTTTATTTTATCACCAAAGGCGAGTATAATCAATAACAAAACAAAAAGAGTTATCAAAAAGGGGGAACGGACATGGCACGCGCTTATCTTGAACATTCCGCATCGGGAGTAATGGTGATGCTTTCCCTTGCCGTGACCCTCTTCGGCGGCTTTTCGATGACGAGGGTAACAAAAAAGCTGAGACTGCCCGATGTCAGCGGCTATATTATGGCCGGTATCATAATGGGACCTTATGTCCTTGACCTTTTGCCCCAAAGTTTTATTGACGGCACCGACTTTGTCAGCGATATTGCCCTCTCCTTTATCGCCTTCCGCGTGGGACGTTTTTTTCTCAAGGACACCCTGAAAAAATCGGGCCGAGCCATGTTTGTCGTCACCCTGTGGGAATCGGTCGGAGCCGCCCTGCTGGTGACCCTTATGATGAGGTTCATATTCCGCACCTCCATGTCTCTCGCCCTGATAACGGGAGCCATAGCCTCGGCCACGGCCCCGGCAAGCACCATGATGACCATAAAGCAGTATGACGCCAAGGGCGGTTTTGTCGACCTGCTTTTACAGGTCATAGCCCTCGACGACGTCGTGGCCCTCCTGCTCTTCTCGCTGGCGTCGGCGGCGGCCAACTCCCTTGAGGACGGCATATTCGACCTTGCCGGTTTTGTGCTTCCCATAGTCTATAATGTGGCGGCGGTGGCCATGGGCTTCGGCCTCGGCTTTTTGCATTGCCGCATAATGAAGGGGCGCAGCCGCGACAACCGCCTGATACTTACGGTGGCTCTGCTGCTGGCCGTGACGGGCATATGCTCGGCCTTTGACACATCCCCCCTGCTGTGCTGTATGGCGTTGGGGGCCGCCATTATAAACAAAAGCGGCGACGACGGCCTGTTTGAGCAGGTGGACGGCTTTTCGCCTCCCGTGCTGGCCTGCTTCTTCATTCTTTCGGGCATGAGGATGAACGTGGCGGCACTTAAAACGGTGGGAATGCTGGGGGTCAGCTATTTCTTCGTCAGGATAATCGGCAAGTATATCGGCTCATATCTCGGATGCGCCATGACGGGAGCCGATAAAAAGACGAGGGATTATTTCGGCCTGGCCCTTGTGCCCCAGGCGGGGGTCTCGATAGGCTTGGCCTTCCTCGGCATGAGGATACTGCCCCCTCAGGTGGGAGAGACACTCTGCACCATCGTGCTGACCTCCTCGGTGCTGTATGAGCTTATCGGCCCGGCCTGCGCAAAGTGCGCCCTTTTCCTCAGTGGGGCCATCGGCAAAGAAAACTTGCCTGAAAAATAGAATGGATGTATAATAGGTCACAGAGGTGATGAGCTTGAAATACATGAAAGACCGCTCCTGGATGGAGATATCCCTTGACGCCATCGAGGAGAATTACCGCAGAGTGACCCATGATATCGGCCCCGAAAAGGGGGTCATAGCCGTGCTGAAGGCCAACGCCTATGGACTTGGCGCCGTGTATATCGCAAGGTTTTTGGAAAGCCTCGGCTGTCACTTTTTCGCCGTCGCTTCCATAGAGGAGGCCGTCGAGCTTCGCGACGGCGGCGTCAGGGGGGATATACTGACCCTCGGCCCCGTTCTGCCCGAGCATACGGCCATAGCTATTGAAAAGGATATAATTGCAAACGCCGTAAGCGAGGAACACGCGCGCGCCCTTTCGGCCGAGGCCGTAAGGCTGGGCGGAAAGATAAGATGTCACATAAAGGCCGACGCCGGTATGGGCCGCTTCGGTATAATTCTGGAGGGCAGAGTTGAGGAGGCCGCCCGTCAGGCGGCCGGGATGGCGGCTCTGCCGGGTCTCAGAGCCGAGGGGCTTTTTACCCATTACACGGGGGCCGACCTGCCTGCCGGAGAGGACTTCAACAGGCATCAGATAGGCCTTTTTGAAAGCTTCAGCCGCCGCGTGGAGGAGCTTTGCGGCAGACGGTTTATAAAGCACAGCGCCAGCTCCTTCTTTGCCAGCTGTTACCCCGAAAGCCACAACGACTATATCAGGATAGCCTCCCTGCTGCTGGGCATCGAAGCCCCGGCCCCCAGAGGCACGGTCTGCGTCCCGTCCGTACAGCTCAAATCGAGGATATACCAGATAAAGGAGCTTGCGGCCGGGCGTCCGGTCAGCTATGGGCCGATATCATATACTTTGAGGACGACGCGCGTGGCCGTCGTGCCGATAGGCTATGCCGACGGCTTGAGGAGAACGATACAGCACAACGCCTCATTGCTTGTAAATGGGGAGTTTGCACCCATAATAGGCAAGATGTGCATGGATTATCTCATGCTGGACGTCACGGATATTGAGGCCAAAGAGGGGGACGAGGTGGTCGTTTTCGGCCGAAGCGGAGATAAGACCCAGGAGATATACGACATGGCGAGGCTTTACGGCGGCACCGTGGGGGAGGTTCCCACGGTGATAACACCCCGTGTGCCGCGCTTTTACACAAGGGGCGGCGAGATTGTCGGCCGCATGGACGAATAATAGACAAAAAAAGCGCCGCGAAAGCGGCGCTTTTTTTATTTGTTCTTGGCTTTTCCGCGTCTGGGCATGGGGATGGCCAGACCGAGGATAAGGGGGAATATCTCCAGTCTGCCCAGCAGCATATCCAGGATAAGGACTATTTTAGACAGGGGAGAAAAGAAGGAATAGTTGCCCGTGGGGCCAACAAGGTTGAGGCCGGGGCCAATGTTGTTGAGACAGGCCGTCATGGCCGTAAAGGTGGTTTCAAGGTCATACCCGTCCAATGTCAGCACCATGACGCTGGCGGCGGCGATAAAGACGTATATGGCCAGATACATGAAAGCGCCGCTGGCCGTGCCCTCGCCGACCGGCTTGCCGTCCATCGATACGGCGGTTACGACACGGGGATGGAGCATACGCTTTATCTCGTTCTTGGCGGCCTTGCCGATTATCAGCAGTCGCGACACCTTGAGGCCGCCGCCCGTCGAGCCGGCGCTGGCGCCGATGAACATGAGCAGGACCAGCAGCCCCTTTGAAAAGGTGGGCCACATGTGGAAATCGGCCGTGGCGAAGCCGGTCGTCGTCATAATTGTCGACACCTGAAAGGCCGAATATCTCAGTGAGGAACCGAAGGAGCCTATCATCGGCATGATATTGACGGCAATGGCCAGCGAGGCGGCCGCCATTATGCCGAAATACCACCACAGCTCCTCGTTTTTAAAGGCCGAGCGGAAGTTTTTCATCAAAAGGTAGTAATAGATGTTGAAGTTGACGCCGAAGAGGGCCATGAATATGGTTATGACCCAATGAATATAGGCGCTGTCATAGGCGGCGATGGAGGCGTTTTTGCAGGAGAATCCGCCCGTTCCGGCCGTGCCGAATGCGTGTATGGCGCTGTCAAAGGCCGGCATACCGCCCAGCATGAGGAGGATAAACTGGGTGACCGTAAGGCCTATGTATATGAGATAGAGTATTTTCGCCGTGTCGTGGAGTTTGGGGGCCAGCTTGCCGACGATAGGCCCGGGAACCTCGGCGCGCATGAGGTGCATGGCTCTTTTGTCGGCCATGGGCAGAATCGCCATGGCGAAAACGAGCACGCCCATTCCGCCCACCCAGTGGGTGAAGCTGCGCCAGAAAAGCAGGCCGGGTGACATGGATTCAACCTCGGTCAGAATGCTGGCTCCCGTGGTGGTAAAGCCGCTGACAACCTCGAAAAGGCAGTCGAGATAGGAGGGTATCTCGCGGCTGATATAAAAGGGCAGGGCGCCTATGGCCGAAAGGATTATCCAGACAAGGGCCACGACGGTGAAGCCCTCGCGGGCGTACATGGTGCTGTCAGTCGGCTTTTTGCGGCTCAGGAGCCAGCCGACAAGGTAGGCTATGGCGGCCGACAGCAGGAACTCGGCCGTCACGCCGTCCTTATATATAACGGAAATGGCCGTGGGGACAAGGAGCAGCGCCGCCTCGACCTTGACGATAAGCCCTATGAGATAAAAAACTATCGCGCTGTTCATATGGCATGTTGTCCTTTTTGAAGAATTTCCGAAAGGTCTTCAAAACGGCTGTCGGCCGTCGAGATGACGACCACCCTGTCGTCGGCCATTATGGCGTCGCGTCCGCCCGGGATAATCGTCTTTCCGTCACGGGAGATGGAGGCTATGAGGATGCCCGGCTTGAGGGAGAGGGCTTTAAGAGGCACGCCCAGCATGGGAAAGCTTTTGCCCACGCGGAACTCGAGGGCCTCGGCCTCCCCTCCGGCCACGCGGTGGAGGGTCTCGATATTGCTGCCCAGAGAGTTCTGCATGGCGCGGACATATCTGACGATGAGGTTGGCCGTCAGCACTCTGGGGGAGACGATGGAATCGAGCCCCGTCGTTTCGGCAATGTTCATCAGGGTCGAGCGGTTGACCTTGGTTATGACCTTGCCCTCGATTTTGGTTTGGGCGTAAAGGGAAAGGATGATGTTCTCCTCGTCGACGCCCGTCAGGGCTATGACGGCGTCCATGTCCCTTATGCCCTCCTCGTCGAGAAGCTCCTGGTCGGTGCCGTCGCCGCAGATGACCATTGCGCCGGGCAGCAGCCTGACAAGGTCGTCACAGCGTGAGGGGTCGACATCGATTATCTTGACGTGGACGCCGTTGTCAAGCAGCATACGGCTGAGATAAAAGCTGATGCGTCCGCCGCCGATTATCATGACGTTTTTGGCCTCGGGAAGCACGGCGCCGAGGGCGGCGAAAAAGTTGAGCATATCGCCGGCAGGGGCTATGACGCTTATCTTGTCGCCGGCCTTGAGCATAAAGTTGCCGTCGGGGATTATCGTCTTGTTCTCGCGCCTGACGGCGCAGATAAGGGCGTTGCCCTTGTATATTTTCGAGAGATATCTGAGGTATATCCCGTCAAGGGGCGAACCCTCTCTAAGCTTGACATCGGCCAGCTCGACGCGGTTGCCCGAAAAGGTTTCAATCTTTATGGCCGAGGGGAATCGGAGTATTTTAAAAAGCTCCGCGGCGGCCACGCGCTCGGGGTTGATGCTCATGGAAAGGCCAAGCTCGTCCCTCATAAAGACAAGCTGGTCGCTGTATTCGGGGTTCCTGACACGTGCTATGGTGTGTCTGGCCCCCAGCTTTTTGGCTACAAGGCAGCAGAGGAGGTTGACCTCATCCTGACTGGTGCAGGCTATCAGAAGGTCGGCGCGGGAGACTTCGGCCTCGATAAGCACGCGGTAGGAAGCGCCGTTGCCGCATATGCCCATGACGTCGAGGGAGTTGACAAGATTGTCGATGTTCTGCTGGCTGCGGTCGATGATGACGATGTCGTGACCCTCGCCCGAAAGCTGTTCGGCCAGGGTGTTTCCCACCTTGCCGTTGCCGACGATGATAATACGCATTTCATTCCGTCTCCAAAAGAAATAATTGTCAGCGCCGTAAGGGCGCAAATTCACAAATGTCATTTTAGCACAAATATATTCAAGTATCAATGGGGTCGGGAAAAGATAATATTTTAAGGAGAGGCTTTTTATTGCCAAGGCCACTTTTATGAGGTATAATTTATATGTATAATGGCCGAATGGCCAAAAGGAGGAGAACGGACATGGATTTTAACAAACAGCGCGTGCTGGACAGGCTTGTCGAGATGATTAAAATCGACAGCCCTTCATATGAAGAAAGCCCCATGACGGATTATCTGCAAAAGTATTTCGAGGACCGTGGTTTTGAGGTATACCGCGACCAGGCCGGCAAGGCCATCGGCGGCGACAACTCGGGCAACCTCATCATCCACATCCCCGGCGACCTGCCAGGCGAGGCGATATGCTTCAACGCCCATCAGGACACCGTCGAGCCGGGCCGCGGCATCGAGCCTGTCTTTGAAAACAATGTGCTGAGAAGCAAGGGCGACACCATTCTTGCCGCCGACGACAAATCGGGCATAGTCATGATGATGGAGTGTCTCGAGCTTATCATGGAGAAGAAGATACCCCACAGGGATATGTATTTCCTCTTCACCATTTGCGAGGAAAACGGTATGCACGGCGCCAAGAACCTCGATTATTCCAAGCTGCCCGTCAAAAATATCTGCGCCCTTGACGGCGCCGGAAAGCTGGGCGGCCTGACAAAGTCGGGCGCCGGAAAGGACGCTTTGGAGATAACCTTCCACGGCAAGATGGCCCACGGAGGCATCGAGCCCGAAAAGGGCATAAACGCCATCGCCGTGGCGGCCTCGGCCATCAGCCGCGTCAAGTTCGGCCGCATCGCCCCCGACACAACCTCCAACATCGGCCGCATCGAGGGCGGCGGAGCGACGAACATCGTCACCGATAAGGTGACCTTCACCTGCGAGGTGCGCTCCCATACACAGGAGCAGATACAGGAGCAGGTCGACCTCATCGTCAAGGCCTGCAAGGACGCCGCCGAGGAGTTCGGCGCCACCGTCGACATTGACATCGACCATTTCTGTCCGCCTCACAAGCCCGACCCCGAAAGCTATATGACAAAGGTCATGGTAAAGGCTTTGGAGCTTGAGGGAATAAAGCCGGAGTTCAGGGTCGGCAACGGCTCGGGCGACGCCAACATATTCGCCGGCCACGGCTATAACTGCTCGGGCATTTCTACGGGTATGTACGACGTCCACACCACCGACGAGCGCCTTGAGATGGAGGACTTTGCCAAGGCTTTCAACGTCATTTGGAGACTTATGACCGAGACCCTTATCTGATTAAAATTAAACTTAAAAAAGGGCGGCGAGCCTTGGCTCGCCGCCCTTTTCTTAACCCTTCACGCGGTTGACAGGGGAGAGGGGAATGGCTATAATGAGACTGAAAGAGTATATTTGCCGCCTTATGGCGGCGAGGACAAGGAGAGAGGAAAATGGAGTCAAATAACAACACAAAAACGGCAAAAGCTCCGAGCAAAAAGACGATATATATTATTGCCGGCGTTGTGGCCGTCATCGCCGCCATAGTCATAGGCATGGTCATTGCCGACAATAACAAGCAGACCAACAGCTATATCCAATCGGCTGTCGACGATATCTATGACTGGAGCGACAAGACCGAGTTCCCCACGCTGCCCGAGGACGATTATATGTGGAAAACGGGCGGCAGGTTTGAGCAGATAAGGGACAACAAAAAGTTTTCGGCCGCCCTTTGCGACAAGATGCGCGAGATATGCACGACGAAAAAGGACGATCAGATCCTTGAGCTGAACGCTGAGACCATTTCCTATGTCGGCGTGCGAAGGGCCTATCAGATGGCCGCCATTCTGGAGTATCTGGGCTATGAAAACGAGGAGGTCAAGGCCTGCCTCGACGAGCTGACGGCCATGGTGGTCGAAAAGGCGCGAAACAGCGACAACTGGAATAATGTCACGGCCTACATATACAGAAACATCACCCCCTATAAGGGCCTCAAATATTACACCAGCAGGGTCGACGCCATAAGCGACGCCGAGATAGAGAAGTCCTACGCCGATCAGTGGAAGAAGATAAAGGGACAGATGAGCGGCGAGGCAGACCTTGAGAATTATCTGGAGAAGGTAGTCGAGGTGGTCAACGTCAGGCCAATAGAGGTTCCCTCCGAGATAAAAAGAGCCGAGAAGAACGACCCCTACGCCGTCGGCTCCGAGCAGAACGCGCCCAGCGACACAAGCACAATGGCTGCCGGTATCACGCCCAGCCTTGATATCAACAATATAATCCCCTATGACGAGCTTGTGGACGCCTTGAGCAAGTACGGCGAAAAGGCCGTCTTCCGCGCGGGTGAGGGCGGCTATTACGACGGACAGAAGGAGGGCCGCGGCGATTTCAAGAGCGATTATGTCAGCGGCAGGGTACAGCGCACGGGCAAGGAGGACGCCTTTACCGAAAAATACCTCCAGCAGCATTACGACAAGCCCAGCAAGACATATTATTATTTCCGTGACGAGAGGGTATCCAAGTTCCCTCCCTTCTACACCGACACAAAGAGCGTTTATGTCTATGATTCCACAGCTTACGCCGTCACCGATTACGCCGTGTATATGGGGGACAGCGTCCTTGTCTATGACAGCGAAAAGGCCAAGGAAAGCGCCGGTCATATGACGGTTGGCGATCAGGAGTATTTCTTCTATGAAATAGAAGATGTTTTGAGCAAATCGGTCCTGAGGGGCTACCGTATGTCTTACAGGTATGAATATAACGAGAAAGACAAGCTCCTGACCCTCTATGTCAAGGCACCCGAGGGCACGACGGCGGCCCTGCTGGAGCCCGGCGAAAAGCGCGTGCCTCTTGGTGGGACCTCCTATGTCCCGTGGGAGGATTTCAAGGAGAAAATGTGCGACCTTTCCGATGGCCTGTCTTGGGAGATTTCATGGGGCAACCAGGTCGGCGTCGGCGTTATAGTTGTCAGCGACGTCGATCCCGATTCCGGCCTGCTGTCGGTGCTTGAGGGAGAGGTCATTCAGGACAATTCCGACAATCCCCCGTCGCCCGTCCAGACCGAAACGCCTGAGACCGAGCCGACAGATGACGAGGAGAGTGAAGAAAGATGAGCCAGAACACGAGCCAACCGAAAAAAAGCTCTGGCATCCGATAGCCCTGAGTATAAGCGTCTTTTTCCTTGTTTTGCTTGCCGTATATTATTTTGCCGTAAGCGGCGATATAAAGGTCAGTAACTCTCATTATATTTTCGATAAGGAGTGCATGTACTGCGACCGGCCGGCCACAAGAGAGGTGGAGGTCTCGCTCTTTGTGGATGAAAGCAGATTCCGCGAAAGCGACCGCTATTTTATTAACGCCCAGACCTTTGAACGCACCAAGACGGGATATGTGCCCCGAAAGGACACATATCTCGTGCTTGACGAGAAGGGCTGGAAGGTGGAGACCGAACGCCATTGGGCGGAAAAGGAATATTCCGACGGCTCCTTTGACAAGACCGATGTGGTGGGCGACTATTGCGCCTTGCATCAGTATGCCGGCGAGAGGCTTATAGGCCGCGAGGCTTTAAAGGCCCAAACGGTCAGGAACCCCGTCTTTTTGACGCTTGCCGCGTTGTCGGTTTTGCCACTGATATATATTTTCATTGTGACGGTCAAGGGCTTGAAGAACGCTATGTCCGGACAGGATGCCGAGGAGGCGGCAAAGAGCGGCGGAAAGCTTAAAAAGCTGTATGTCGTCTCGGGAGCCGTTTTGGTCGTCATGCTTGCGCTTTATCTGATTTTGCCTCCCGTAGTAGAGGCCGCCAAGGTCAAGGGAGACCTAAAACGCACCTATGACGAAGCCGACGCCTTGATGGCTGACGGAAAGTATGAGGACGCCTCAAATACATTTCTTGCCCTCGGCGACTATGAGGACAGCGCCGAGCGGGCAAAAAACGCCTCCTATGAATGGGCATCCAGCCTGTTTGACAAGGGCGAATATGACGAGGCCGCCGTCGTTTTCGCGGAGCTCGGGGACTATAAGGACAACGCCGAGCGCGTAGAGAGCAGCGGCGCCGAGAAAAAATATGTTGAGGCTGTCGCACTGCTCGAGGGAGAGCCGGAGGAACAGGGACAGGCAAAGGAGATTTTCGAGGAACTTGGCGGATATAAGGATGCAAAAAAGTATCTTGATGGCTTTGTCCTCCGCAATATAAGCTATACATCCGATGAAGGTGAAGATGTACATTATCTATATAATAAAAAAGGACAAATCTCGGCAGTGAAGGTCAGAGATCAGGTGCTTTATGAGCATACATATAACAGTGACGGCGACCTTATAAAGATGGGTGATGTCACATATGAATACAGCGCCGACAAAAAGACCGTCACCCAGACCTCAAACGCCAAAAACAATAAGTATACCACGGTTCAGGTATATAATGAGCAGGGGCTTGTGATATCTTCTGCGCGCACGGGAAGCGGCGCCGTATCCGTAAATTACGAATATGAATATAACGCCGACGGCGCCGTTGCCAAAAAGACGGCGGTCAATACTCAGGCTTTGGGCGGCTCCACTGTCGTCACGACCTATGAATATGACGCGAAGGGCCTATGCGCCAAAGAGGTGGAGACAAGAACCTTTGACCGCGACAAGGAAAAGGGCCGCAGCCCCAGCAGTGTTGCTACAAGGGTCAATACATATGACACTGACGGCAACCTGATAAGGGTCGAGGAGGATTATACCTCTTACAGATATTCCGACTACAGTGATGATGTCAAAACAAGCACCACCCATTATACATTGGAATATGAATATGGCTGGGTCTACGCGCCGGAAGCGGAAGAGTGATACTTATGGCAGGCTCTTCTGCGCGTTTTCACGCGAATATATTGCACATGATAATTTGACAGTATTCAAGCCTTTGACGGAGAAATAAAAAAGCTCGCCCATGTGATATGGGCGGGCTTTTTATTTATACTTTTGCTCTTATTTGTTGAAGTAGCGGTTCAGCAGACCCTCAAAGGCCTTGCCGTGCCTAGCCTCGTCGCGAGCCATCTCATGGACGGTGTCGTGAATGGCGTCCAGATTCAGCTCCTTGGCCTTCTTGGCCAGCTCAAACTTGCCCATTGTGGCGCCGTTCTCGGCGTCGACGCGCATCTCCAGGTTCTTCTTGGTGGAGTCGGTCACGACCTCGCCCAGCAGCTCGGCGAACTTGGCAGCGTGCTCAGCCTCTTCATAGGCAGCCTTCTCCCAGTACAGGCCGATCTCGGGATAGCCCTCACGATGGGCAACACGGGCCATGGCAAGATACATACCGACCTCTGTGCATTCGCCCTGGAAGTTCTCTCTCAGGCCCTGGAGAATCTCCTCGGGAGCGCCCTTGGCAACGCCGACAACATGCTCGGCGGCCCATGTCTTCTCGCCCTCCTGAAGCTTGAACTTTTCGGCGGGAGCCTTACAAACGGGGCAGGCCTCGGGAGCCTTGTCGCCCTCGTGAACATAACCGCAAACTGTGCAAACCCACTTTTTCATGATAGTTTTCCTCCGTTTTAAAAATTATTTTAAATAAAACTGTCCAAAGTAACGCTGTAGAGCTTTTGCCTCAGCTCGCCGCTGATATCGGAAAAGACCTTTCTGAAAGCGCAGGCGCCCTTGTCGCTGACCCTTGTGCAGTCAAAGCCCTCGCTGAGACAGTGGCTTATTTCAAGGGGGCCGTCGATGGCCTCTATCAGCCTGCCTAGGGAAAGCTCGGAGGGCCGGGCGTTCAGACGGTAGCCTCCGCCTGAGCCTTTAAAGGATGTTACAATGCCGTCGGCCGACATTTTACGCAGTATTTTCAGGGCAAAACGCAGAGTGACGCCCGATTTTTCGGATATCTCCCTGGCCGGAAGCATGTCCCCTTCCTTGGCCAAAACATAGGCGATACGCACGGCGTAATCGGCCTCATGGGTTATTCTCATTTGGCGTCCTCCTTTGTCTACGTATTAAGTATACATTTTATTGCGGCGGCTGTCAAGGGCTTTTAAAAGAAATAAAAAAGTATTTTTTGAACAAAAAACATGATTTGTGTTGACTGTAACAAATAATTTCTGTATAATTTATGTGTTATAAAGTACCTCGGCAGAGTTGCGCCCTTTTGGCATTTCCGCGAGGGCGGAGGCAGTGGGAAAAATTGTATTTCGGAAGCGTAAGGTTTTTTAAAAACTTAATATTGCTGGCTGTTATTATAATGATACTTGTGCCGACGGTCTTTGCCTTCAGCTATCATTCCGACGTCGCCTATCTCGAAAAACAGGTGTCGGTGCTGAGCAACAGGCTGGACGATATGAAGGATCCCGACCTGCGCGTGCCTGACAATCATGACGACCCCCGGGCCGTCACAGTCGAGGCCCCGGCCTATCAGAGCCTTTTCCCCGATTTTTACGCGCCCCAGCCCTACAGTGCCAATGTCAGGGAGACCGAGACGATATATCTCACCTTTGACGACGGCCCCTCGGACGTGACCGACAGGATACTCAACACTTTGGCCGCGAAGGACGTCAAGGCGACCTTTTTCGTCATAGGACGGACCTCGGAGGAGGACAGGGCGAGGATACGCCGCATGGCCGACGAGGGACACACGGTGGGTATGCACACATACGGACACGACTATACGGGTATGTACTCGTCGGTGGAGGCCTATCTGACCGATATGTATGACATATACTCTCTTATCCTTGAGGAGACGGGCACGGCGCCCAGTGTGTTCCGCTTTGCCGGAGGCAGTGTAAACGGTTATAACAGCAGTATATATCAGGAGCTTATAGCCGAGATGATACGCAGGGGCTTTGTCCCCTTCGACTGGAATATTTCGGCCGAGGACGCCACCAGCCGCGGCAAGACGGCGGCCGAGATACAGGACACCATAGTGGGGCAGGCCTCCAGAGTCAGGCGAGGGATAGTCCTTATGCACGACAGCGGAGCCAAGGGAACTACGGCCGACGCGCTCGGCCCGGTCATAGATTCTTTAAGAGGTATGGGCTTTAAGTTTGACAGCCTGAAGCACGACACCATGCCTGTGCTTTTCGGATACAGCAGTTAGAGAGACAACACATATTATATAAATTGAGAGGGAATGGCATGAGCAAGAAAGATAACTTCGGACAGGCGATGTATGACATATTCGGCGTGGGCAAGGACGGCAGCAAGGAGCAGGAGGACGAAGTCGTCGTCAACGACGAGACACCTGCCGAGGAGGCCGGACAGGAGGTTTCCTTCTCCGTGGAGGAGAACAGGGAGAAGGTCGTCGATATGCGCGTTGAGAAGGCTGTTCCCATCACCAGCTATGATTCCACATATCTTGCCGCCGGCACGATTATGAAGGGAACCCTCAGCACAAAAGGCGACATAGAAATCGCCGGAGAGTTCGAGGGCGAGATAATCTCCAAAGGCAAGGTGACTCTCCATTCCAACGTCAACAGCACGGTGACGGCCTCGGGCCTGGTCCTGCTGGGCTGCAATCTGGTGGGTAATGTGGAGATAACAGGGGATATACTCATGGACGCCCAGTCTTATATAGAGGGCGATATCAGCGCCGAGAATATGAATTGCTCAGGCAAGGTCAAGGGCGACCTTGACATACAGGACAACCTGACGCTGGACGAGTTTGCCCAGATAGACGGCAATATCAAGGTCGACACCCTGTCGGTCGACCGCGGCGCCAAAATCACGGGCAGCATCGAGATGAGGAGCCTCAAGTAACAGCAAAAAGCCGCGCCCCGAGGGTACACCCTCGGGGCGCTTTTTTATTTGTCTGTTTCCTCGCTGAACTTTTCTTTCAGTCTTGTCAAAAATATTTCCGAGGCGCGAGAGAACATTTGGTATTTTTTCCACACAATATCCATGCCCACCTTGAGGGGTGGGTCAAGAGGCCTGAAGCACAGGCCGCTGCCCTCGCCGGTGTTGACCAGCTTGTCGAGGGTCAGGGCGCAGCCGAAGCCTTCCGACACCATGAGGGATGAGTTGAAAACCAGATTATATGTGGCTACAATGTTCAGATTGTTGAAGTCGAAGCCAAGCCAGTCGGAAAATATCTGGTTGGTCAGCGTCTGACGGGAGGTTATAAGGGGCAGACCCTCCAGGTCGGAGGGGGAGATGGCATCCTTTTCGGCCAAGGGGTGGTCGCGCCTCATGAGCAGGCCCCATGTGTCCTTGCAGGGGATGGGGAGATAGTCATACTTTTTCAGGTCGACAGGCTCGATAAGTATGCCGAAGTCAAGCAGGCCCTTGTCAAGGCGCTCGGTGACGTCGTCGGCGTTGCCGCTGTACAGGTGATAGCGTATGCCGGGGTAGTTTCGGTGAAGACACTGGGCCGTGCGCGCGATAAGCCTGATGGCGTCGGTCTCGCCGCTGCCGATGTATATGTCGCCGCCGACGGAGGAATCGTCCTCGCTTATTTCGGCCGACATCTTGTCCACAAGGCCGATTATCTCGCCGGCCCTTTTGCGGAGAAGCACGCCGTCCTCGGTCAGGGTGACGCGGCGCTTGCCGCGGATGAAAAGCTGCTTGCCAAGCTCCTCCTCAAGCTCCATGAGCTGACGGGAAAGGGTCGGCTGGGTCAGGTGCAGGTATTCGGCCGCGCCGGAGATGCTCTCCTCCTGCGCCACGGCCAGAAAATATCTCAAAACCCGTAATTCCATAGTTGTTTTCTCCAAATAAATGCTTTTTGTTACTTTTTCTCAGAAAAAGTAAAATCTTTTGTTTCTTTTCCATTGGGAAAAGAAAGGTCTTTTTCCGCCGCAAGCGGCGGACATAAGGGGCTTCTGATGACCTTTTGTCAATTTAAATTATAGTAATTTCATCCATGCCTGTCAAGTATAGATATCATTCAATATAGGTATTTGACATTGTGGGCTCATGATGGCATAATAATCAGGGAAATGAAATAATTGGGCGAGGAGGCGTCTTATATGCTGTTTTCAGGATGTTCGGGCAAGTGCGTTATCGACAGGATGAAGGGCGCCGGATGCCCTCAGAGCATAATTGACAAGGTCATGGCCAGCAGCAGCGCCGATGAGGCCGTGCGCGTGCTGTCGGTCTACCGCGCCTGTCTGCTGGACGGCGCCGGAGCCACGAGGCGTCAGGTCGAAAGGCTCGATTGCCTTATAAGCACCCTCGGGCGCGAATATGACCTTAATTAAGAGGTGAAAAACCTATGTTTGACAAGCTCGACCTTATAATAGACTCTTTTTGGAAGATGCTGATAGCCGGTATCGAGGTCACTATTCCTCTTACCCTGATATCCTTCGCCATAGCCATGGTCATCGCCACGGCCGTCGCCCTTGTGCGTTTCGCCCATGTTAAGGTGTTGGAGCCTATTTCGAGGTTCTATGTCTGGATAATCCGCGGCTATCCCCTTATCGTCCAGCTTTTTATTGTCTTTTACGGTCTGCCTCATCTGGGCATCGTGCTGGAGCCTTTTGTGGCCGGCGTGATAGTCTTTTCGATAAATACGGGAGCCTATGCCTCCGAGACCATGCGCGCCGCGCTGGAATCGGTCAATCCCGGCCAGATGGAGGCCGGGCTCAGCGTGGGCATGACATATATGCAGATAATGCGCCGCATCGTCCTGCCCCAGGCGCTTCGCACGGCTTTTCCCTCGCTGGCCAACGCCCTTATTTCCATGACGAAGGACACCTCTCTGGCCGCCAGCATAACCGTGGCCGAGATGTTTATTATCACCCAGCGCATAGCGGCGCGTACATATGAGCATCTGATACTTTATATTGAGGTCGGCTTTATCTATCTGATGTTCTGCACCATTATGACATATCTTCAGGGCGTGGGAGAAAAGGCTCTCAGCAAATACGAATAGTTTTTGGCTCTAAAATATTTAAAATAAAAAAGGAGTAACAAGCATGAAGAAAAGAAAGTTTGCGCTGTTGCTGGCTCTTGTCATGGTCATGTCCGTGGCTTTCGCCGCCTGCGGCCAAAATGACGAGCAGGAAGAGGAGACGCCCACCGACAGGCTGGAGGCCATTCAGCAGAAGGGTGAGATAGTTATCTGCACCGAGGGCACATGGGCGCCTTGGACGTTCCATGACGAGAACGACCAGCTTGTGGGCTATGACGTGGAGGTCGCCACCCTTATCGCCGAAAAGCTGGGCGTCAAGGCAACCTTCGTCGAGGGCAAATGGGACGGCCTGCTGTCGGGCATCGAGGCCGGACGCTATGATATGATGGCCAACGGCGTCGACGTCACCGAGGAGCGCGCCGAGAAATACGATTTCTCCCAGCCTTACGCCTATAACCGCACGGCTATCATCGTCAAGGCCGACAACGAGGAGATAAACTCCTTTGAGGACCTCAACGGCAAAACGACGGCTAACACAATTTCCTCTACATATGCCGAGCTGGCCGAGAGCTACGGCGCCACCCCCACCGGTGTTGACGACCTGAACCAGACGATAGAGCTTCTGCTGGCCGACCGCATCGACGCCACGCTGAACGCCGAGGTGACATTCTATGATTATATGAACGCCCACCCCGACGCTCCCATCAAGATAGCCGCCCTGACCGAGGAGGCCACCCATGTCGCCATCCCCGTCCAGAAGGGCGAAAACAGCGTCGCCCTGCTTGAGGCCATCGATAAGGCCCTGGCCGAGCTGGCCGAGGAGGGCAAGCTCTCCGAGCTGTCGATAAAGTATTTCGGCACCGATATCTCCAAGTAAATTAAACACATATTACAGCAAAGGCGGCGCTCACGCGCCGCCTTTGTGTTGCCCTGTGATATGTAAGGTGATATAATATAGGCATAGAGAAATCAGAACCGGAGACTTTGATATGCAAGAGGTTTCAGTTAATTCTTAGATTAAAAACATCATCTGACCCAGAAAGTTATCAGAATTCTATAATTACATTCTTGAGAATTGATAAAAGAAAGTGGGGAAAGTATTTGAGGAATAAAAGGATACTTTACAAACGAGTATAAATGTGCTAAAATAAATATACAATAAAAGAGGGAACACTTGTGGTGGTAAACTTTCGTGTCGACCACACGCCGATGGTGCTGACAGGGCGAAGCTGAAAGGCATAGCCTGAGAGATGCAGGAGAATGGCACGCCTGCCAAGTGTTCCTTCTAAATTAGTTGGTTCAAAAAAAGGAGCAGAC
>CANSNO010000028.1 GCA_947648385.1 uncultured Clostridia bacterium
CCTCTCTGCTCTTCCAGCAAAGCGATAGACGATTCCTTTGTCCACGGAGCCTTAAAGTTTTTCTTTATCTCAAGCACCTTCTCGGCGCCGTTGGCCAACAGGTCGATGACCGACATGACCATCATCTTGGCAGAGAGAATATAGGCCAGATTCTTGTCGGCTATCTCATAGTTGGAGCTGTGGCCTATGCCGACCGAGCCGCCGACAAAGGCGTGGACTGTGGGGATGATGTTGGAGACGTCGTTGGCCTCGGTGGTGAAGCCGCTGGGAGCCTTATAGACGCGGTCCTCTCCCACAAGCTCCTTCATGTTCTCCTCAACAAGGCTCTTGAGACCCTCCGACTCCACAGAGAAGAGGTAGCCGGGCAGGTTGAATATCTTGCACTGGGCGCCCATGGCGTCGGCTCCGGCCCTCAGGGCACGGTCTATCTTGGCGCTGGCCTCCTTGATGGCCTCGGTGCTGCGGCCGCGGACAAATGTCTCTATCTGGACAAAGGCCGGAACGACGTTGACAAGGTTGCCTCCCTTTGTGATGATGGGATGGAACCTGATGCCGTCCTCGTCGCGGAAGGTGGTGCGCTGGGCGTCGCAGGCAACAAGGCCTATCTTTGCCGCGTCAAGGGCGTTTATTCCCTCGTGGGGGCTGGCGGCGTGAGACTCCTTGCCTATATACTGGACAATCTTTGCCACAAAGCCCATGCCGCCGGGGCCGCCGGCCGCCATCTTGTCGCCGCCGACAGTGTGCTGCATTATCATGGCGTCGACGTCGTCAAACACGCCGAGCTTGATGAACTCCTGCTTGCCGCCGAGATAGGATATCTTGCCCTGCTGCATGAGGTCGTTGCGGTATTCAAGCTCGACGCCCTCCTCGGCCGGGACGGCCATAAGCTCGACGTCGCCGTCAAGATTTTCCATAACGCCGGCCGCCTTAAGGCCGTAGGCCACGCCGATAAGAGAGGCTATCTGGGCGTGGTGGCCGCAGGAATGGGCGGCGCCCGTGACAGGGTCGGCGCAGCGGTGTTCGGGGCAGACGACGGCGTCAAGCTCGCCCATGACGGCCACCTTGGCCTTGTGCTGTCCGCCGGGAACTGTGGCGATAACTCCCGTGACGGCCACGCCGTCCCTGTGGGCGTAACCCAGCTCGTCAAATACCTTCTGCACCTTGGCCGCCGTTTTGAACTCCTTATAGCCCAGCTCCGGCTCGGCAAAGATGCTCTCGGCAAGAGCGGTTATCTTATCCGCGTTTTTGTCAATTGCCTCGCAGGCCAGCTTTTTCATTTCCTGAACATTCATTTCTCGCTCTCTCCTTTTATGTATTTTACTATGGAAGTCTATCCTGATACCTCTATTTTATCATAGCCTCATTCAATAATCAAAATTTATTTATTTTTCTCTTGCATTTGTACATTTTGTGTGTATAATAATATATAGACACTAAATCTTGTATGCAGGAGGAAAATAGAATGACAGTTAAGGTTGAAGGCGGAGAACTTTCCAACAAGGAGATACAGGCGTATATCGACCATATTCAGGAAAAGACCCATCAGGTGGTGGACGAGCTGACGATAACCGTCGACGGCGATTTTGTCGACCTCAACTACACCCTTGTCCCCGTCCCCTTTGAGCGCATCCGCCGCATCACGGGCTATCTTGTCGGCACGATGGACCGCTGGAACGACGCCAAAAAGGCCGAGGAGCGCGACAGAGTCAAACACTCCGTGTAATTTTCAAGCATCATCAAAGGCCCCGAAAACGGTCGGTTTTCGGGGCCTTTTTCTGTCTTTGATATAGACATCGCGGCGGAAAAGATGTAAAATAAACAGGCTGAAAATACTTTTTTACATAAGGAGTATATCATGTCTACCTTCCAAACCATGCTCAATCTCCAGCTCTCCCTTTTCGCCATCATGCTGGTCGGCTTTTTCTGCCGCAAAAAGAACATGATAGACATAAAGACAAGGGGCGTGCTGTCCGACCTTTTGATAAACATCATCCTGCCCTGCAACATCATCAGCTCCTTTGACATAGAGGTGACCGACAAGCTGCTCAAATCGGCCGGAATGGTCTTCGCGATATATATGGGCGTTCAGTTCTTTTCCTATTTTCTCAGCCGCGTGGCCTATCTCAAGGTACCCATGGACAAACAGGTCATCCTGCGCCACGGCACCATAACCTCCAACGCCGGCTTTCTGGGCAACCCCATAACCTACGGCGTGTTCGGCTCGGAGGGCCTGCTCTACGCCTCCATCGCCCTCATCCCCGTCAGGATATTCCTCTGGTCGGCCGGCCTGAGCCTTTATACCAAGACCGACAGCAAATCGGTCATAAAGAATCTTTGCACACACCCATGCGTCGTGTCGGTCTTTATCGGCTTTGCCCTCATGTTCGCCCCATTTGAGCTGCCTAACTTCCTGACGCGCACCATATCCTCTATCGGCGGCTGTACGACGGCCGTGTCCATGATGGTCATAGGGGCTATCCTGGCCGATATAAACCTCAAGAACATAGACGTCAAGCTGCTCAGCTATTACAGCTTTATAAGGCTCATATTCATCCCGGCCTGTGTTTTTGCCGTCCTGTCGGCCTTCCATGTGGAGCCTTTGCTGGTCGGCGTTTGCACCCTGCTTTCGGGAATGCCGGCCGCCTCCATGACGGCCATTCTGGCAAGCAAATACGGCGCCAACGCCGAGTTCGGCTCGCAGGTCGTCTTTGTCTCCACTCTGCTCTCCATGGTCACCATACCCATAATGACACTTTTCTTTTAAAAATATTCGATTTCGTCCTGATAAATATTTCCCACACATATTGCGGTCTGTAATCAAAATGGGGGTATATATTGTATATTGTTCATATTTCGGGTCATTTTAAACAAAATTTGGCCAAAAAATATTACCGATAGTTTTGAAAAAAGGCTTTACTCGCTGACTTTTTAGTTGTATACTGGTTTTAGCGCACTTTAGAAAATAAAACATTTCCCGACAGACGCCGCGCAAATAACTGACCACGGAGAAAACACCCATGGTAAACGATTTTCCACGTACCCTTTCATTATTGCGAAAAGAGAAAAAAATAAGCCAGAGGAAAGCCGCCGGAGACCTTGGTGTATCTCAGGCTCTTTTGTCGCATTATGAAAACGGCATGAGGGAGCCGGGGCTTGAGTTTCTCGTAAAGGCCGGAGACTATTACGGCGTCTCCACCGACTATCTGCTGGGCCGCACCATGTCTCGCGACGGCGCCGCCATCACGGCAGAATTGCTGCCCGACGTCATGGAGCAGAAGGACAACGTCCTCAAGGGCAGCGCCATGGCCCTTATTTCGCGCAAGGTGCTGACAAACTCCCTTTCTCTTTTCTTTGAAAAACTCGGCCGCCACGGCGACCGCAAGCTCATCACCGAATGCGCCCTTTATCTTTACACTGCCCTTTACAAGCTTTTCCGCTATCTTTACGCCTACAGCAGTGAAAATATGGACGCCGCGTTTCCCATCCCCTATTCCCAGATGGGATATATGTGCGATGTGCAGCTTAAAAAGTGCGAGCTTGAAATTGTTCGCGGCGCGCCCGACCCCAAAAAGGGAGAGGAGGCCATCGATTTGGCCCTCGACCGCATACAGACCGATTATCCGTCGCTGGCTCCCTCTCTTTTGAGCCTGCTCCACACGGCGTCGGACAACATGGAGGGCAAAAAGAGCGGCCTTTAAATGCTTTTTGTTACTTTTTGGCTTCAAAAAGTAAAAGCTTTTGTTTCTTTTCCATTCGGAAAAGAAAGGTTTTTTCCGTCGCCGCGCGACGGACATAAAACAAATAATAAAAAGCCCCGAGAATTCTCGGGGCTTTTTTGACCGCATTATGTTGGCCGCAAAGCGGCGAAAACAGGTGGTTCTTTTGCGCGCGAAAAAGAACCAAAACGCGTTACTTTTTCTGAGAAAAAGTAACAAAAAGCAAGCTAATCTTCCTTTTCAAACTCCAGTATATCTCCCGGCTGGCAGTCGAGTGCCTCGCATATGGCCGACAGCGTGGAAAAACGCACGGCCGTCACCTTGTTGTTCTTGAGCTTTGAAAGGTTGACGTTTGAAATGCCCACCCTTTCGGCCAGCTCGTTAAGGGACATCTTTCTGTCCGCCATAACGCGGTCAAGCCTGAGTATTATCCTTCCCATGGCGCGCCTCCTTAAACAAGGCCGTCCACGTCGTTTTCAAGCTCGACGCCGTGGGAAAAAAAGCGCGTCAGACAGAAGGCCACAAGGGCCATGACAAAATAACTGCCGATATTATTTGATATTTCGGCCGCGTCAACACCGCAAAAGATGCGTATGTTCCAACCGGCTGCAAAGCCGACGAGAGGTATAGCGGCGAGAAATATGCCTATCTCCTTCAGCATACGGACGTTGTCCTTTTGAAAAGGCGTCGTCCCTTGGGCGGCCTTGAGTATCAGGTTGAGGTTGCGAAAAATCATTGCCATCAGAGATATCATTATAACAGCGCCAATCGAAAAGATGACAAACACCTTGACGTCGGCCAGTCCGTTCTCAACCGGAGCTATGACGTCAAAACCGTAAACAGAAAGCTCGGCTCCGTCCTCGGTTATGCTGTAGCCGACAAACCGTCCCACCTGAGACGGCATAAATATCGAGCATATAGCGGCCGCCACCAACAAAACCGCCGCCACCCAGTGGCAAACCTCGGCCACCTTTGTGGCAATTATGGTTATTCTGTCAAGTTTCTTCATAAAAAAGCCCCCTTTGATTTGATGGCTTTAATATATCACGGTATTTTGCGTTTGTCAATATATTTTTTATGTTTTACGATAAATATTTTATTTAACACAATAAAAGCGTCTCCCGAAAGGGAGACGCTTTTCGGCTTACCACACGGTTATGTAAGAGCCTTTATACTGCTCCTTGATTATCTCTGCCACCTCGTCGCACTGATAATACTCAACCACCTTTTTCAGCGTCTCATTGTCCTTGTCCTCCTCGCGGCCGACAATGACGTTGACATATGGGTTGTCCTCCGCGGAGGAGGCGTCCTCCAGATATATGGCGTCCTGAGAGGGAATAAAGCCGTTGTCGACGGCGTGGCCGCCGTTTATCATAGCCGCCGTCACATCGGGAAGCAGGCTGGGGGTCAGGGAGGCCTCCACCTCGACAAACTCAAGCTTCAAGGGGTTGTCGGTGATATCGCTGACAAAGGGGGTGTAGCCGGCCTCGGGGTCGACGGTGATAAGTCCGGCCCCCTCAAGCACCTTCAGCGCCCTGCCTCCGTTTGTCGTGTCGGAGGGAATGGCTATCTTGTCCCCCTCCTTCAGCTCGGAAATGTTCTTTATCTTGTCGCTGTAAAGGCCGAGAGGGGCGATTATCGTCTCCCCCATCACCACAAGCTTATAGCCGTTTTTGTCAATATCGTTTTGCAGATATGCCTTGTGCTGAAAGGAATTGAGGTCGATATCCCCATCATTCAGGGCCTGATTCGGCTGTGTATAATCGGAAAAGGAGACTATCTCAAGGGTGATTCCCTCGTCGGCCAGCCTTGTGATGACCGGCTGCCACGCCTCGTTGGCCTGACCCACGACTCCCAGCTTTACGGTCGTCTCTCCGCCGCTCTGCCGCTCCGTCTCATTCTGTCCATCTTTGCCTCCGCAGGCCGCCAGGCAAAGGACGGTCAGCAGGACAAGAAAAATAGATATGGCTCTTTTCATTTTTGATTTCCTCCCAATCAATGCGTAGTTTTCTTTATTATTAAATTGCCCACCCACTGGATGGCAAAAACTATCAGAAGTATGGCTATCATGGCGGCGTAGGTGCAGTCGGTCTGATTTCTCTGATGCCCCCACATGATGGCAAAGCTGCCGAGGCCTCCCCCGGCCACGGCCCCGGCCATGGCCGTCAGGCCCACAAGGCTGATGAGGGTTATTGTGACCCCTCTGGCTATGGCCGGCACGCCCTCTCTCAAATAAACCTTGAATACGATATCAAAGGGGCTGTCGCCCATGCTGAGAGCCGCCTCCACAAGCCCCCTGTCTATCTCCGCGAGGGCCGCCTCCACCTGACGGGCGAAAAAGGGGGTCGAGCCGACTATAAGGGGAATAATGGCCCCTCGGGTGCCGATTGCCGAACCCATTATGGCCCTTGTCACGGGCAGCAGAGCCGTCAGCATGATGACAAAGGGTATCGAGCGGCATATGTTTATAAGCTTGTCGGCCACATAATAGACAGGCCTGTTCTCCTTCAGACCTCCCTTTCCCGTCAGTGTGAGCAGCAGTCCGAAAAGAAGCCCGAGGAAAAAGGAAACCGCGCCGGCCGCCGCCGTCATTTGGAGGGTTTGCAATATGCTTTCAAAAAACTCGGTCGTCTTATCCATGGTGTTGGGGAAAAACTGGTATAAAATATTCATCGGTCGATGACCTCCACAATAACGTTATTTCGGCTCAAAAACTCCGCCGCCGCCGTGATGCTCTCCTTTTCTCCCGAAAAGGCCAGCACAAGAACCCCTATCGTCGTATCCTGAACCACCTCCATATTGCCGAAGATGATGTTGCAGTCGACGCCGAACCGCCTTGAAGCCTGAGATATCAGCGCCTCGTTGGCTCCCGTGCCCATATATGTCAGCTTGGCCAGCACCTGTCCCTTCTCTATTCTGACGGCCGGGGACTTCTCGTCCAAAAGGCGGTTTATTCTGGCGGCGCCCGAGGCGCTCTCCACAAAGGAGGCCGCCACCTCCGAGCGCGGCGAGGCGAACACCGAAAGGGCGCTTCCCTCCTCCACTATCCTGCCATGCTCCATGACGGCCACCCTGTCGCATATCTCCTTGACGACAGCCATTTCATGGGTTATGACCACCATTGTTATGCCCATCTCGCGGTTTATCTGTTTGAGCAAAGCCAGAATGGAAAGGGTCGTGGCCGGGTCGAGGGCCGAGGTGGCCTCGTCGCATATCAGCACCTTCGGCCTGACGGCGATGGCCCTGGCAATGGCTACTCTCTGCTTCTGTCCCCCCGAAAGCTGACGGGGATAGGCGTTTATCTTGTCCTCGAGGCCAACCAGCCTTAAAAGCTCCCTGACCCTTTTGTCGGTCTCCTCCCTGCCGAGACCGGCCTTTTTGAGGGGATAGGCGATATTTCCCCACACGGTGCGCGAGGGCATGAGGTTGAACTGCTGGAATATCATGCCGATACCTCTGCGCTGCCCCCTCAGCTCCCGTGGCGAGAGGGAGGTCATTTCCATGCCGTCCACATTGACCGAGCCGCTGTCGGGCCTTTCCAAAAGGTTTATACACCGCGCCAGCGTGGATTTTCCGGCCCCCGAAAGGCCGATGACGCCGTATATCTCCCCCTCGCCTATCTCAAGGCTGACCTCCTTCAGAGCCTCTACCGATCCCGATGACGAGGCAAAGGTTTTTGACACATTTCTGATACTTATCATTTGGCACCCCCGAAATATAAAAAGCCGCCGGTTATCAAAGCGATAACCGGCGGCCTGATGACAAATATAATTTTATCTGTCAAGGACTATCCCCACGCTGTGACGGGGCCGAGGGTCATCGCTTTTTTGGGCATGGCCATGCACATGGTGTACATGCTGCACATCATGACGCACATTATAGCCATGTTAAAGCGATAACCTGTCATTGACAAATTGTTTCCTTTCCTTGTTTCTTTTCAGAAAACTTGTTTATATGATAATCTCATTTGGCGATATTGTCAAGCATTATTTTAAAAACCGCCTCGGGAAAACTCCCGAGGCGGTGAATCTTATTTGAAATACTCGACTCCGCCCTCAAAGAGAGGCTGGTACTTGTCGCCGGCGATATTCTTGGCAACATTGGCGCCGCATCTCTCCGAGTGTCCCATCTTGCCCAGCACTCTGCCGTCGGGGCTTGTTATGCCCTCTATGGCGGCGACCGAGCCGTTGATGTTGACGTCGTCGCCCATATTGGGCCTGCCCTTACTGTCGCAGTACTGGAAAGCTATCTGGCCGTTCTTGGCAAGCTCCAGAAGGGTCTTGCTGTCGGCCATAAAGCGTCCCTCGCCGTGGGAGAAGGGTATGTTATACACGTCGCCCACATTGCACTTTAACAGCCACGGGGACTTGACCGAGGCCACCCTTGTGTAGGAATAAACAGACTGGTGTCTGCCGATGGTGTTGAAGGTCAGCGTCGGGCAGTGCCCGTCAAGCTGAGATACCTTTCCGAAGGGCAGCAGGCCCAGCTTTATCAGCGCCTGGAAGCCGTTGCAGATGCCGAGGGCCAAACCGTCGCGGTTGTAAAGAAGCTCGTGTATCTGGTCGGTGACGGCCGGATTGCGGAAGAAGGCCTGAATAAACTTGCCGCTTCCGTCAGGCTCGTCGCCGCCCGAGAAGCCGCCGGGGATTATCAGCATCTGGCCGGTCTTGAGGGCCTCGATAAGCTCCTGAGCCGACTGTTCCAGCGTGGCCGGGGACATATTGCGTATCAGGACTATTTTGCCCTGTCCGCCCGCCCTTTCGACGGCCCTGAGGGTGTCATACTCGCAGTTGGTGCCGGGGAAAGCCGGAATAACGGCCATGGGCCTCGCCGCCTTGACGGTGGAGGGCGACGGCCTCTTTTTATAGCTGTAGGCCGGCACATCGCGGGCCTGCTGAGCCGTCCTTGTGGGATAAATAGGCTCCAGCGTGCCCGTCAGCGCCTCCTTGACGTCGTCAAGGTCAATATCGGCGGTGGCAAGCTCAAGGCTGCTTCCGCCCGTACGGCCAAGCAGAACGGCGCCGCCGTTTTCCTCAACAGGCTGGCTCATCTCAGCGATTATACCGCCGAAGGAGCCGCCGAAAAGTCCACGCTCGTCAAAGCCTTCGTCAAGCTCAAAGCCGATATCGTTGCCTATGGCCATTTTGGCAAGACCCTCGATAATGCCTCCGCCCGTAACCGACCAAGCCGAAAGCACCGTGCCGCCCTCGGTCAGGCTGTGGAAGGACTTGAGGAAATCGAGAACGCCGTTTATATCCTCGGGGCAATCGAAATAATAGACATAGCTGCCCTTCTCCTTGAACTCGGGGGAGAGGACCTTGCCGGCGCTCTGGGTGGTGATAGCAAAGGATATGAGGGTGGGAGGAACGTCGATATCGTTGAATGTGCCGCTCATGGAATCCTTGCCGCCGATGGCCGCCATATTGAGGGCGCGCTGGGCCTCGTAAGCGCCAAGCAGGGCGGCAAAGGGCTTGCCCATCCTCTCGGGCCTGTGGTTGGGCTTTTCAAAGAACTCCTGAAGGCTGAGATATACGCCCTTGGGGTCGCACCCTGCGGCCACAAGCTTGGAGGCCGAGGAGACGACCGAAAGCATGGCCCCCTTATAGGGGCTTTGAGACATGAGGTAAGGGTCAAAGCCATAGGACATGACCGACGCCGTGTTTGTCTCCCCCTCCAAAACGGGGAGCTTGGCCGCCATGACCTGAGTGGGGGTAAGCTGGTTCCTGCCGCCGTAGGGCATAAGGACGGAAGAGGCGCCTATCGAGCCGTCAAAGCGCGTGCCGAGACCCTTCTGGAGGCAGAAACGCTCGTCGGCCAAAAGCGCCTTTACGGCCTCTTCCATATCCCCCTCGGGGGCCTCGGAGGCTGTAAGGGTCTGCTCGGGCACAAAGACGGCGGCGTGCTTTTCGGCTCCGTTGGAATTGAGGAACTCCCTTGAAATATCGCATATGACCTCGCCGCGCCATGTCATTCTGAGCCTCGGCTCCTCGGTGACGCGAGCCACGACGGTGGCCTCGAGATTCTCGTTTGTGGCGAGGCCGATGAATGTCTCCACATCCTCGGGACGGAGGACGACGGCCATTCTCTCCTGACTCTCGCTGATGGCCAGCTCGGTGCCGTCGAGGCCGTCATATTTCTTGGGCACCCTGTCAAGGTCTATTTCAAGGCCGTCGGCCAGCTCGCCTATGGCGACCGAGACGCCGCCGGCGCCGAAATCGTTGCAACGCTTTATGAGACGGGTAGCTTTGGGATTTCTGAAAAGGCGCTGGAGCTTGCGCTCCTCGGGGGCGTTGCCCTTCTGCACCTCGGCGCCGCAGCTTTCAAGGCTCTCGCTGCTGTGGCTCTTGGAGGAGCCTGTTGCGCCGCCGCAGCCGTCGCGACCCGTCTTGCCGCCCAACAGGACTATTATATCACCGGGCACGGGAGCCTCGCGCACCACGTTGCTCTCGGGAGCGGCGGCCACGACGGCCCCCGTCTCAAGGCGCTTGGCGACATAGCCGGGATGGTAAAGCTCGGAGACAAGGCCGGTGGCAAGGCCTATCTGATTGCCATAGGAGCTGTAGCCCTGAGCCGCCTTGCGGCAAATCGTCCTCTGAGGCAGCTTGCCGGGCAGGGTCTGCTCGAGGGGCAGGTTGGGGTCGGCGGCTCCAGTCACCCTCATGGCCTGATAGACATAGGCACGGCCCGAAAGGGGGTCGCGTATGGCGCCGCCGAGGCAGGTGGCCGCGCCGCCGAAAGGCTCTATCTCGGTGGGGTGGTTGTGGGTCTCGTTTTTATACATGAGCAGCCAGGGCTGCTCCTCGCCATTGACATCCACATTGACCTTTATGGAGCAGGCGTTGATCTCCTCGCTCTCGTCAAGGTTGGTCAGCACCCCCTGCTTTTTCAGCACCTTGGGGGCGGCGGTGGCTATATCCATAAGGGTTACGGGCCTTGTCTCGGCCCTTTCGCCGTAGACAAAGCGGCGGCCCTCAAGATATTTTTCAAAGCTGCGTTTGACGGCCTCGTCCTCTATGGTCACGTCGTCGAGACGAGTCAGGAAGGTGGTGTGGCGGCAGTGGTCAGACCAGTATGTATCTATCATTTTCAGCTCGGTCATAGTGGGCGCTCTGCCCTCGCCCTTGAAATAGTCCCTCAAAAAGGCAAGGTCGGCGCTGTCCATGGCAAGTCCGAGACGGGATATATAGCCGTCAAGGTCGCTCTCCTCCATCAGGTCGTCGAGAACCTCAACCGACGGGGGCTGGGGATAGCTCTCCTCAAGGCTTTCGGGCTTTTCGGGTGAAGCCTCGCGGCTTTCGACGGGGTTTATGAGGCCGGAGGATATTTTTTTCTTGTCCTCGTCGGAAAGTTCGCCGTAAAAGACATAGACGACGGCGTTTTTGACAAGGGGCCTTTCGCCGCGCGTCATAAGGGCTATGCACTGGCGGCAGGAATCGGCCCTCATGTCGAACTGGCCGGGCAAAGCCTCGACTATCAGCGTCCAATCCCCCTCAAAGGGCATTACCTCGTGATAGACCTCATCGCAGGCCGGCTCGGAAAAAACGCCGGCGCAGGCCAGCCTATAGGTCTCCTCATCAATGCCCTGACAGTCGTATCTGTTGAGTATTCTGACCCTTTCAAGCCCCTTTACGCCCTCCTCGTTCTTAAAGCGGTTTTTGAGGCTGACGGCCTCGGTATCAAAGCCGGGCCTTTTTTCGGTAAAGCATCTGTATACTTGCGGCATATTATTCCTCCTTTGCTCCGGCGTCCTTGCTGCCGATATCGCTGCGGTAGAAGGCGCCCTCAAACTTGATGGCCCCCACTCCCTTATAGCAGTTTCTCAAAGCCTGTCTCAGGCTCCTGCCAAGGGAGGAGACGCACAGCACCCTGCCGCCCGATGTTATCAGGGCGTTGTCCCCCCTGCGGGCCGTGCCGGCATGGTATACCGTGCCGTATTTTCCGGCCTCCTCAACGCCGACGATGACCTTGCCCTTTTCATAGGAGCCCGGATATCCGGCGCTGGCCATGACGACGCAGGCCGAGCAGTTGTCGAGGAACTTGACCTTGGCCCTGTCCAGCTTGCCGTTGCGCGTGGCCAGCATGATATTCAAAAGGTCGGAGTTCAAAAGCGGAATGACGGCCTGGGTCTCGGGATCGCCGAAGCGCGAGTTGTATTCTATTACCTTGGGACCGTCAGGCGTCAGCATCAGGCTGAAATACAGCACGCCTTTAAAGGGGTGGCCCTCCTTGACCATGCCGTCGACGGTCGGCCTGAATATCTCCTCCATGCACCTTTCGGCCATGGCCGAAGTGTAGACCGAGACGGGAGAATAGGCTCCCATTCCGCCAGTGTTGGGGCCCTTATCGCCGTCAAAGGCCCTCTTGTGGTCCTGGGCGGCCGGCATGGGAACGATCGTCTTTCCGTCGGTAAAGCAGAGAACCGAAACCTCGGGTCCTGTCAGCATCTCCTCAAAGAGTATGGGCTGGTCGCCCTTGGAGGTCAGCTGGTCGCAGCCCCTGACGGTCTCCTCGCGCGTCTGGGCCACGACGACTCCCTTGCCCTGGGCCAGACCGTCGGCTTTCAGGACGATAGGTATTGGACAGGTCTTGACGTATTCCTTGGCCTCGCCGCTGTCCTTGCACAGCACATACGAGGCCGTGGGGATGTTGTATTTTGCCATGAACTCCTTGGCATAGTTCTTCGACCATTCCAGCTTGGCGGCCTCCCTTGTGGGGCCAAAGCAGGCAAACTCGTTGTCCTCCAGCAAATCCACCATGCCGAGGGCCAGAGGATCGTCGGGAGTGACGACGACAAAATCGGGGTGGTTCTTTTTGCAGAAGCCCAGCACGCCCTCCAAATCGGTGGCGGCTATGGGCACATTTTCGCAAAAAGCCTCGGTGCCGCCGTTGCCCGGGGCCACCCATATTTTCTCGACGGCGACGTTTTTCGTCAGCGCCTTGGCTATGGCGTGCTCGCGGCCGCCGCCGCCGATGACAAGTATTCTCATATAAAAGCCTCCCTATTAGTGGTGGAAGAGGCGCACGCCGGTAAAGCACATGACCATGCCGTATTTGTCGCAGGTCTCGATGACGTTGTCGTCCCTTATGGAGCCGCCCGGCTGGGCCACATATTTGACGCCCGATTTGTGGGCGCGCTCGATATTGTCGCCGAAGGGGAAGAAAGCGTCGGAGCCGACGGTAACGCCCGTATTTCCGGCTATCCACTCCTTTTTCATCCCGGCTGTCAGCACGGGGGGCTTGACCTTGAAGGTCTTTTGCCAAACGCCGTCGGCAAGGATATCCTCGTATTCATCGGAAATATAAATGTCGATGGCGTTGTCCCTGTCGGGCCTCTTTATCTTGTCGACAAACTGCAAATCAAGAACATAGGGATGCTGTCTCAGATACCAATTATCGGCCTTATTGCCTGCCAGACGGGTGCAATGCACCCTCGACTGCTGTCCCGCGCCGACGCCGATGGTCTGGCCGTCCTTGACATAGCAGACCGAGTTGGACTGGGTGTATTTCAGGGTGATGAGGGCGACAAGCATATCCAGCTTGGCCTGCTCATCCAAAGCCTTATTTTTTGTGACGATATTTGTCAGCATATTCCCGTTTATCTCAAGGTCGTTATAGCCCTGCTCGAAGGTTATGCCGAAGATGCTGCGGCGCTCGACGGGGTCGGGGGTATAATCGGGGTCTATCCTGACCACGTTATAGCCGCCCTTGCGCTTGTTTTTGAGTATCTCAAGGGCGGCGTCGGTATAGCCGGGGGCTATAACGCCGTCGGAGACCTCGCGGCTTATAAGTCTGGCCGTGTCCTCGTCGCAGACATCTGACAGGGCGGCCCAGTCGCCGTAGGAGCAGAGGCGGTCGGCCCCTCTGGCGCGGGCATAGGCGTTAGCAAGGGGCGAAAGGCCGTCGGGAACAAAATAGATGGCCCTTTCCGTGTCGGTCAGCTTTTCCTTGCCCAGCGCCGCTCCGGCCGGGCTGACGTGCTTGAAGGATGCGGCGGCCGGCAGTCCCGTGGCCTTTTTGAGGGCCTTGACAAGCTGCCAGCTGTTGAGGGCGTCCATGAAGTTGATATATCCGGGGCGGCCGCTGAGAACCTCGATTGGAAGCTCCCCCTTATCCATCAGCAGTTTTGCCGGCTTCTGATTGGGATTACAGCCGTATTTAAGTTCAAGCTCGGTCATGGTGATTCCTCACTTTTTATTTATTTTTATTGATGATGGCCTGCTGTCTCTCTCCTGTGGCAAGGTCTATCGTGCAGACATAAAGGGAGACCTTGTTGTCCTGATTGAGGCTGTTCCACACCGAGGCGGCCAGCTCGTCGGCGCTCTCATTGCCTATGGCGACGGTTCTGGGCTCACCCTCAAAGGAGGGAGGGGTCGGCAGATTTTCATTATATGTGTGGATAAAGTGGCCCATTCCGGCCTTGGGCGCGTCATACTCGAAGAAAAAACGCTTGTTGCAGGAGGGGTCGCCGTCAAGGCTCTTAAGTATCGACAGGCAATAGGAACCGTCCTTTTCCACCACGCCGGAGACTCTGGGGGTGTAGATGGGAGGGTCGGGCTCAAAGCAGCGTGTGCGTAGGGCCTCGATATAGCTTTTGCCCTGTTTGAGAGCATCGGCTATGGTGTCGGTCTGGTCACCGTTGGTGACGACGGTGACGCCGCCCACCCTCCTTACGGGATGGTAAATGACGAGGGAGGGGTCGCCCATCTTGCTTTCGTCAAAGGCCCTTGTGCGTATGCCGTCCTCTGTCGTCTCAAAGACGCGGTTGCGGCTGTTTTCACTGCGGCCCATGATGAAATAGGCTATCACGGCCCTTTTGTTGTCGGCAGAGCGGCCGATAACTATGCCTCGCCCGGGATAGCTGTGTCCCTCAAGCAGGGTGTTAAGCGTATTTATTTCCATATTATTCATCCTCTCATGGCCGTCAGCTTATGCTGACCCTGCCATCCTTTATTTTCAGCCTGCCCTGACAGAAGAGGGTCACGGCGTCGGGCAGCAGGATATGCTCGGCCTGCTCCATTACCCTCTGCTGGAGCGCCTCGGGGGTGTCCCCCTCCCTGACCTCCACGGCCTTCTGCATGACTATGGGGCCGCCGTCGGTGACGGCGTCGACAAAATGCACAGTGGCCCCCGTAACCTTGACGCCCTTCGCCAGGGCCGCCTCATGGACATGAAGGCCGTACATTCCGTCGCCGCAAAAGGAGGGTATAAGTGAGGGGTGGATATTGAGTATCCTGCCGCTGTACTTTTTGCAAAAATCGGGGCTGAATATCTTGAGAAATCCGGCCAGAACGATAAGGTCGGGCTTGACTTCATTTTCCAGCAGCTCGTCCAGCTTCCTGCTGTATTCGTCTACGGAAAGGCCCTTGCCCGAGACAAAATAGCCCTTTATTCCGGCCTTTTCGGCCCTTTCGAGGGCATAAGCCCCTTTTTTTGAGGATATGACGGCCGTTATCTCCCCACCGCCGAGACCCTTCGTCTGTTGGCGGTCGATGAGCGCCTGGAGGTTGGTCCCCCCTCCCGACACAAAAACGGCTATTTTCAGCATAACTCCACCTTGCTGTCGCCTGTTGTCACCTCGCCGAGGATATAGGCGTCACAGCCGTGTTCTCTCAGAGCGGCCACGGCCCTGTCGGCCGTCTCCCTTGAGGCGATGACCGTCATTCCGACGCCCATGTTATAGGTGTTGAACATATCCCTCTCGGGGATATTGCCCTGACTCTGAAGCAGTTTGAAGATGGCCGGGGTTTTAATGGCGCTCTTCTCTATTCTGGCGCAAAGCCCGTCGGGAATGGAGCGAGGGATATTCTCATAAAATCCGCCTCCCGTGATGTGGCTGACGCCGCGGACGTCGGCGGCCGCGATGGCGGCCAGCACCTGCTTGACATAAATGGCGGTGGGGGTCAGCAGAGCCTCGCCCAGCGTCATGCCCAGCTCGTTTGAATACATATTAAGGTCGGCCTTTTCCACGTCAAAGACCTTGCGGACGAGGGAATAACCGTTTGAATGTATGCCTGTGGAGGGCAGGGCGATTATGGCGTCCCCCTCCCTCATCTTTTTATTGTCCAGCACCTTTTCCCTGTCGACTATGCCAACCGAGAAACCGGCAAGGTCGTAATCGTCAGGAGCCATGGTACCGGGATGCTCGGCCGTCTCGCCGCCTATAAGGGCGCATCCTGCCCGGACGCAGCCCTCGGCCACGCCGGAGACCAGCGTCGCCACCTTTTCGGGCACGTTTTTGCCGATGGCTATGTAATCGAGGAAAAATATGGGCTTGGCGCCGCAGCAGACGATATCGTTGACGCACATGGCCACGCAGTCAATTCCGACGGTGTCATGCTTGTCCAGTATCTGGGCTATGCGCTGCTTTGTGCCGACGCCGTCGGTGCCCGAAACAAGCACGGGATTTTTCATGCCCGAAATATCCGGTGAGAAAAGGCCGCCGAAGCCGCCGATATCGGAGACGACGCCGGGTATCATCGTCCTCTCCACGTGCTTTTTCATCAGCTTTACGCCCTCATATCCGGCCTCTATGTTGACTCCCGCCTTGGCGTAGCTCTCGCTGTGGCTGTCGTTATGACTCATATTAATCAATTCCCTTTCAGTTATTCTTTTCCCGTCCAGCAGTAGGTGCATATCTTGTCATGGTCTATGCCGATGGAATCCAGCTCGCCCTGAAGGGTCTGGAAACGCAGGGAGGAGAAATGAAGCTCCTTGCCTATCTCCTCTATCATGGCCATGCCCCTGTCGGTGTGGGTGTCGGAGTATTCGTACAGGTGGTTGAAGCCCTCCTCGCCCTCAAGCCTCATTATGGCGCGTCGGGCGATAAGCTCCATTTCCGAGCGGCTGCTTGAAAAATTGAGGTATTTACAGCCGAAGGTTATGGGCGGACAGGCCGAGCGGATGTGAACCTCTTTGGCGCCGTTGCCGTAAAGGAACTCGACCGTCTCCCTCGTCTGGGTGCCCCTGACGACCGAATCGTCGACCATCAAAAGCTTTTTGCCCTCGATAAGCTCCTTGACGGGCACAAGCTTCATCCTGGCAACCTGATTGCGGACATTCTGGTTTGTCGGCATAAAGCTGCGAGGCCATGTGGGGGTGTATTTGATAAAGGGACGGGCAAAGGGTATTTCGGCGCGGTTGGCATAGCCTATGGCGTGTGCCGTGCCGCTGTCGGGTATGCCGCCGACATAGTCCATATCCATGGATATGCCCTCGTCGATGTCGTGCTGAGCCATTATCTCGCCGCACTTATACCTCATTGTCTCGACGGTCTTGCCCTCATAATGGGAGTTGGGATAGCCGTAATATGTCCAGAGGAAGGCGCATATTCTCATCTTCTTCTGCGGCTCCACAAGGGTCTCGACGCTCTCGGGGGTGACCCTGACTATCTCTCCGGGGCCGAGGTCTCTGACGTCCTCATAGCCCACCTTCTGATAGGCGAAGGATTCAAAGGATATGGCATAGCCGTCGTCCCTCCTGCCCAGCATGACGGGCAGCCTGCCGTAAAAATCACGGGCGGCGTAAATACACTCGGGCGTCATGACAAGGACAGACATGGTGCCGTCGATGAGCTTTTGAGCGTGCTGTATGCCCTCGGGTATGGTGGGCGCCTCGTTTATAAGGGCGGCCACCAGCTCTGTGGCGTTTATCTTGCTTCCGCCCATTTCAAGGAAATGGCGGTTCTGGTCAAGTACGCGCTGGACAAGGGCCTCCTCGTTGTTTATCTTGCCCACCGTCGTCAGGGCGTAGTTGCCGAGGTGAGAGCGTATCAGCAAGGGCTGCGGCTCATTGTCGCTTATGCAGGCTATGCCCATATTGCCGCTCATCTCGTTTACGTCGTCCTCAAACTTGGTGCGGAAGGGCGAGTTCTGTATATTGTGGATGGCTCTTTGGAAGCCTCTCTCCTTGTCGTACATGGCCATACCGCCGCGGCGCGTACCGAGGTGGGAATGATAGTCGACGCCGAAGAAAAGGTCGTAATTGCACTGGTTTTTAGACGCTATGCCAAAAAATCCACCCATCGCTTATTCTCCCATCAGCCTGTGCAGTATCTCTTTATAGGCGTCCTCGACATTGCCCAGATCTCTGCGGAAACGGTCCTTGTCCAGTTTTTCGTGGGTCGTGTGGTCCCAGAAGCGGCAGGTGTCGGGGGATATCTCGTCGGCCAGCACTATGGTGCCGTCGCTCAGGCGGCCAAACTCCAGCTTGAAGTCCACAAGGTCGATGTTGTTCTCCAGCATAAAGGCCTTGAGGAACTTATTGACGGCGAAGGCGTACTTCTCTATCGTCTCTATCTCCTCTTTGGTGGCCAGCTTGAGAGCCAGAGCGTGATATGTATTTATCAGGGGGTCGTGCAGCTCGTCGTTCTTATAGGAAAACTCTATGGTGGGCTGGTCAAAGACTATGCCCTCCTCCACGCCGTAACGCTTGGCGAAGGAACCGGCCGAAATATTGCGGATGATGACCTCAAGGGGAACGATGGAGACCTTTTTGACAAGCGTCTCTCTGTCGGAAAGCTCCTTGACAAAGTGTGTGGGCACGCCCTCCTTCTCCAGCTTCTGCATGAGGAAGTTGGTGACGCGGTTGTTTATGACCCCCTTGCCCATGATGGTGCCCTTTTTCAGGCCGTCAAGGGCTGTGGCGTCATCTTTGTAGTCGACGATAAAAAGCTCGGGGTCGTCGGTGGCGAAAACCTTCTTGGCCTTGCCTTCATAAAGCTGCTGTAATTTTTCCATTTTTTATTCCTCCGTGGCTGTATATTGTTTTCTGATATTCTCGTCCTTTTCAATGACCTTTCTTTCCATCTCTTTCTTGTAATCGCGCAGAGCCTGCTGAAGCGACGGCTCGTTTCCGGCAAGTATCTGCACGGCCAGAAGTGCGGCGTTTTCGGCCCCGTTTATGGCGACGGTCGCCACAGGCACGCCCGAGGGCATCTGGACTGTCGACAAAAGGCTGTCCATGCCGTCCATGGTGCTTGATTTGATAGGCACGCCGATAACAGGCAGAATGGTGTTGGCGGCCAGAACTCCGGCCAGATGGGCCGCCTTGCCGGCGGCGGCGATTATGACTCCGGCCCCCTTCTCCTCGGCCGTCTTTGACAGCTCCTCGGCCGCCGATGGCGTCCTGTGGGCCGACACTATACGCACGTCAAAGGGCACCGAAAAGCTCCTCAGCGTGCGAACGGCTCCCTCCATGACCTGAAGGTCGGAATCGGAACCCATGACGATAATTACTTTTTTCATATCACTTTATCCTCCTTAATTGCTCAAAAAAATCTAAAAGCACCCGAAAAAGGGTGCTTTTCTATATATACGGACGCCTTCGTCCGCGCGCAATAACTCCGTATATGTTCTTCATGCCGAAACAGTATTTAAAATAACCCGACATTTTCATATCCGAGAAGTCCTCCGTTTTTAAAATGTCCCGTTTTTAAAATACCTAAAATACTTATTTATTTTACTATAAATAGTAATTTTTTTCAACAAAAATATCCATCTTTAAAGCTTTTTGTCGTTTTGAACATAAGGCCGCCTTTCAGGGGGCGAAAACATAGATATATTTTCGCGGATATCTGTAAATAAATTACAAATATCCGCGAAATAACATTATCAGGCTCTTTTTTTGCTCTTCAAAATAAAATATCTCACGCCGAAGGCGACGGCCGCCGCAAGCCTCAGAACGCTGGAAAGATACATGGTCTTGACGGCCCCGATAGCCGCGTAAAGGGCCACGCCGCAAAGGGGCGCCACAAAGTTGGATATCTGCATGACCATATTGTATATTCCGATATAAAGCGACTTGTTTTCCTCGGGCAGGTTTTCCAGCATATCGTTGAACAGCCCCAGCTGGAAGCCTGGAGCCGTGCCGCCGCTGAAAATATAGCTGGCCAGTATGACCCAGAAATTGCCCGTCAGCACGGTCCACGCCGGACAGGTGGCCGCCCCGAGAAGCCCCAGCACGGTGGAGCCGCGTGGCCCGTATTTATCTATCCTCTTGCCCCACCATGTGGAGGTAAAGGTCATGGCGAGATAGGACGCCACATCAAAGAGGCTCTTCGTGGCCTCGTTAAAGCCGACCCCCGTGACAAGATACAGGAAAAAGAGGGGCCAGGCCATCTGCCATGCGAAATAGAAGAAAAACAGCAGGGCCAGAAATATGCAGAACCTGGGGTGTTTTTTCAGGTTCTTTATGGCCGCCATAAACTCTTTTACGGGAGAGGTCTCGGGCACGTGAGCCGGTTTGACCCACTCGGGCACATGGGTCATGGCGATGGCCTTGCGCTGGAGCAGTGCGGCGCCGAAGGCGATAAAGAAAAATATCTGATATGTCAGTATCTTCTGCTCGGTCGTTTTGCAGAGATAGCTGAGGATAAGCCCTCCGGCCATAATGGTAAAGGCGGGAACGGCGTTATATATCATCTGACGCCTTGAATAGGGCACGGCGCGGTTGGCCGGCGGAAAAAGGTCGGAAAAATACGACTGCCATGAAACCGTGTAGCAGAGATAGGGGGCGTTCCAAAAGGAAATGCCGATAATAAAGAACCAATATCCCCTGTCTCCCAGAAAAGGAGCCATGGCGACGACGGGCAGTATGACGCCGCATACCGTGATGGCCGTCATCAAAAACTTCTTTTTATCCTTTACCCTGTCTATGTAAAGGGAGGCCGGAAGCAGCACAAAAAGGGCGCAGAAGGAGGGCAGCGAGGATATAAGCCCCACGGCCACGTCGTCGGCCCCCATGGCCGTGGCGAAAAGCTGGTAAAACGGGTTCGTGAGCTGGAGTACAATGGCGGCAAAAACCGCCTCGGCCATTATCATGGCCGTGTTTTTCTCGTTGCCGTCAAGGCGCATTGAGGCGCTCTGCCTAAGCTGATGTATAAGTCCCATTTGCCCCGCCTTTATTTATGACGTGCCATAAGGCCGCGCGCCATTTCAACGGCGGCGTCGATAAACTCGTGGCAGTTCTGTTCCTTTACCTCCGGATGCTCCAGCATATACCTGTGTCCGTTTTCCGTGGAGGTGTCGACCCCCAAAAGGCTGCGGCAGGTCAGGCTGCCGAAGCGTTCCCTGAACATACGGTCAAGCTCGATATATTCGTCATAGGCTTTCATTCTTGTCTCCGTGTCCTTACGGTCGGTATTGCCGTTGACAAGGCTGAGGGCCATAAGCGCCCCCGTCAGCGCGCCGCATATCTCTCCGGCGCGGCATCCGCCCCCCAGACAGCAGGCCATCCTCATGGCCTGTTCCTCGCTTATCCCGGCTTCGGGCGCGAGGGTGACAAGGACGCTCTGAGCGCAGTTGCAGCCGTCCTTCATAAGCTCTCTTCCCACAAGCTTTTCCATAAACCTTCCCCTTTTCTTTCGTCATGCGGTCTCTTCAAGGCCATTATATATGCCCCTCGTCATACTTTCAATACATTTTTAAAGTTTATTTTTTCTTTCAGACTTTTTCCGTCATTAAAAAGCTTTTCCCCACGAAAAAAGGCGGGAGCTTTTAAAAGCTCCCACCTTTTATACCTTTTGATTTTTACGCCGCAAGGTCAAAGATTATTTTGGCAAAAAGCAACACAAGGACGACGAGCATTATCTTCCTGACCTTGGCGCTGCCCCCCTTGACGGCATATCTCGCCCCACAGTAGTTGCCCACCATGGAGCATATCGCCGCCGGTATGGCGACCGAATAGAGTATTTGGCCGCTGAGGGCATAAAGGGCGACCGAGGTCAGGTTGGAGGCCAGATTGGACACCTTGGCGCAGCCGGAGGCCTTTAAAAGGTCGATCCCCAAAAAGCTCGTATACCCCAGAATGAGGAATGTCCCCGTGCCCGGGCCGATAAGGCCGTCGTAAACTCCGACAGTCAGGCCGATGAAAACCGAAATAACCGCCCTCTTTTTTGCGCTCATGTCTATCGGCAGGCTGTCGTCCCCACCCATGTTCTTTCTCGTGAGGACGAAAACCGCCGTCAGAGGTATGGCGCATAGCATAATCATACGCAATACCTTTTCATCGAGATAAAGGGCCAGTCTGGTGCCCATCGCCGCCCCACATATACATCCCAAAGCCGACCAGAGGGCGATGGGCAGATAAACCTTGCCCTCCCTCAGGTATTTAACGGAGGCCGCCGTCACTCCGCAGCAGGCCGAAAACTTGTTTGTCCCGGCGGCCAGATGGACGGGCAGTCCGGCGGAAAGATAGGCCGGAATGGATATCAGCCCTCCGCCTCCGGCAACCGAATCGACAAATCCGGCCAGGAATATAAAGGGGCACACGATGAGCAGTATTTTCATATTATCATTTCTCCTGAGCGACAAGGACTCTTATCCTGCCGCCGTTTTCCGTACTGTCATCATAATATGCCTTGACGGTGTGGGTGTCAAGAGAAATATTCATACGGGAGGAGAGATAATAGTTGTCTCCGTCCCTGACATAAACCTGCATATTGTCGCTGAACTCCATGGTGCCCTGTCCCTGAAGGGAGGCCGAATAGGAGCTCATGCCGGTTACGCTTCTGCCCGTCAGGCCCCTGAAGGAGGATATCCTGCCGTCCTTATAGATAACGGCGCAGGGGCCGTCGCCGACGCTGACCGAAATATTGGCCGAATAGACCCCCGGCACGCCGTTTATGACATATGAAAAGACGCTGGGAGAAAGCATGATATTCTGGCTTATCTGGGCGTCGAGCATTATGCCGTAATCCTCGGTATCGCCCGTCACTCCCTTGAGTATCAGGCGGTCGATATGATTGTCGCTCGTCATGCAGAGGGCGATATCGCCGCCGCTTATCACCACATTCTCCAGCCTGTCGGCCCTGACCCTGACGACACGGGTCGAGCGGTAGTCGATTATCTCGGTGGAATCGTCCAGCTTATAGCCGCCTATTTTGCCGCTCTGCACCCTGCCCGAGGGCGTGACCCCCGAGCTGACACGGGTGACCGCGGCCTTGCCGTCCCTGACCTCCACCTTGACGGCCGTGCCCTCGGATATCTTGCCGCTGTAGGGATAGCTGTAGGTTCCGCCGTCGGTGGCGGCAATATCTATATAATTCGCCTGGGTCACATTGCCCATATTGTCGCTTGTGGCCTTGGAGCCGACGGCCGTCACAACGCCGTAAACCGTATCGGTCAGGCGGCTTCCGGCCGTCTCGACAAATACGCACTGTCCTCCCGTGCCCAAAAGCAGGGTGACGCTGTCGCCCACCTTGACCGACCCCATGTCGGAAAAGGCATATATAGCCTGAGAGCTGCCGAGAGCGCAGGTCACGCCCGAAACGGTGACGCTTGTGGGCGAGGCCGTGGAGGGGCTTATGGCCTGCACCACGCCGCTGACCTTCTGAGAAAAGGCCCAGACCGTGCGCGTATC
>CANSNO010000029.1 GCA_947648385.1 uncultured Clostridia bacterium
AAAAGTAAAGGACAGCCCCACCTTGCGGTGGGGCTTTCCTCACATAAACAGAGGAAAAGAATATTCAAAGTCGAGGGGATATATCGTGTTGGTCACCCTTCTTCTGGCCTGCTCGCCCTGAAACTCGCGGGGCAGGCCGCTTTGGCGCATAAGGGGAAAAGAATAGGTGTAGGGCACAATCATTCCCTCGGGCATTTGGTAAAGCTCAAGAATCTCCATTTTTATCCTCCTTTACAAGCTGTCGCAGGCAGGCCAGAGCCTCTTTAAGGCTGCCCACCTCGTGGCATAGGCCCAGGTCGACGGCCTCTTTACCGTACACCACGCTGCCCACGTCGCCCAGAAGCTGGTCGGTCTTTCTCATCAGCTCGCGCAGGGTGTCGGGGTCTATGGAGGAGCGCGAGCAGATAAAGCCGATGACGCGCTCCTCTATCTTTTTGAAATACTGCATGGTTTGAGGTATGGCCATGACGGTGCCTGACATACGCACGGGATGAAGGGTCATGGAGGCAGTGGGGGCTATGAAGCTCCTTTTGGCCGAAACGGCCAGCGGCACGCCGATGGAATGGCCTCCGCCGAGGACAAGGGAGACCGTCGGCTTGCTCATGCCGGCTATAAGCTCGGCCATGGCCAGCCCGGCCTCCACGTCGCCGCCCACCGTGTTCAGAAGTATCAAAAGCCCGTCCACGTCGGGGCTTTCCTCCAGAGCGGCGATAAGGGGCAGAATATGCTCGTATTTTGTCGTCTTTGTCTGGCCGCCAAGCTCCACATGGCCCTCTATCTGCCCGATTATCGTCAGGCAGTGGAGACGGCCGATGGCCATATCGCCGTCATGACAGCTGAAGTTTTCACTGTTCAAAAAAACACCCCCACGCTATTATGGCGTGGGGGCGTTGAATTATAAGCGCGGCTTCAGAGCAAATATTTGGCCGCTATGGAAGAGGCCGCCTTTTCAAGCTCTTTGACGCCGCCGTCGTTGTTTACGACAAGGTCGGCGCGCTTTGTATAAAGTCGGGCAGTCGGGCGGCCATTCAAACGTGCGTCGGCGTTCTTGCCCGATATGTTGTCGCGCTCCATTATACGGGCGCGGGCTTTTTTTCTGTCGGCCAGCAGTCCTATCGTCATTGTGCAATATCTGTCAAAATGACTTTCAAATAAAAGGGGCACATCGGTGACAATATATTTATGCGTTGTTTTTTTGATATCATACAGCGTTTTTTTGATAACAGCCGGATGGGTCAGTCCATTGAGGGTTTTGAGGGCCTCCTTGTCGGCAAAGACAATGGCGCCGAGCTTTTTTCTGTCAAGGACGCCGTCCCTTTCGGCATTGGGGAAAGCTTCAAGAATTTTCTCGCAGAGGGGAGTTTTTCCGTCTCCCAGAAGCCCGTGGTATATGTTGTCGGCGTCGAGGAGCAGGCAGTCGCCCAGCGCGCCCGAGAGGGCCGCCGAAAAACGGCTTTTGCCCGAGCCGCTGGCCCCTGTGACCCCTATTATTGTCTTATCCGAGCAGGCTATGCAGGAAAACCCCGCCGCCTTTCTCATGCGGTTGACGGTGCCCTGACCGCTTCCGAACTCTCTGGGGCATTGAGCCAGTATCAGCTCGGCCTTTGTGGAATCGAAGCGGCGCAGGACGGAAAAAATATTTTTGCCGTGGGCGGCGTGATTCCAGGACTGCCCGATGGAATAGACCCACTTGAAGCCCTTTTCTTTCAAGGCTTTTTTGTATTCCTCAAAGCATATGACCCCACGGCCCTCGGTTTCCTCATTCATAATGGCGTCAAATGTATCCTCGGGCGCGCCCTCATAGAGGCGCACGGGGGACTTGGGGGCGTAGTGGCGGTATTTCATGCCGGGGGATTTGGCCCTTTCGCCCTCGGCGAGGCCCACTTTTACGGCCCTGTCGGTGTCGGCGGCCCCGACGAGGTTGGCTATCATCTCCTCTGTGATTGCCCCCGGGCGAAGCACACGGGGAACGTCCCCCGTCATATCGACGACGGTCGATTCCACGCCGACCGAGCAGCGTCCCCCATCGATTATCATGGGCACGCGGCCGCGCATATCCTCATAGACATGGGAGGCCGCCGTGGGGGACGGCTTGCCCGATGTGTTGGCCGAGGGAGCCGCCAGAGGGAGGCTTAATGCTATTATCTCCCTTGCCACCCTGTGGGAGGGCATACGGACGCCGACGGTGTCAAGTCCGGCCGTCACTTCGTCGGGGATGAGGGGAGAGCGGCGAAATATCATTGTCAGCGGCCCCGGCCAGAAGGCCTCGGCCATCTTATAAGCGGCAGAAGGTATATCAGAAGCCACCTGTTCAAGCTGGCTCATGTCGGATATGTGGACTATAAGGGGATTGTCCTGAGGACGCCCCTTGGCAATGAATATCTTTTTTACGGCCTCGGGATTAAAGGCGTCGGCCGCCAGACCGTAGACCGTCTCGGTGGGTATGCCGACGACCTCGCCTTTTAAAAGAAGCTCGGCGGCCTTTTTGTTGTTTTGGCTGTTTGCCGGCAGGAGAAAAGTCTCCATTTTAAAACACCTCTTTACTGCTGTCCCTTGAGCTTTTCGGCCTGGTCGGCGGCTGTCAGGGCGTCGATAAGCTCGTCAAGGTCGCCGTTCATGACCTGCTCAAGGCGGTGGAGGGTCAGGCCGATGCGGTGGTCGGTGACGCGGCCCTGGGGGAAGTTGTATGTCCTTATGCGCTCCGAGCGGTCGCCCGTGCCCACCTGCGAGCGGCGCTCTCCGGCGCGCTCGCGGTCAAGCTCCTGCTGTTTGGCCTCATAGAGCTTGGAGCGGAGTATTTTCATGGCTCTGTCCTTGTTTTTATACTGGCTTCGCTCGTCCTGACACTCGACGACGACCCCTGTGGGCAGGTGGGTTATGCGTATGGCCGATTCGGTCTTGTTGACGTGCTGGCCGCCGGCGCCGCCCGAGCGGAAGGTGTCTATCTGTAAATCGGCCGGGTTTATCTCTATCTCGACCTCCTCGGCCTCGGGCAGGACGGCAACCGTGACGGCCGAGGTGTGTATTCTGCCCGAGCTTTCGGTCTCGGGCACGCGCTGTACCCTGTGTGCGCCGCTTTCAAACTTGAAGCGCGCCCACGCGCCGCGGCCCTCGACGATAAAGCTTATTTCCTTGATGCCGCCTATCTCGGTCTCGTTTATATTTGTAATTTCGATGTTGAAACGCTTGCTTTCGGCGTACATTGAATACATTCGGAAAAGGTCGGCGGCAAAAAGAGCCGCCTCGTCGCCGCCCACGCCGCCGCGTATCTCGACGATGACGTTTTTGTCGTCGTTTGCATCCTTTGGCAGAAGGAGGACTTTAAGCTCTTCCTCTATTTTCGCCATTCTCGTCTTGGCGTCGTCGACCTCCGCAAATGCCATGTCGCGCATCTCGGGGTCGTCGTCCTTTAAAAGCTCCTGGGCCGTTTCAAGGTCGGCCTGAGCCTTTTTATATTCTCTGAAGGCCTCCACCACGGGGGTCAGCTCCTTTTGTTCCTTTAAAAGGTCGGCCGCCCTTTTCGGGTCGCTGTAAAGGTCGCCCTCCTGAAGAGCTTTTTCTATCTCCTCCAGCCTTTTCTCAACTTCGGCCAATTTTTCAAACATATAAATTATCCTCCAAGGTTTGGACTTTTCAATAAAGAATATTCTATCATAGGGCAGGGGAAAATTCAATCGTGGGAGGTGAAAGGATTGAAGGATATCAAAAAGCACATTCCCAACGTCATTCCGCCGGCGGGTATGAGGCCCGACAAGAGAAGGCCCTCTACAGGAGCGGCTCAGCCCGACAGGAGAGACCTGCTTGAGGAGATAGAATGGCGAGAAGAGCATCAGCAGTAAAAAAGGAGGGTGAAAAATGAAGGTGAGAAGCTGGCTTATGACTATGGCGGCCGGAGCCGCTTTAGGCGCCGCGGCCGGTATCGCGGCGGAGGAATCGGGCATGATAAGCTCGAGGCAGATAAAGTCGCGCGCAAAAAGGGCGGCCAAAGCTATGGAGCAGATGAGCAACAAGCTTTAAATGGCAGTTTTTTCTTGTAATAGCTCGAGAAAAGGGTCAAATAATATGGTCGTAGCCAAGGCAAACGCCGCGGCCATCATATAGAAAGCCTTTACCGTTTTCTGCACGGTAAACATGGCAGGAAGCGGTAAAGGCGCGAAAAGAAAAAGGAGAAAACCGAAATGACAAGCAATAACAGCAGCAATAAGTCCAAGCTGTCCGCTGAGGCTAAAAACGCCCTGCACAACTTCAAGATGGAGACAGCCCGCGAGGTCGGCGTCAATCTGAAGGAAGGCTATAACGGCGATCTGACAAGCCGCCAGGCCGGTTCCATCGGCGGCCAGATGGTCAAGAAGTTGGTCGAGAAGGCCGAGAATCAGCTGTAAGATACAGCTCCCCTTAATGTGTTCCCCCTCGGGCTTTTGCCCGAGGGGGATTATTATTGACAAAAACCCTTTGCCTTGATATTGTAAATATATCAAAATAAAGGGGAGAAGAGATATGTCGGATAAGCTTTTCAAGCTCATGGGAATTCTTGCCGCCATTCTAGGCATGATAGCCGTGTATTTCACAATGGTAAAATAAGCGGCGGGTTCGACGCAGAACCCATAAAGCTGAAAGATATCGAATAAAACAACCGCTCCGAATATTCGGAGCGGTTGTTTTCATATCTGCGTTTGCTCTGCCACGCGGTAGCAGTCGCGCCCGGCCTCCTTGGCCTTGTAAAGGGCGCCGTCGGCATAGGAGATCAGCGCCTTGACGCCAACGCCGTCGCCGTTATAAAAGGCCACGCCGATGCTGGCCGAGACGGTGATACGCTTGTCCCCCTCGATGCAGTCAAAGTGCAGGGACTGGTTCAGCTCCTCGGCCTTGCGGCAGACAAGCTCGGGGTCGGGAATGTTTTTCATCAATATGAGAAACTCGTCGCCGCCCATGCGCCCGATGAGGTCGCTGCCGCGGAAGGAGTGGTTTATCAGCGAAGCGGCTTTTTTTATGACGCTGTCGCCGTAAAGATGGCCGAAGGTGTCGTTGACGTCTTTGAAATGGTCGAGGTCGAGAAAAATGAGCGCGTGGGAATTGAGCTTGCCTTCCCCCTCCAAAAAGGCCGACAGGTATTTCAGGGTGTAGCCGTGGTTCAAAAGCCCCGTCATGGCGTCGCGCTCGGCCTCTCTCATAAGGCGCGAGTTTTCGACGACAAGGCGCGCGTCGGCAAGGGAACGGTATACGCCGAGAAGGCCGATTGTGTTGCCCTCCCCGTCCCTGAGGATATGCTTGCTGACAAGACAGCGCAGTACGCCGCTTTCCTGGGCGTATTCCCTGACGGTGTCTATCATATCGACGCCCGAGTCGAGTATCTGCTGCTCCTCTCCGATGGCCTTTGCTCTGGGGGAGGAGCCGAACAGCTCGGCGTTGGTTTTGCCGACGATATCCTCGCGGCCCAAGGCGTCGATATAGTTGCTCGATGCGGCGACATACCTGAGCTCGGTGTCCTTGACAAATATCATGGAGCGCGAGTTTTCCATAAGCTTGACAAAAGCTGTCAGAAGAAGAGAGCTGTCCATACCATTGACCTCCGGGATGATTTATAAGACGATTATACCCCGAAAAAGGTTTAAAATGGTTACAAAACACGGGGAAATGTATACAATATATAGCCTATATCCATGACGGAGAATAAATGGCGATAAAAAGGGCCGGGGCGTCCGCCCCGGCCTTTTTCATGCTATGAACTTTTGTTTCCCTCAGCAGCAGCAAGGATTGCAGCAGGGATTGCAGTTGCAGTTGCAGGGATTGCAGCAGTTGTCGCATCCGCAGCCGTCATTGCAGCAGCAGTTGCCGTTGTTCTGACCGGGGACGCTCCAAGCGGCGTAATGTACCCAGATGATGACTACGGCGATGACCACGATTATCCAAAAGGTCTGATAATTCGCGAAGAACCCACCGGCGAAACCTCTGTTATTACCATTGTTACAACACATGAAAACTTACCTCCTTGATTGATTTCTCAATCCATATTACGCCACAGGAGGGGTGGTTGTTACAGCAGTTAAAAATTATTTCAGGCCGAAGTAATCGTCCCATGAAATGCGCCCGGCGGCGGCAAGCTGTTCGCCCAGCGTCATGGAGCCATCCTTTATATAGGTCTTGAGGGCGCGGTAGGATATAAGGGCCACATGGTCGCGGAAAAAGCCGCTCTGTTCCATGGCGTCAAGCTCTTTTTGGTTAAGCAGACCTATTCTGACGGCCAGAGCGTCGGAGGTGGTGTTCCAGACAAAGTCGCCCTCCCTGTCGCTGTAGCCGAGGGCGCGCAGAACGTATGTTATAAAAACATGGCGGTCGGCCGCGCCGTATTGGTTGAAGGAGTCGGCCGTGACGCCGTTGGTATAGCCCATGTGGGAGCCGTAGGCTATATATTTTCGCCCGTCGGCCCAGCCTGTAAGGTCTTTGAAGGGGGAGACGCCGTCAAAGGCCAGAGCCTCGCTTTCGCGCCCCAAAAGGCGAATCAGCATTATCAGCGATTCCTGTCTGGTGGGGGCGCGGTCAAGCTCAAAGCCCCTGTCGCTGCCCCTGAATATATTTACGGCGGCCAGAGCTTCGGCCTCCGTGCCGTGGGTGGGGGAATAGCCGTCGCGGGTGTAGGCGCCGTCAATCAGCGTCACCGTGGCCTTTTCCGACGTGACCGTCATGCCGCAGCCGTTATCCACACCTATAATATAATAGCCGTTTTTTGTGACGGCCGTTCCGGGCACGGCGTTCCGCCCGGCCGTGACGTCTATAAGGTCGCTTGCCGTAAAGCTTGTGACCGAGGCCTCGCCCTCGGTCAGCATAAAGCCGCCCCCTATGGGGCCTGATACCCTCTGACCCTTTGTCAGGGAGACCTCCCTTGTCGAAGCGCCGCCCAGAGAGGCGGCCGCCTGTTTTGCAAGGGCCTCCTTATCGACGGATCCGCCTTTATTTGCCGACAGCTCTTTTTTTATAATGTCGGCCTTGGCCTCGATATAGCTTTCGACAGGCCGGAGAAGAAGATTTTTCAGGCCGCTGAGGGAGACGAGAGGGTCGTCGGCTCCTCCGGCCGCCGCCGTTCTGAGAACCAGCGCCGCCGTAAAAAGGGCGAGAATAAAAAGAGATTTCCTTTTCATATATATAAACCTCGGTTTTGTTCTTTTTATTTATCTTATCATGGCCGAGGAAAAATTGAAAGAAAAGTTTGAAAAAAACTCTCCAGCCTCTTTACAAACCGAGATAAAGAATGTATAATAAACAGGCAATTTAACCATAGGGGTATAGCTCAGTTGGTAGAGCAGCGGTCTCCAAAACCGCGTGCCGAGGGTTCAAGTCCTTCTGCCCCTGCCAAAAATACCGGAACCGCTCGGCGGTTCCGGTATTTTTTACAGAGAAAAAAGAGTTGAACCCGAGGCACGCGGAGCGTGCCGTGGGGCGATGCTTGCCGGTGGCAAGCGTCCATCGCCGACCGAGCCGAAGGCGAGACCAAGTCCTTCTGCCCCTGCGAAAAAACAGACGGGAGAGAAATCTCCTGTCTGTTTTTTCGCAGATGAAAGTTTGAACCCGAGGACGAAAGAAAAACCCTCTTGCAATCAAGGCGAGGCTGTGATAAACTTTTTTCCCTTGCAAAAAAACAAAAAAAGAGGTGTAAAGGATGGCAAGAGAATTAGACCCGAAAAGAACAAAGCGCGCCGAGGCTTTCGAGCTGTGGATGGATGCGCCCAACCCCATGGTCACATTTTTCAAAACCTTTGACGTGACGCCCCTTGTCAGGATAAGCGGAAGAACAAAGCTGAAGTTCAATATGCTGATGGACTACTGTATCGGAAGGGCGGCCGAGGATATCGAGGAGTTTTATTGGCTGCCCGTCGGCGGCAAATTGCTGCGGTACGACACCCTTGCCGTCAACACAATAGTAAAAAACAAAACGGGAGAGGTCAGCTCCTGCGACATACTTTACAACAGGGATTTGGAGAGGTTCAACCGCGACTATTTGAAATATACCGCTCTGGTGGCCGAGACATGCCAAAACCGCGATTTGACCGACAGCATGGTCATCGGCACGTCTGCCATAACAAATGTGGATATCGACGGCGCCGTTGGGATGAACAGCGGAATATTCAACAATCCCTTTATGATTTGGGGCAGATACAGGAGAAAAATGCTGAAATATACCCTGCCCGTATCCTTTCAGTTCCACCATACCCAGATGGACGGCGCCCACGCCGGACGCTTCCTGGAAAAGCTGCAAAATGAGATACGGGGTTTGAGGGTATAAAGGCTTTTTTAACGGCTCTTCAAATTCTTTTCAAAATTGTGAAAAAATATTGCGATTTGTAACCTTTTTTATACTTATCTGTGGTATAATAAACCCAACCTTAAAATGAAAAGAAAAGGGGGTACCCCCTTTGTCTTTATACTATTGTATAAAGACAAATACTTTTCTGATAACTGAAAGGAGAGGTTAAGCAATGGAAAAAACATTGAGAAAGCTTCTGGCTTCTCTGCTGACGGCCTCCATGCTCATCGGCATGATGGGTATGACCGCCTTTGCACAGGAAGAGCCGGAAAATCTCGAGTCCCTGCCCGAAGCAACCGACGGCGCCGAGCTTGAGAACAACGAGAACGAAGAGAACGGGGAGGCCGACCTCGGTCCCACCGTGTTTAAGGCCGCGGCGGATATCGTTCCCCAGGCCGAGGGCTATAACATAAGGGCCAGACTCAACGAGGAGCTGGCAGACGCCAAGTTTGTCGGCATCGTCGCTTCGATAGTCAACGGCGAGCCTACAGAGGTCGTCGGCAGGGTCGGCGCCGATTATGTCGCGACGCTGAACATCCCCAACGCCGAGGTCAACGCCAACAGCCTGTGGCTGGGCGTCGGCATGAATAATGTCGATTCTCTGGGCGGCGGCAAGGGCGTCCACGCTCTGGGCGAGTTCCACCTGCTGGGCGAGGACAAGAATCTGCCTCTGTTCGATACATTTGAAAACTTCGGCCTGACAAACCTGAAGGCTTTTAAGTCGGCTACAGTCAACGCCAACATAGTTGACATGGACGGCAAGAGCCATCCCGTTACATATGTCTTTACAGGCGATTACAGCGACGCTTCCGGTCTTGAAGTAGTGGCCGAGCCTGACAGCTATGATAATGTTTCGGCCGCATGGCACAGCATGGTCAACGAGAACAACTTTGTCGTCGACCGCAACACAGGCGTCGATGACAGCCAGATTGTCATCGGCAACGGCTCCTGGCTCCAGATAGGCGGCAAGAAGCTTCAGTTCGAGCCTGACGAGAAGGGCGATATAGTTCTTTTCAAGAGCGGAGAGGCCACAACGGTTCAGGAGATTCTGGACATGGTTCAGCTTGTCGACGCCGATAACGGTGAGACGCTGTCCTTCTGCCTGACAGCCGGCACATCGCTGGGCGTCAGCACAAGCTCCGCCACGCTGGCCAAGGACGTCAACGTCACAGTCGACGGCTTCACGGCCGAGCAGCTGACCGACAAAAACGGCAAGAATATTCTTGTCGCGCTTCAGGAGGCTGTTCACAGCGATCCCGATACAGCCAAGAGCGCCATGATTCAGCTGGCCACACTGCTTGACAAGTTCATCGGTCTGGTCAATGAGAATGAGATCGACGTCACCATCAGCTTTGCCGAGGAGAGCCAGAACGAGGGCTACAACATCAGGGCTAAGCTCAATGAACTGCTGAACGGCGCGAAGTTTGCCGGCGTTATAGCCTCCACACTGCCCAACGGCCAGACGACAGAGGTCGTCGGCACTGTTGACGCCGATTATGTCGCAACGCTGAACATACCCAACGCCAAGGTCAATCCCAACAGCCTGTGGCTCGGCATCGGCATGAGAGACGTAGCTTCCCTCGGAGGCAACGGCGTTCATGCTCTGGGTGAGTTCCACCTGATGGGTTATGACAACGAGGGCATCAATATATTCGATACGCTGAACGGCGCCGGATTTAACGCCCTTAAGAACTTCGGCGGCGCAACGGTCAACGCCGCCATCATCGGCGTCGACGGCACCGAGACACCCGTCACATACACCTTTGTCGGCCAGTGGACGGAGGCCGACGGCAAGACCATCACCGCCACGCCCGACGACGGCGTTTCCGCCGCCTGGCACAATATGGTCAACGATAAGAACTTTGAGATAAATAGGAATAACCCCGACGACAGCCAGATTGTCATAGCAAACGGCTCCTGGCTCCAGATAGGCAATGATAAGCTCCAGTTTGCCGCAACCGCCGAGGGAGATATAATCCTCTTCACCGAGAAGGGCGACAATGTCCAGTCCATACTCGATAAGGTCGAGCTTGTCACAGAGGATAACAACGCACTGGCTTTCCACCTTGAAAAGGGCACAATGCTTGGCGTCAGCACAAGCTCGGCTGCTCTGAAGCATGACGTTGACGTCACAGTCACCGGACTGACGGAGGGCAAGCTGACAGAGACAGGTCTCGACACATTCCTTAAAGACCTCCAGACGGCCGTCAACAATCCCGAGGGCGGCAATAAGGACGCCATAATCGCGCTGGCCGGCTTGATGGACAAGGTCGTCGCGCTGGTCGACGGCGAGAATGCCAATGTCGAGATTAAGTTTGCCTGCGACCATATTCCCAACGAAGCTGTCAGAGAGAACGAGGTCGAGGCCGCCTGCACGACAGACGGCAGCTATGACGAGGTCGTTTACTGCTCCGTATGCGGAACAGAGCTGAGCCGCGAGACAGTGACGGTCAATGCCTACGGCCATGAATACGGCGAGCCTCAGCTTGTCGCCGGCAGCGACAGAACAGCTTATCGTGAGTGCGCGGTTTGCGAAGACAGAGTTTACGCTACCGTTACCGTGACAAATGAGAGAGTTGTCGTCGAGCCTACACACGAAGTTCAGGGCTGGATGAGCTATACCGGCGTTTTCAGCTTCGGCGAGGGCGTTGAGCTTGAGCATCAGTGGTATGAGCTGATCCCGGCGCTCAACCATCAGAATGTCGTTATCGACGAGGCCGTTGAGCCTACCTGCACAGAGACCGGCCTGACACAGGGCAGCCACTGCGGCGACTGCGGCGAGGTCTTTGTCGAGCAGATTGTCCTTTCGGCTCTGGGTCACAGCTACGGCGAGAGTGTTTTGGCCGACGATCACGCAACCGTCAGCCGCACCTGCTCGCGCTGCAATGAAACAGAGACGGCCGAAGTGACAGGCGTCACAAGCGAGGTCACAATTCCGGCAACACGTCGTGAGCCGGGTCTCAGGACATACACAGGCACGGCCACATATGCTGACGACACAGCCGTGACGGTCACATGGACGGAGGTCATTCCCCGTCTGCCCAGCGGCGGCGGTTCCTCCTCCGGCGGCTCCACAGTGGTCATCGATCCTGACGATGTGCCTCTGGCCGATCGTCCCATGACCTTTGAGGACGTAAAGGAAGAGGATTGGTTCCACGAGGCAGTCCAGTTCGTCTTTAACAAGGGACTGATGGAGGGCGAAAGCGAAACGGCCTTTGAGCCTTATATCAACACAACGCGCGCCATGGTGGCACAGATACTTTACCGCATGGAGGGCTCGCCCTCTGTCGCCGATATCAAGGACGTCGAGATTCCCGATGTGACGGTCGATAACTGGTATCACGACGCCGCTGTCTGGGCTTACAGCACAGGCGTTTATAAGGGCCTTGACGAAAAGGGCACCTTCGGCGGCGACGTCAATATTACAAGAGAGCAGCTGGTCGAGGTTCTTTACCGCTTTGCTGTCTCGAAGAAGTATGCTGTCACCGAAGAGAACGACCTGTCGGCCTTTGAGGACAAAGACGATGTCGGCACATGGGCCGAAAGAGCCATGAAGTGGGCTGTCGGCGCCGGCATTATCGAGGGACGCACCGAGACCCATATCGTTCCGCAGGACAACGCCCAGCGCTGCGAGCTGGCCATGATTCTCATGCGCTTTGAAAACAAGTTTGCTCCCACTGAAGAGAAGAAATAAGGCATAGCCCTTTATTCCTGCAAAATTTACAGATGGGGCGGCGAATGTCGCCGCCCCACCTTTTTTAATGTTGGCTTGAGAGAGCCGCCCGAGATTCGAGCGGCTCTCTAAGGCCAAAGGTATCAAAACTTTTTAAAAAAAGCCGAAAAAATTGCTGTCTGTGACCTTTTTAAAACCTTTTGATAGTATAATGGGGGTTAAAGATAGGGGCTGTCGGCTTTGGAGAAAACCGATATGCTCACATTTTTGCTTGACAACGCCAAATATATTGCCGTTATTTCGGGCTTTCTGGCCGGAATGCCCATTGTGGGCAAAAGGCGCGGAAGACTGGGCCTTAAGAGGCAGTGGCAGACGGCTCTCGTCTGCATGATGTTTTCGGTTTTCAGCGTTCTTTCGGCGGTTATTTTCGCCGGGTTTGAAAGCGTGTTGGGCGGAAAAGGCTTTGTATTCAACGCCATTTCCACCTATGGCATATATTTTATATGTCCCTTTCTCATTATGGCGGCGGCCAAGCCGATGGGGATAGACAGACGGAAAATAATGGATGTTTACGCGCTTTACGCCATGCCGTCCCTCTTTTTCCTCAGGATAAACTGCCTTATATCGGGCTGCTGCGAAGGATGCCGGATAGGCCATACAGGGTTTTTCTGGCCGACGCGAGAGCTGGAGATGGCTTTCTACGCGCTGGCGCTTCTTTGGCTCCTGCGGCGCGAAAGGAGAAAAACCGTTGACGGCACGGCCTTTCCGCTGTTGATGGCCGCATATGGGGCTTTCAGGTTCGCGGTTGAATGGATGCGCGATACCGAAGCCGATACATTTTTCCATTTGGCGCACTGGTGGTCTTTGGCCGCTGTTATTATAGGAATAAGCGTATATTCAGAATTGATCGATAAACCACACCCGTCGGGGAAAAAGGACGGGGAAAGGAGCAATATCAAATGATGAAGGGTGTTTTAAAGAGACTTTCAAGTATGCTTTTGGTCGTTATGATGGTCTTGAGCATGCTTCCGTCGACCGCGGTGCATATCCACGCGGCCGAAGCGGCGAAAATTGCCGGCGTTGACGGCCTGAGTGGGTCGGGCGACTTTACGGAAATTACAGGAGGCTTTACCGCCGAGGCAAAAAGCACCCCCTATTCAAAGGGCACCTGCGGCGACACAAATGCCGAGGGCAAGCATGCTAATGTCACGCTGAAAAATACTTTGAACAGTCAGGCCGTGCTGTCCTTTGACTATGAGGTGGCCTTGGGAAAAGCAAGCGGCGCTTATGTCAAGGTGGACGGCGAGAATAAGACGGGCAGCGGTCATTTTGAAAAGACCGTGGATGCCGGAGCGTCTGTCGCGCTGGATATTTTCACAGGCAACCCCACAAGCACAAAGGACGCCGATACATATACTTCAAAGGTAGAAGTTAAAAATATATCTCTGGCTGTCGACGCTATGGTAACGACAACCTTCAAGCCCACCGAAAACGGCAGCTACAAGGTGGACGGCGTTGAGGTCGCGGCCGAATATGTTCACGAGAAAAACGCCTTGGAGGAGACGACCATGGAGGCCGTCCCCACCTCGGGATATAAATTCCTCGGATGGTACAGCGAGACGGCCGGAAAGTATGTATATGAGGGACGCTCTTGGACGGCCAAGCTGACCGAAAATCAGACCATAGTCCCCATGTTTGCCCCCGACAGCGCCCCCGTTTTTCTTGTCGGAACGGCGAATAAGTTCTATGACCTTAATCAGGCCGCGGCCTTTGCACAGACAAGCGGCGATAAAACCGTCGTTCTTATCGAGGACGGCACACTGCCTGCCGGAAGCTATACGATACCCGGCGGCGTAACGCTGCTCATTCCCTTTGACAACGCCCATACGTGTTATACCAACGCTCCGAAGGTGGTTGGCACATATTCCAAGCCGACGGCCTACCGCACGCTGACATTGGCTCAGGGCGCAAATATTGCCGTTGAGAGCGGCGGCGCCGTAAGCGTTTCTTCCCAGCTGTCGGCCAGAGGAACGGGCGTCGACAGCAGAAACGGCACCCCGACGGGAGCCGGAGGCAGAATAAAGCTGGAGAACGGAAGCGGCATTTTATTAAAGAATAACGCCGTTCTTTATTGCTATGGCTTTATCAGCGGCGGAGGAGTTGTCACGGCGGAAGCCGGAGCCGATATTTGGGAATGCTTTCAGATAACAAGCTGGCGCGGCGGAAGCGCGTCCTCCGCCATGCTGAATAAGAGCCAGCGAGTTTTCCCTATACCTCAATATTATGTTCAGAATATTGAATCCGAGCTCATTTTAAATGCCGGAGCCAGGGAATATGTCTATACATCCGCGAACGCGCTGAGCAATGCGTGGCCGGGAAGCGGCCTGCTGATAGGCGAGAACGAGGGCCTGTTCCGCATCAAATCAGGCCGTCTTACCAAGCGTTATGACGGCGATACGGATAGGCTCATTATAGAGTTTGCCGGCGACGGCGAGATTGCGTCCATGCAGGTCAAGTTGAGCGTTGATATAGACTCTTCCGCCTATGTCCTTCCCATAAACAACAATATTTCCATCCACGTCAAATCGGGCAGCATGAATATTACTGAAGACGTCGCTATGCTTCCCGGCGCTCAGCTGACAATAGCCGATGGCGCGAATGTCATAGTCAATAAAGACCTTTTCGTTTACGATGTGGCTCAGTGGGACAAAAACTACGGAACCAATAACGCTAAAATCGTGCAGGCGCCCTATTCTGTGTCGGCTGACGAAAAAAAGACAACTCCGGCGGCTATCCGTCCTGTCAGCTCTTTGAGCAATGCTGTCATTGACGTCAACGGAAAGCTGACAACACAAGGCAGCGGCAATGTGTATACTACAGCGAGCGGCGCGCAGATTATAAGCAGCAGCGGCGGCGGAAGCATAGAGCTGAAAAACGGAGTCGGAACAAAGACCGAGACATATCAGGCCACATATGAAAATGAGAGAATAGTGTTTAATGCCATCCCCGTCACCCCCGCCCAGCTGAAGAATGCCTCTGAAAAGGCCAACGCCTACAGCGTCACGGCAGGCGCGGCGGCCGGAGATATATTCAGGTTCAGCTCGGAGCGCGGCACATGGGATAACGAGACCCAGGGCGACGCCGAGCATGACAGCCATATTTTCAAAACCGTTCCGGCAGTCGCTCCCACCTGTACCATGAGCGGCCTGACGGAGGGCGCCGAGTGCGCTGTCTGCGGCGTGCCCCTCATCGAGCAGGCCGAGGTTCCGGCGGGACATACATACGGCGAGCCTGTTTGGAGCTGGGACGGCTTTACGGCCAAGGCTGCCTTCACCTGCAGCGAGTGCGAGGAGGGAGTCGAGGGTCATATTTTGACGGTAGACGCGGCGGTGACAAGCCAAGTGACAAAGGCTCCTTTCTGTAACGCCACGGGCGAAAGGACATACACCGCCACGGCCGAGCTTAACGGCAATACATATACGGATAATAAAACCGAGACGCTGGATATCGACCCCGATAACCATGCCGATTTGGAGGATATTCCCGAGAAAAAGGCCACCTGTAACTCTGCCGGCTGGTCGGCGTATCAGAATTGCTGGGCGTGCGGCACCGAGATAGGCAAGGTCACCTATCCCAAGCTGGAGCATAATTACAAGGTTGAATGGCAGTGGTATAACGTCGGCAAAAACGCCAGGGCTACCTTTACCTGCCAAAACGAGGGCTGCACCCAGAAGCCCCAGACGGTCGAGGCCGAAATGACCGTAGCCGAAACAAAGCCCACCTGCGAGGAGAACGGCTCGAAGGTATACAGCGCGTCGGCGGAGTTTGGCGGCAATACATATGCCTGCGAGGAAACCAAGACCGAGATACTTTACGCTTCCGGCCACAAATTGGAGACTGTTCCCGGCAAGGCGGCCACCTGCACCGAGGATGGACTGACCGACGGCAAAAAATGCACCGTCTGCGGCAAGGTGACGGTTGAGCAGACGGTCATAGAGTCCAAGGGCCATCAGGCGGTTGACGCCGAGTATAAGGCGCCCACCTGCACCGAGCCGGGCCTCGAACACGGCACATACTGCTCGGTTTGCGGAACCGTGCTGAACGCCGGAGATACCATCCCGGCGACGGGTCATAAATACGGCCGGCCCGAGTGGACATGGTCGGGCGACGGTGAATATGTGCCTTATACGGCCCGAGCCGTTTTCGCCTGCGTCAATGAGGACTGCACCCACACCGAGACGGTTGAAGCGACATTTGAGCGTGAGACCGTGACAGAATCGACCTGCTTTGAGCAGGGAGAGGAGAGGCTTACGGCCGCCGTCACCTTTGACGATGCGGAATATGTCTGCTCTGAGACAAAGACCGGCAAGCTGCCCCTCAGAAACCACAGGTATAATGAGGAGACATGGGACTTTGACGAGCTTTATCATTACCATAAATGCGTTTATGAGAATTGCCCCCAGGTAAATAATCTGGGCAAGATAAGCCATTCCTTTGTCGACGGCGATATTTTAAAGGAGCCCACCTGCACCAAGTTCGGCGAGCAGGAGCAAACCTGCTCGGTCTGCGGCTACACAAGGACTGTATCCCTCAAGCCCACAGGCCACAGCTGGGACAAGGGTGAAGTCACCAGAGAACCCGACTGCACCGAGGCCGGTACGAGGACATATCACTGCACGGCCGATAACTGCGGCGGCTTTAAGGTGGAAGAGATAAAGGTTCTGGGCCACGACAGGGTTATCGATGTTGCCGTTCCCGCCACATGCACATCGACGGGCCTGACAGAGGGAAGCCATTGCTCACGTTGCGATAAGGCGACGACAAAGCAGGAGATAATAGAGAAACTTCCCCATAGCTGGGACGAGGGAGATGTCACGCTGGAACCCACCTGTGTTTCCGAGGGCAAGGCGACCTTTATATGCCTCGTCTGCGGAGGAACAGAGGATAGAACACTGGCCATCGACCCCGACAATCACGACCTTGAGCATTTTGACGCCAAGGATGCCACCTGCACCGATGACGGCCATAACGCTTATGACAGATGTAAGCGAGAGGGCTGTGACTATACGACATATGAGGTCGTCAAAGCTCTTGAACATGATATAATAAAGCACGGCGCTCAGGCTCCCACCTGCTCTTCGGTTGGCTGGGACGCCTATGAGACCTGCTCGAGATGCGACTATACGACATATAAAGAGCTGGCTGTCGACCCCGACGCCCACGCTTCCGGCGAGGCCGTAAGGGAGAATGTGGAAGATTCCACCTGTTCGGCCGAGGGACATTATGACGAGGTCGTATATTGCACATTGTGCAACAAAGAGTTGAGCCGCGTCGACAGGACTATAGGCAAAAAGGCCCATACGCCCGATGCTTCCGTTGAGGAAAACATGGTAGAGGCCACTTGCGCCGCGGAAGGCGGCTATGACGAGGTCGTCTATTGCACCGTGTGCCATGATGAGTTAAGCCGCGAGACCAAGACAATAGATAAGCTTCCTCATACACCTGCTGCTCCTGTTGAAGAAAACAGGGTCGCGGCCACCTGCACCGAGAAAGGCAGCTATGACGAGGTTGTTTACTGCACGGTCTGCAACGCTGAAATAAGCCGCGAGACCAAGGCAATAGACAAGGTGGCTCATAAGCATGAACACAGGCAGGAAAATGTTATTGAGCCCGACTGCACAAACACAGGCAGCTATGACGACGTCGACTTCTGCCCCGTATGCGGCCGTGAAAACAGCCGCACAAAGGTGACGACCGAGGCTTTGGGTCATGAGGAAGTCATCGACGAGGCAAAAGAGCCTACCTGTACCGAGACAGGCCTGACCGAGGGCAAGCATTGCTCGGTCTGCAATGAGGTTCTGGTCAGGCAGGAGACGGTTCCGGCCAACGGTCATAGCGAGGTAACCGTCGAGGGCAAGGCCGCCACCTGTACCAAGGACGGATTGACCGACGGCAAATACTGCACGGTCTGCCATACGACAACGGTCGAGCAGACGGTCATCAAGGCCAAGGGCCATACAGCGGTCGTTGACAGCGCCAAGGAGGCCACCTGCACCGAGACGGGTCTGACCGAGGGCGAGCATTGCTCGGTCTGCGGCACGGTTTTGAAGGCGCAGGAGGAGACGCCGGCCTTGGAGCACGACCTTGAGCATTTTGAAGCCAAGGCGGCCACCTGCACCCAGCCCGGCTGGGAGGCCTATGATTCCTGCAAGAGATGTAACTATACAACCAAGGTTGAAATACCTGTCGATTCCGAGGCTCACACCGTCGTGACCGACGGGGCCGTTGCGCCCGACTGCACACAGACGGGCCTGACCGAGGGCAGCCACTGTTCCGAGTGCGGAAAGGTGCTTGTGGCTCAGGAGATTATACCGGCCAACGGACACACGGAGAAGGTTTCCGTGGTCAGGGAGCCGACGTGTACCGTCAAGGGCCTCAAGGAGACAAAATGCGAGGTCTGCGGCCAGCTTATCCGCACCGAGGAGATAGACAGAACGCCTCATACAATGGCCCATGTCGAGTATAAGGGCTATTCCTGCACCGAGGACGGAAATATCGAGCATTGGATTTGTCAGGAGTGCGGCGGATACTTTACCGACTCCGAGGGTCTTAACGCCACGACGGCCGACAAGGTCATAACCCCGGCCGCCCACCGCCTGACCCAGGAAAAGATAGTCGCGCCCACCTGTGAAGAGGACGGTTACGCCGCCAGATGGTGCCGCGTATGTGAGCAGTGGATAAAGACGGCTGACGGAGCGCCGGCTCGCGGCCATGATATGATTTCCGTTCCCGGTCAGGCGGCCACCTGTGAGGACGTCGGCTGGAACGAATACCTTATGTGCTCCAGGGAGGGCTGCGGCCACACCGAGGGATATGAGGAAATATCTTCTCTCGGCCATGAGTGGGGCGCCTGGACGACTGTAGAGGAGCCCACCTGTGTTGACAACGGCCTTGAAAGGCGCGTATGTTTGAGAGACGACGCGCATTTTGAGGTGAGGGATGTTGAGGCCAAGGGCCATACGGTCGGTCAGCCCGAATGGACGTGGGACGAGACCGATGAGGGATATACAGCCGTCGCAACCTTCAAATGTTCCGTCTGCGGAGAGTTTATAGAGGACGTCGAGGCCGAGGTGACGGTAAAGGAGGGCGTTCCCGATTGCACCAATTCGGCAGTCGACGTCTGCACGGCCACCGTTACCTATGACGGCAGGACATATACGACGACCAGAGACGGCAAGGTCATTTCTGCCACCGGCCACACCTATGTGGACGACGGCGAGCATATAGAATGGTTCTGGAACGACGACCACACCGAGGCCTCGGCCATCTTCATCTGCACAAAGTGCGGAGATGAAGCCGAGATGGAGGCAGAGCCTGAGAATATCACCTCTGTCACCCAGCCCGCCTCCTGCGAGAGCGACGGCAAGACCGTATATACGGCCGTCATCACCGTCAACGGCATTGAGTTCAGAGGCGCGGATGAGGTTGTGGAGTATGCCACGGGCCACGATGCCGTCTTTGCCGACAAGGTGGAGGCTACCTGTGAGGCTGACGGAAAAGACGCCCACTTCAGGTGCGCTGTCTGCGGTAAGCTCTTTGCCGACGAGGGTCTGACGACCGAACTGACCGAAGCCGACCTTGTCATCGACGCCCTCGGGCACGACTGGCAGGAGACCGACAGGACAGAGCCGACTTGTATGTCCAACGGACTGATAACCTACACCTGCGTCAATGACGAAACACATATAAGAAGAGAGACCATAGAAAAACTGGCTCACGAAATGGTTCCCGTTGAGGGCAAAGCCGCGACTTGCGACGAGAGCGGAGTTTTGGCCCACGAGGAATGCGCTATGTGTCATAACGCTTTTGATGAAGACGGCAATATTGCCGACCCCGAGACATTTGTAATACAGGCTTCGGGTCATAGATACGGCGGCCAGCCTGTCTGGAACTGGCTTGAGAACCAGGCCGGAGGCTGGAGCGCCGAGGCCGTATTCACCTGCGAGGCCTGCGGCCATGAGGAGAGCGTAAACGCCGCCATAGAGGTGACGGGCAATGTTCCCTCCACCTGCACAGAGCACGGCAGCCGCAGTATGACGGCCACGGCGACGTTCGGAGAAGAGGTCTATACCGACGGAAATACCGTCGAGCTGCCCCTTGCCGAGCATACCGTTATCACCGACCCGGCCAAAGAGCCGACCTGCACCGAGCCCGGCATGACCGAGGGCAGGCGCTGCGCGGTCTGCGGCGAGGTCATGGCTGTGTCCGTGCCTGTTCCGGCGCTGGGTCATGACTATTCGGCCGCGTGGGAATGGAACGCCAACAACAGCGGCGCCACAGTCACACTGGTTTGCCGCCATGACAGCAACCACACCCACAGCCAGACTGTAACCTCCACCCGTGAAAGGGTGAAAGAGCCCACTGCGACAGAGGAGGGCCTTGATAGATATACTGTCACATTGATTTATGACGGTCAGACCTATACCGACATGAGGGAAGTCGCCGTTCCCAGAAAGACTTCCGGAGGCGGCGGAGGCGGCGGTTCCATCGGCGGAGGCGGAAGCACGCCGACCCCTCCCGTTGAGATAGTCGAGCCCGATGTGCCTCTGGTCGACAGGCCTTTCTTCTTCGAGGACGTCCTTGAGGGAGACTGGTTCTATTCCGACGCCGAGTATGCCTATAACCACGGTCTGATGAAGGGTATTTCCGAGACCCTCTTCGACCCCAACGGTTCCACCACGCGCGGCGCCATTGTCACGATACTGCACCGCATGGAGCAGGAGCCTGAGAACGCGTCCGCCATCAGATTCACCGATGTGGATGACAGCTGGTATACAGAGGCCATCGGCTGGGCCACGGAAAACGACGTGGTCAAGGGCTATGAGGATGAGACATTCCGTCCCAACACCGACATAACCCGTGAGGAGCTGGCGGCTATACTTTACCGCTATGCCGCCTTTAAGGGCTGGGATATGAGCGCGAGAGACCGACTGGACGGTTTTGCCGACGGCGAAGAGGTCAGCGATTGGGCCCACGAGAGCGTCGAATGGGCCGTCGCTCAGGGACTGCTTCGCGGCAAGGAGGACGGACGCCTCGATCCCACAGGCGTCACCACCAGGGCCGAGGCTGCCGCTCTGCTGACGCGCTTCTGCGAGATGCTGGCCGGAAAGGCTTCCTAAAGCTGAAAAGCTCAAACGATAAAAATGGCCGCCCTCCGTTCGGAGGGCGGCGTTTTTTCACGGGGCAAAAGGAGGCCGTCGGCGTGAAAATCCCCTTGACAAAAGGGAAATAACAGGGTATAATCTATCTGTTCTGTTAGCGGAAGATGTTCCGCACGGGATGTGGCCGTGTAGTTCAGTTGGTTAGAACGCTAGCCTGTCACGCTAGAGGTCGACGGTTCGAGCCCGTTCACGGTCGCCACCTGCTGTTGTAGCTCAGTTGGCAGAGCACGTCATTGGTAATGACGAGGTCGGCAGTTCGAATCTGCTCAACAGCTCCATAAAAGAAAAACACCCCTTTGGGGTGTTTTTCTTTTATCTGGGGTTTGGTAATTCGAACTGCCGACCTCGCGGCGATAGCCGCTATCAAATCGCGACGGATGTCGGGCGAGAAGCGCCGGACATCCGGCAGTTCGAATCTGCTCAACTTTTCTTTTCTCTTCGTTAAGCCCTTGGCCCCCTTGTGCAAAGGGGGCTGTCAGCGGAGCTGACTGGGGGATTGTATGTCTATGCGGACGGGGTCCGCGTGGGAAGCTGTAATCATGCCGCCGGCTCGGCGTCCCCTCCAAGGGGGGAACCAGCTCGAAGTTGCAAAGGCCGCAAGGTTCCCCCCTTGTACCCCCTTCCTATGGCCACGCTTCGGTCGAAGGTGAAAACATATTTAATAGGCGCTAACGCGCCATGCCCTTGACCTTGCCGGAGGCTATTGGAGCGAGGGGCCGCCCGCCGCTTTGCGGATGCTTTTCCGCAAAGTCGGTGGGGACGACTTGTACCTCTTTCTGGGGGTCAGGGGGGCAGGGC
>CANSNO010000030.1 GCA_947648385.1 uncultured Clostridia bacterium
AGTCTGAGACATAATATAAAAAGGATTAGGAACACTACCAACATTAATATGTTGGGAAGATAAATTACCGCCAAATGAAGTTAAAGGCAAAGCATTGCCATTACCAACAACAGGGAATTGACCATCAGCAACAGAAATTGTTACATCAGGACCTTTCTGGGGAGAGGGAAGAGCAGAGGTAAAATAATCATGAAACTTGGCGGCAACGAAGGGAAGGCCGCCTTTGGCAATATCAGTAATATAATTACCTGTATTGACGCCAGCAACAGTAGCATCATCTTTGGGAATAAGGAGGGGATCCGTGAGGTTCTCATCACGGAACCACTCATTACAGATGAGGGCATAAGCCCTAAAAGGCATAGCGTTTACCGAAAGACCAGCAACACCAGTAGGAATACCGAAATAATCGGCCACAGTACCAACAGACCAACCACCAGAGGGGGCAGTGATTTGCGGTACTGTATAAGTAGTCTCAGGTATCCAGGGACTTTCATTATTTTCGCCATTCAACTCCTTCCAATGTTCCCAAACCAAACGATTAGGAACAAAAAAGTAATATGTATCGAGATAGATATTATCCATGATAGGCGTCAAAGGCGTCTGCATACGAACTACCTTTGATGTATCGATACTGAAAGTATCGCCGGGGAGAACCTCATCAAGATAAAAGGGGATAAGCTGACCGACATTAAAAGTCGTCTTGACGCTGCTATCACGTTCAAACTTACTTCGGGATATATCTATGTTTGTAGGATTAAGAGCAAAGCGCTCGTTAAGATTTCTGCTCACCAACAATCACCTCCTTTTCAAGGTCGACCTTGGGCAGCTCCGGAGCTACATCATGAGACTGCTCAATTCCAAGAGCCTTAAAATAATCATCCGTACCAATCATGGCAGCATAACGAGCAAAAGAATTGCCGAACTTATCTCGAATATCGACAGGAAGCTCAGCGAAACGACGCTCAAGGTCATTGACAGTATTAAGAAGCTCGGCATATGTGCGAGGCATACCTGTTACATCAGCATAAATGCCTTGTGTCTTTGACAAAGCCGAAGCATCACCGTTGGCGAAACGCTTGAGAATTACATGAATATCAACCGAAGAGGCAAAAGACTGTATATAGGAATACAAATCTTCGACACCGTCGTCGACCAACATCACGCTACCGTCATCGTCATAGGCTGCATGATACTTTTTCTTCTCCGAAGTGCCGGCTTCAGAAAAGACACGACCACGGCTATTTATCATCAAAAGACCTCCTTGAAGAATAAGTTTTTGAAAGCTCGCGCATATCAGCAACAAGGTCATCCTTAAAAGCCATAAAATAGCCGGAAGGCCATATGTTATCAACGACGTCTTTAAAGATATCGAAATTTGAAAGGCTTTCATAACAGCAACAGATTTCATAAAACTCATGGAAAGAAACCATGTTACCAGAAACAAAAAGGACTATATCCTGAAGAGCCTCAAAAAGGTCACCTCGAACAAGAGTAGAGGGAAAACGCTTATTCAACGGAACAATCTTTGCCATCAAAAATCACCTCCAAATCACAAGGCTTGATAACGCCAGTCTTATCATCAAACGTACCTATCTTGCAAAGCTGGAAATCAGAAGGGAAATAATGGACATCAGTCTGGGGATTTTTCATAGCAATCTGAAAAGAACGGATTGCGTGAGCGTCACTGTCATCAACAACAGGGTTAATATAACATGACTTAAGGTCTCTTACTGCATAGATGTTTTTTATCATAGTCTGATACCTCCACGGTAGATTGTAGGATTGACGTTAATTTTTTTGGTAGATATGGCCGTCCTGCGAAAAAAGGACGAGTCACCAAAACCAGCGTGTTTTCTCATAGTTTATCTCTCCTTAACATATTTGCGTACTTATTAAGAGCATTACGCTCTTTAGCCTCTAATTGCTCAGGGTAAGACAAATTAGAGGACGACAGGGCCACATCCAGATTGTGGGCAGCCTTATCCTTGGCATGAGCCTTACGGGCACTTAAATCACCTCCTTCCTTTTCATAAAGGTAGGTGAAATATTTCGGTATGGGAATGTTATATCCCTTATCCTCAAGGGGTAGGGCAAGCCTAAAAGATGGATTGTCTATATTGGCCGCTATCTCAGGATGATCATCGTAAAATCGACGGCCAAGAGCAGGCTTTGAAGATTGAACATTAAAAGGCCGCTCCATATTGTGGGCGTCAAACAAATCATAATTGTCCTGATTAAGCTTGCCAGTAACATAATGGCAAGTATAGGCTATCATATTCGGCTCAAGCGGCGATATCTGATGAAAGCCATAAAGCCAAAGATCAGCCATCGTGGCAGAATTGTAATAATTGGGGTTAGCTGACTGAACCAGATCATCAAGAGGCAGGCCAAAAAGGATACAATGATAATGAGGCCGTAAAGTGGTCGGGCCATACTCACCGCAAATGTAATATCTCAAATCTCCTTTTTGATTACCAAAAAACTTCTTCCGAGCGCGCTTAAGGAAAAGCTGGATATCTCTTTTGCGGAGTGTATAAGCGGGGAAGGCTTCGCCAGTCTCTGGGTCGGCATAATAGGTAACAGGCAAATTTTCATCATTATATGTCAATGAAACAAAATGAATATTTTGTTTGGTTGAGGGGAGCGAAATACGAAAAAGAGGCTTATATAAGCAAAAGACATGAAAACAGACAAAAAGCTTGTTTTCCCAAAAAGACGATTTAGTTCAGCAATACGATTATATTTATTATGTAAAAAGCTCGAGGTGTTTTCGAGCTTTGCAATATAATCAGCTATCGTGCGATTATATCTATCGGATTTAACTTTGCCGCGCGGTTGGCCGGCACTATTCCGCAGACACATCCGCATATCGCCGACAGCGCGATACATTTTATAAATACAGTCGTCGGAATGGTGACGGAGATATTTATTATTTGCTCTATAGCCAATGTCGCTGTCAGCGTTAAAAGTATACCTATTGAGCCGCCGAGCAGACATAAGATTACGGCTTCGGACAAAAACCGCAGTGATATGCTTTTTCGTGTTTCGCCCAAGGCCATACATACTCCGATATCGGATTTTCTGGCGTCAACCGTAAAAAGCATACTGTTCATTATTCCTATTCCGCCTACTGCCAATGAAATGCTTGCCACGGCCTTGATAAACAGCTTTATTATATCGACGATTTCCCACAGGCCTGAAATATATTCGTTTATATTTTCATATTCAAATGTGATATTATTGTCAAACGACAGTTCTCTTGTAATATTATCGGCTATGTCTTTTTCGTTCATTCCTGCTATACAGCTGATGGCAATTTTGTCGTTTTGGCTGTTCCCGACCATTTCCTTAAGGACCGTATGAGGAATATAAATAATGTTCGGCAATTTTGCGCCCATCATGCTTTCAAGGCCCTGTTTTTGAGATTTTATCACACCGATGACTTTGAATTTTGCTTTTGCAGACTGTACTGTAAAGGTTAAATCCTTTCCGATTATATTTGACCTCTCGTACAGCTCTTCGGCCAGTTTATCATCTATTATCGCCACCTTTTCCGAGGCGGAAATGTTTTTTTGTGTAAAATAGCTCCCGTGAAGCAATGTCATGTTAAAAACGTCCTGAATATTATCGTTGACGCCGACAAAAGCCGCCGAATGATTCTCATTGCTCTTCACAACTGATCCGCTTTTAAATATAAAAGGACTGACGGCTTTCACGCCGCTTGTTTCTGCGATATATTTAACTTCTTTTTCGCTTATGCTGTAGTTGCCCGATGACGGATATATTGTTATGCCGCTTATGCCTGTTTCATTTACCTTTTCCCTCACCTCCCCTGCAACAACCTCTCCCATCCCGGATATCATGCAGACCGAAAAGATTCCGACAGCAATGGCGACTACCGACAAAAGGCTCTTTCTGCCGCCGCGGAGAACATTTTGCAAAGACATATATAGTATGTCGGTGGGTTTCAACCAATCATCACCCTTTCGCCGTTTTCATATTCGCCGGGATTGTTGACGATATATTCCCCTTCAGACAGCCCATAGGTGACCTCTATGCCGTTTTCAAGTTCGGCTCCGGTCTCGATATCTCTTTTCTCAAGGGTCATATCGCTGAGAAGAACCATGACATATTCCTGTTCATCCGTTTGATTTATAAAGCTGTACGGTATAACTACGCGGTTTGCGCGAGAATCTGTTTTAATTTTTACACTTGCCGAAAAACCGGGCATGAGCATTTCATCGGGGTTGGTTATCTCAAGCATGACACGGGATTTTATTTCTCCGCCGCGTTCTAATATGGAGGAAGCCGCGGCATAGGGCGCCACCGATGATACACGGGCCGTATATGTCTTGCCGTCTATGGCCGGAAGAGTTACGCTGCCCCTCATGGAGTTTTTTACCTTTGCGACGTTGTTTTCGCTCACCTCGGCGTCTATTCCCAGATGCGCCATATCGCTTACGGCTATGCACGGGAACATACCAGAAAGGCTTTCGCCTGTCTGACAGTATATTTCCATTACGACGCCGTCTATGGGGCTGACAATCAAGTATTTCTCCCCTGCCTCATGCCTGACAGACGGAGGCATGGCCGACTGGCCGGAGGGCTGAGATAAAGAATCGGCCGAGAGACGGCTTTTCATCTCGGAATAAAAAACGGGAGCGGCGTCGTCCTGTTCGATACACTCCATCGTCATGAGGATATCGCCTTTTGAAATCTTTTGTCCCTGTGTGACATTTATCTCTTTGACACGGGACATATATTCAGGGTATATTTCCCTTCTGTCAAGCTCGACGACGGTGCCCTTGAGATTGACAAAATCGGAGATATCGGTAGAGCTGACCAAAGTCGCTTCGGCGTGTTTAAGGCCGCTGGTTTTCCTGTAAGGACTTGCGAAAAACATGACTGCTATTATGACCGCCGATACGGCGATTAAGTGCTTCTTTTTTATATTCCCACCTTCTTCCCTCACTTTTTAAGACCTTTTATAGTGTGATTTTTCGGGCGATTTTTATTCAGATACGGAAATAAAAAAGCGAGCCCAAAGGCTCGCTTTTAAAATTATTTATCAATTTCAAAACAAGTGTGAATCGCCTCTTTAATGTTTGCAACCGGATAAAGCGTCACGCCGGGAGGCGCCTTGATGCCGTCCGAACAGGAGGTGGGAAGGATACAGTGGTTAAAGCCAAGTCTGAAAAGCTCGTTGACACGCTGAGAAGCGCCGCTGACGGCTCGAAGTTCGCCCGATAGGCCCACTTCTCCAAATACGGCCAAATCGTGCCTTATGGGCTTGTCCAGATAGCTTGAGGTTATGGCCAGAATGACCCCTAAATCTACGGCCGGTTCATCGAGGCTGAGGCCGCCGACGACATTTATGTAAGCGTCAAAGGATCCGAGCATAAGGCCGGCCCTTTTTTCGAGAATGGCCAGCAGAAGAACGGCCCTGTTATAGTCCAGACCTGCCGCTGTGCGTCTTGCCGAGCCGTAGGCCGACTTTGTCACGAGGCCCTGTATTTCAGATAAGAGAGGCCTTGAGCCTTCGATGGTGGCCACAACACAGCTTCCGCTGGCGTCCTGCGGCCTTCCTGAGAGGAGAGCCGCCGACGGATTGGGTACGTCTACAAGGCCTTCGCCCGTCATTTCAAAAAGACCTATCTCGTTTGTCGAGCCGAATCTGTTTTTCGACGCCCTGAGCATACGGTAGGAGTTATGCCGCTCCCCTTCAAAGGTGAGGACGGTATCCACCATATGTTCAAGCACCTTGGGGCCGGCGATATTTCCGTCCTTATTGATATGCCCTACGAGGAGAATGGTCACAGAACCCGATTTGGCATACTGCATCAGCCTTATGGTACAGTCCCTGACCTGAGCCACGCTTCCGGGAGCCGAGGCTATATCGCCGTTATACATTGTCTGTATCGAGTCGATGAAAATATAATCAGGCTTGAGCCTGTCCGCCTGAAGCATGACGTTGTCAAGGTCTGTCTCGGGCAGGATATAAAGGGTGTCACGGTCGGTGCCGAGTCTGGAAGCCCTCATTTTTATCTGAGACAGGGATTCTTCGCCCGTCACATAGAGCACGGTGCCCTCGCGGCACAGCTTTTGACAAAGCTGCAAAAGAAGGGTCGATTTGCCTATGCCCGGCTCGCCGCTTATAAGCACAAGGGAGCCTTTGACAAGTCCCCCTCCGAGGACCCTGTCAAGCTCGCCTATGCCCGTTACCGTCCTGTTTTCGGTATCGTGCTTTATATCGGAAAGTCTTGTGGGCGAAGACGCGAGCGGTCGGGAGGCAGATAAGCCTCCGCTTTTGGGCTCGGGGCGGATGACCTCCTCCGCCATGGTGTTCCACGCGCCGCAGCTTGGACATTGGCCCATCCATTTCGGGGAATCATATCCGCATTCGGTGCAGACATAAACGGTTTTTTTCTTCGGGGGCATTTTTTTCACTCTCTTTTTTTATTTCATTGCAAGATAATCTATGTAGCCGAAGCAAATAGAAAGGGCAATTTTTGTCTGATAATCGGCAGCGCCGAGGAGAGCAAGCTCTTCGGGATTGGACAAAAACCCACATTCGATGGTGACGGCGGGAGCCGTGATTTTTTCCATCAGCAGAACCGAGGTCGGAGAAAGCTTGGGTCGGCGGTCGTTTGTTTCGTCCAAAACAATTCTCATTTTTTCCTGAAGGAAGGTGGCCAGCGAAAGAGAAAGCCCGTTGTTTGGAGAATAAAACACCTGCGCGCCGCGGTATCCGCTCTGCTTGTACATATTGAGATGGATGCTCAAAAATGGAATATCGGGATTTGACTGGGATATGGACAGCCGTGCCGCCAAATCGGCCCTTTTGTTTTCGCGGATAGTGCTATCGTCGGAATAGTCAAGCGAGCCTTCGTCCTCTCTTGTCATCAGCGCGTTTATGCCGAAAAAGGCCATGACGTCTCTGACTTTTTGAGATATGGCCAGATTGAGCGGCGCTTCCGCCTGCCCGTCGGCGCTGACGGCTCCTCCGTCAAGGCCTCCGTGTCCGGGGTCGATTATAACAGCCGTCACATTCTTTATGGGAGAAAACGCCTGGCGGCTGTCTTCCCTGCCGCGGAACAATAAAATTATACATAACAACAGCAGAATTGTCAAAGCCAGCGCCGTAATTATCTGTCTGAGCTTGAAACAGTATATTTTCAAAGCGTACTACCTCCTGTTGACAACGGCGCTGCCGAGGGAAAGGCCGAAAAAGAGGGCTATTATCATATAGGGGTTTGAGGCAAAAGAAAAGGGCCTGTTGAAAAGCAGTTCGCCTATCAAAAAAATAAGTGCCGACATAAAGACAAATACCGTGGGAACATAAACAAGTATCTTTCCCTTGGCGCCCACCACGGCCATGGCCAGAAATCCGGCGATAAGCCCCGAAAAAGCGGCGTAGACCGTCGTCAGCTCTGAAGGAATGAGCTTAAAAATGACAAGACAGGCCATCATCAGGCACATCATACACATTACGGCCACGCCTAAAACGCCTCCGACGGCTATTCTTTTAATATCGAGTTTTTCACGACCGTTTTCATTTGTTTTCTGCATAATAAAACCTCCCACATATTATATCCTTGCAGATATATATGCGAGAGGTCTCAGTTTTCAGAATAAAGAAATTACTCTTTGTTGGCGGCTTCCGTCTGCTCTTCCTTCTTCTCGGGCTGAGCGTTTTCGGCGGGAGTTCTGAAACGGATGCCCCACTTTTTGATGACAAGCTTTGTCCTGTCAGCGCCTGTTTCAAAGACGACGTCGTCATCCTTGACAGAAAGCACGCGGCCGGTAAATCCGCCTATCGTCTCTATCGTGTCTCCGACAGAGATGCTGTTTCTGAGTATTCTCGCGGCCTTTTCCTGCTTCTTCTGGGGTCTGTAGACCATAAAATAGAACAGAACGGCCATAACAACGGCCCACATGATAAATGTGCTCATTCCCTGATTTGGCATTTTAATTTCCTCCTAAATAACTGGTACTGTTTAGTATTATAATAGATTGGGAGCAAAAAAACAACCTTATTTATCCTATTTTTATATTCTTTGTGATAAAACTTCCACCTGGCTGTTTTTAAAGCTTTCAAAATCCCCTGTTTCGAGATGAGCGCGTATTTTTGCCATAAGGTCGTTATAAAAATAAAGATTGTGCATGACGGCCAGCCTCATGCCGAGCATCTCGCCTGAGCGTATGAGGTGCCTCACATATGCCCTTGAGTATCTGCGGCATACGGGGCAACCGCAGTTTTCATCTATCGGCCTGTTGTCCTCGGCATACTTGCGGTTGTTGATATTGATAATTCCTCGCGAAGTGAAAATATGTCCGTGTCTGGCGTTTCTGGCCGGCATGACGCAATCGAAAAAGTCGACTCCGCGCCAAACAGCCTCGAGGATATTTGCCGGCGTGCCGACGCCCATGAGATATCTCGGCTTGTCAATCGGCGCCTGTTCGTTTACCGTTTCTATTATGGAATACATAACGTCGGCCGTTTCGCCCACGGCCAAACCTCCGATAGCATATCCGGGCAGGTCAAGCTCGGCTATGCGCTTCATATGCTCGGCGCGCAGGTCGTGGTATATTCCGCCCTGATTTATCCCCCAGAGCACCTGTCCCGGGTTGACCGTGTCCTCTCTTTTGTGAAGCTCATCCATGGCCGCCCTGCACCTTTCAAGCCACCTGTAGGTGCGTGAACAGGAACGCCTGACATATTCATAGGTGGACGGGTTTTCAACACATTCGTCAAAGGCCATGGCTATATCCGAGCCGAGGTTCCACTGTATTTTCATGCTCTCCTCGGGACCCATGAATATCTTGTGGCCGTCGGTGTGGGCGCTGAAGGTTACTCCCTCTTCCTTTATATTGCGTAGGGCGGCCAGAGAGAATACCTGAAAGCCTCCGCTGTCGGTCAGTATCGGCCCTTTCCATGTGCTGAAGCTGTGAAGGCCGCCCAGGGCGTGAACAGTGTCGTCGCCCGGCCTGAGATGAAGATGATACGTGTTGCTGAGAAGCACCTGGCATCCGATATTCTCAAGGTCTGCGGCCGATAAAGCCCCCTTTATGGCGGCCTGAGTGCCGACATTCATAAACACGGGGGTTTGTATGGAGCCGTGAGCCGTATCGTATCGGCCGAGACGCGCTTTGCCCTCGGTCTTTAAAACTTTAAACATCGATATTGTCCTCCAAAAGCTCGGGAAGCTCGTCCTGTGAAAAGCTCTGCACCTTGTTGAGGGTGTTTTGTATCTTACGCGTCCTGACGCCTACAAGCTTGTCAAGCTCCTCGTCGGCCTGACGCAGTCTTTTCTGCGTGGCGTCCAGCACCGAGGCAAAGGTGTCAAACTCTTTTTTGACGGCGCTCAGCACGTGCCACACCTCGCCGGAGCGTTTTTGTATGGCCAGCGTTTTAAAGCCCATCTGCAGGCTGTTCAGCAGCGCGCCCATAGTCGTCGGTCCGGCTATGCTGACCTTATATTCCCTCTGTAAAAGCTCGACCATGCCAATCCTGACAGCCTCGGCATAAAGCCCTTCCGAGGGCAGGAACATGATGGCAAAATCGGTCGTATAAGGAGGGAAAATATATTTGTCCGAAATATCCTTGGCAAAGCGGCGCATCCTGTCGCGCAGCTCCTTTGTCGCCTCCGCGACAGCCGACGCCTCTCCGCTGTCATAGGCAGTCATAAGCTTTTCATAGCAGTCGAGGGGAAACTTCGAGTCTATGGGCAGCCAGACGTGGTTTTCGTCCGAGCCGGGCAGCTTGATGGCAAACTCGACATTGGCCTGACTGCCGACCTTGACAGCCACGTTGGTGGAATACTGCTCGGGAGAGAGAATCTGTTCAAGTATGGCTCCGAGCTGTATCTCGCCCAAAACGCCCCTTGTCTTTACATTTGAAAGCACCCTTTTGAGGTCGCCTACGCCGGAGGCCAGAGTCTGCATTTCACCGAGGCCCTTATACACTTGCTCAAGCAGTCCGCTGACCTGGGAAAAGGACTGGTCGAGCTTTTTTTCCAGCGTCGTCTGAAGCTTTTCATCGACGGTTTTGCGGATGTTTTCAAGCTGAAGGTTATTCTCGTTTCTCATCTGAGTCAGAGCGTTTTCCATGGCGCGGCGGACAAAATCCAGCTTTTGGTCACTTTGCATGGCGGCGTTGGTCATATCGGTCTTGATATTGTTGAGGGAGTTTTCCATCGTGGTGATGAGCATTTCCTGACGTGCGGCGATATTTCCGCTTTCATCGGCCTTTTTTCGCGCGCTTTCCTCGATGTCCGCAAGGCGCTTGGATATATTCCCGTATATTATGATGACGGCCGATAGAACGGCGGCCAGAAGGGCGGCAATGGTCCATAAAAGTATTTTTTCCATTTCGTTTTCCTATATCAGAAGCATGGCGTCTCCAAAACTGAAAAATCTGTATTTTTCCTCGACGGCCACTTTATACGCGTTTAAAATATGCTCTCTTGACGAGAAAGCCGAGACAAGCATGATAAGAGTGCTTTCGGGCAGATGGAAATTGGTGATAAGTCCGTCAAGCACCTTGAACCTGTATCCCGGATAGATAAATATGCTTGTGTCTCCGCTGCCGCTTTTGACACGGCCCCTTTCATCTCCCACGGTTTCCAGCGTGCGGCAGGAGGTCGTGCCGACGGCGATAACACGCCCTCCCCTGTCCTTGGCGGCGTTTATCCGCGAGGCGGCGTCGGCAGTGACGGTGTAATGCTCGGTGTGCATTACATGGTCTGTTATTTCCTCCTCTTTTACGGGGCGGAAGGTGCCGAGACCCACATGGAGGGTTATATGGACGATATCGACGCCCATACCGCCTATTTTATCCAAAAGCTCCTTAGTGAAATGCAGTCCGGCGGTCGGAGCGGCGGCCGAGCCGTTCTCACGGGAATAGACGGTCTGGTATCTCTCGCCGTCCTCAAGTCTTTCCGTGATATAGGGCGGCAGGGGCATTGTGCCTACGCGCTCCAAAAGCTCGAGAAAGATGCCATCATATTTAAAGCGGATAACGCGGTTGCCCGTGTCGAGCACGGAGATTATCTCGCCCTCCAAAAGGCCGTCGCCGAAGGTGATTTTGGCGCCCTCCTTAAGCCTGCGCCCTGGATAGACGATACACTCCCAGTCGTCGCCCGATATGTTTTTAAGGAGCAGAACCTCCACATGTGCGCCTCCGCCCTCCTTTATGCCGTATAGTCGGGCCGGAAGGACGCGCGTGTCGTTGATGACAAGGCAGTCGCCCTTTTTCAGATGCTTCGTTATCTCATAAAAATGCTCGTGGCTCAGCCCACCGCTTTTTCTGTCGACAACCATGAGACGTGAGTGGTCGCGCTCTTCAATGGGGGTTTGAGCTATCAGCTCTTTTGGCAGGTCATAGTTAAAATCACTTGTTTTCATAAATCCGCGCCTTCTAATTCAAATATCCTATCTCTACATCGGTATAGTAAAAATTGATTATTTCTTTGTAATCAAAGCCTTTGTCGGCCATGGCCTTGGCTCCCCACTGGCTCATACCCACATTGTGGCCCGAACCTGTGCCGCTGACGGTATAGGAACCCACGACGCCTCCGCCTCCGGTGCTTATGTTTGAAACGCCCGAGGCCGAGAGAACCTTGACGCTGTTATTATCCATGTTAAGGCGCGCGGCGCCCGAGCTTCCGACGGCGTATAAGCCGCTCAACTGTCCTGCCGGACTGTTGTTGATATAAGCTCCGCCGCCTGAGGGCGTGACGGTATAACGCTGGCTCTTGACCTGAAAGCCCATAGAGGCGTTGTTTATAATAGTCCTGGCCTTTTCGCCTGTAAACACCAGTTTTTTGCCGCCGCTCTGGACAAAAGTCACAGCGCGCACATTGCCGTGAGGTGTGACCTCACTGACATAATAGTCGGTTATGTTTGATACATTGTATCCCTTGCCTATCAGCACGTCCCTTATCTGGCTGTTTGTGATAGTAAATGTATAGGGCATTGTCTGGACAAGATATGTGTCCTCGACCCCCTTGAGATAGGCCGACGAGTTGCCCCATACATTTTCGGCGTCCTCGGTGGCGCCTCCGCTGGAGGCGTGGTAGAAGGCCGGAACAACCTTGCCGTTATATTTGATGAACAGGCCGTATGTATCGTCCACGGCTTTGTTGCTGTTTTTTGTCTGCTGGCGCGTGCCGTAATAGACCTGACAGTCGGTGGTGTTGCAGATATCAAAACCGAGGGATTTGTGCTTTCCGAGGTTGGCCATTGTATAGGATTTGGCGCAGAGGGCCTGAGCCTTAAGCGCCTCGATATTCCATGACGGGTTCATTTCATATGCTATGACGCCCTTTATATAGTCATGGAGGCCGACGACGTTTATGACGGTGATATCGTTTCCGTTTACGCGGTTGTATTCAAAGCCGCCGCAATAGCTGTAGCCTGAAAACCATGTGTTTTCAGAGGCCGGCTGAACGCCGAAGGGTCTTTTGTCGTCGAACTCGAATATGATGTCTCCCGATGAAACAGATACGACCGTATAACAGCTTTGACTTCCGCCGGACACGCTCATGTCATACCCAAGCTCATCTTCATATTCCGAAATGGCTTTTTTTGCTTCGGCCGACGACGAAAACTCGCCGACCCTTACGACATACTTGCCTCCCACATAGGCCGGAAAAGCGTCATGTCCGACCCTCGAAATATCCTTGGCGGTGTTCTGAGCCTCTTCAAAGTCAAAAAAGGTTTCATCAAGCTGTAAATGGAAGGGGTAAAACACCTTTTTGACATTAGAGGGGACGCTGTCGGTAAAGGCCTCTGAAGTAGACATATACACAGTCGCGTCCTTCAGTATGGCAATATACCGTTCGCGGCATTTTCCAATGGTGAAAAAATCATTCGAGCCGTCAAAATATCCGAAAGAGAAGCCCTCGGTCATTCCCGATACATTCATGAGCTTCGCGGCCGGAAGGGCGTTGTTGCCATAGGCCAGTCCGACTTTGACATAAGGATCCATCGCGGCCGCCTCCGCCGGACGGCATAAACAAAAGAAAGAGGCCGTCAGCAGCAGAAAGGTAAAAAGAAGCTTTTTCATATCTATCTCCCCAAACTCCGTATAGCCTTATAATTATACACTATCTGCCCCCGTGCTTTCAACTGCCGCGGCGCTAAAACTTTCCGAACTTTTTTATAAAGGCCGCCGCGGTTTTATAGGCCGGGCCTTCCAAATCCCTGACTACGCCCTCGAGCTCTTTTCTTATCTCTATTCCCTGAGGGCAATGGGTTTCACAGCGGCCGCATTTTACGCAGACAGATGCGTTGGCCGGTTTGTTCTTCAAAGTGGTGCACATGATATATTCTCTCAGACCGTTGAACCATCCGTCGGAGCGGCGGACATTCATGGCGTTGAAGCAGGCTGGAATATCGACTCCGGCCGGACATGGCATACAATATGAGCAGCCGGTGCAGGCCACGGCCATGTTTTCCTTTATTATCTCCCTTGCCGTATCATAAAGGGCCAGCTGACCGCTTTCCATGGCCAGAGGCAGCGCGTCGGAGGCGACACGGGAGTTTTCCTCAAGCTGTTCAAAGGAGTTCATGCCCGAAAGAACCACGGTCGCTTCGGGATAATTCCATATCCAGCGCAGGCCCCATTCGGTGGGCGACCTTTTGGGCGACTGTTCGTTCCAGAAATCCCTCGCCTTTTTCGGCAGGCCGTTTACCAGCCTGCCTCCGCGCAGAGGCTCCATAATAATTACGGGCAGACCCTTTGAGGCGGCGTATTTAAGCCCTCTTTCCCCTGCCTGACCGTGAAGGTCAAAATAGTTGAACTGCATCTGGCAGAAGTCAAAATCATAGGCGTCTATAATGGCAGTAAAACCTGTTGAGCTGCCGTGGTATGAAAAGCCGATATTGATTATTTCACCCGACGCTTTTTTGTCGGCTATCCATTTTTCGACGCCTAATTCTTTCAGTCTGAGCCATGAGTTCAGGTCGGAAAGCATATGCAGGAGATAATAGTCGATACGTTCGGTCTGAAGTCTTTTTAGCTCTTCATAAAAGAAGCTGTCAAAGTCTTCATAGCTCTTGACGAGGTACTGGGGCAGTTTGGTGGCCAGCTTGACCTTGTCCCTGTGGCCTTTTGCCAGAAAAGCACCGACGCAGGTTTCACTTCCGGGATAGAGATAGGCGGTGTCAAAATAATTTATGCCGAGCTCAATGGCGCGGAGCATCTCCTTTTCGGCCTTTTCGCGGTCGATAAAGCCGCCCTTTCTGGTAAAACGCATACATCCAAGACCAAGGGCCGAAAGCCTGTCTCCGTTCTTCGGATTTATCCTGTACTGCATACTTTTCCTCCCGTAAAATAATTTATTGCCTGCCGCCTATATAAAGCGGCAGGCAATCGGATGGGAATATTATCTTATTTGCAAATGACCTTGTGGAATGTCTTTTTGCCTTTTTTGATGACAAAGTCGCCCTTTTTGACGTCGGACGCGGTGTATACCTGCGTGGCTCCGCTTACTTTGACGTCATTGACCGTGACGCCGCCCTGGTCAATAAGCCTGCGCGCTTCGCCCTTGGAGGACACAAGCTTGCAACGCACCATCAGGTCGGTAATTGTCAGGCCGTCTCCGAAATCGGCTTCGGTCAGCTCGGTTGTCGGCATATTGTCGGATGTGGCTCCGGCGCCAAAGAGGGCGCGTCCGGCTTCCTGAGCCTTTTCGGCCTCTTCTTCTCCGTGCACAAGCTTGGTCAGCTCATAGGCCAAAATCTCTTTGGCCTTGTTGAGCTGGCTTCCCTCCCATTTGTCCATCTCGTCAATCTGCTCGAGAGGAATAAAGGTCAGCATACGGATGCAGTTCATGACGTCGCTGTCGCCCACGTTGCGCCAGTACTGATAGAAATCATAGGGCGAGGTCTTGTCGGGGTCGAGCCACACGGCGTTGCCGGCCGTTTTGCCCATCTTGTTGCCCTGAGAGTCGGTCAAAAGGGTTATCGTCAGGCAGTGAGAATCCTTGCCGAGCTTTTTGCGGATAAGCTCTGTTCCTCCCAGCATATTGGACCACTGGTCGTTGCCGCCGCACTGCATATTGCAGCCGTAGTGCTGGAACATATAGTAAAAGTCATAGGACTGCATGATCATATAGTTGAACTCGAGGAAGGAAAGGCCCCTTTCCATGCGCTGCTTATAGCATTCGGCTCTGAGCATATTGTTGACCGAAAAACAGGCGCCTACCTCGCGCAGAAGCTCCACATAGTTGAGTTTGAGGAGCCAATCGGCGTTGTTCAGCATAATGGCCTTGCCGTCGCCAAACTCAATAAACCTTTCCATCTGGCGCTTGAAGCAGGCGGCGTTATGTTCGATATCCTCCTTTGTCAGCACCTTTCTCATGTCGGTTCTGCCCGAAGGATCGCCTATCATCGTTGTTCCTCCGCCGATAAGGGCTATCGGTGTATTTCCGGCCGACTGGAGCCTCTTCATCAATGTCAGTGCCATAAAATGCCCTGCGGTAAGGCTGTCGGCAGTGCAGTCAAAGCCAATGTAAAACTTGGCCTTTCCTTCATTTATAAGATGGCTGACCTCTTCCTCGTCGGTCACCTGAGCCACAAGGCCTCTGGCCTTTAATTCATCATACAGTGTCATAAAAACTCTCCTTAATAGATATCAAGAATATCATATTGCCACGGGATTACTTTGTCAAGGACTTCTTATATTTTCGGCCCATTTCAAGCATTTCGGCGGCGCTTTTAAGACTGCTTTCGGTGACGTTGATACCCGACGTCAGGCGCGAAAGCTCCTCCATGCGGCCCTTTTCATCTAGATTTTCTATTACCGTGAAGGTGCGTTCATCCTCTTCATGCTTGGATATCCTGAAATGATGGTCGGCCAGACTGGCTATTTGAGGCAGATGGGTGATGCAAAGCACCTGACGGCCTTCGGATATCTCGTAAAGCTTTTGGCCCACCTTGTTGGCCGCCCTGCCGCTGACGCCGGTATCGATTTCGTCAAATATGGCCGTGACCGACGGCTCGTTTGCGGACAATATCTTTTTAAGAGCCAACATTATTCTTGAAAGCTCGCCGCCAGACGCCACTTTGTTAAGCGGCTTCAGTCTTTCACCCCTGTTTGTCGACAGCAGGAATCTTACCGTGTCTATGCCTTTGCGCGTAAAACGCACGCCCTTTGGGCTTTCCTGTGTCTCTATCTCTGCCGTCATGTTGGCCGAGGGCATATCCAGTTGGACAAGCTCATCACGGACAAGCCGTGACATCCTCGCGGCCGCCTCACGGCGTTTTTCGGTCAGACCTGTTGCCAGCGCATAAACCTCGCCGCGTTTTTTTTTGTAAAGCTCCTTTAATTCCTCCAGATTGTCCTCGCTGTTTTGCAGAAGATTCAGTTCGGATGTAAGCTCTGCAAGCAAGCCGGGCAGCTCGTCGGCGTCTACCCTGTGTTTTTCCGAAAGCTCGGTAATAAGGTCAAGGCGGCTTTCGGTCTCCTCCAGAATCTGCGGAGAAAAATCAAGCTTGAAAAAGCTCGACGACAGTTCGGACGAAAGGTCGGAAAGAAGGGCTTCCACCTCTTTTGCCGCCGGAAGTATCTTGGGCGCCTCGCTCTCAATGCCTCCGCACTGTGCCAGCTCCTTTATGCTCTCCGAAACAAGGGTCAGGGCGCCGGAGGTATTCTCATCGCCCGAAATAAGGAGCATAGCCTCCTGTAAAGCCGTACCCACTTTTTGGGACCGGATTAAGCTGCTTCTCAGGTTTTTAAGCTCCTGATACTCGCCTGTTTTGACGTTGGCCTTTTGAAGCTGAGCAACGTCCTCGGTCAGCCCGGCAATTCGTCTTTCCTTGTCGGCGTTGCTCATGGAAAGGGATTTGATATTGCGGTTGAGCTGCAACAGGGCGTCATATTTACTCCCGAAATCGGCCAATTCCTTTTCAAGACCCGCGAAGGCGTCGAGATAATCAATGTGCAGATTTTCGTCAAGGAGGTTCTGACCGTCATGCTGGCCGTGTATGTTGACAAGAATGCCCGAAAGCTCTCTCAGCATGGCAAGCCCGGCCGGTTTGCCGTTGACGCGGCATATATTTCTCCCGTCGGGATACATCTGTCTGCTGACTGTCAGTGTTTTATCCTCTGAGGGATATCCCATCTGCGCGGCTTTTTCCAGAGCCGCGTCGCCGACTGAATCAAAAAGGGCCGAAACCGAAGCCGAGGAGGCGCCTGTGCGTATCAGCTCCCTGCTTACGCGGAAGCCGAGAATGGCGTTTATCGAATCGATGATTATGGATTTACCGGCTCCCGTTTCTCCCGAAAGGACGGTAAAACCGTCCTCGAAATCTATGTCGGCGTGTTCTATTACGGCTATATTATCGATTGAAAGTGACCTGAGCATATTATTTCAGCATCTTTCTGGCCGTATCGCAAAAGGCGGAGGCGTGGCCGTTGTCGGCCAGAATGACAAGGATTGTGTCATCGCCCGCGATAGTGCCGATGATATTTTCGATTTTGAGCTGGTCTATGGCAAAGGCGGCGGCGTTGGCCATGCCGGTTATGGTGTTGATTACGACAAGGTTCTGCGCCTGCTGGATATTGAGCACGCACTCCTTGAAAATCGTCCTCAATCGGGGTAAAAATCCCGAATCCTCGCTCTGAGCCGGGGCGGAATATTTATATCCGCCTGTAATGGAATTGACCTTTACAAGCCTTAATTCCTTTATATCTCTTGAAATTGTCGCCTGTGTAGTTTCAAATCCCATACGGGCCAGTATTTCAGAAAGCTCCTCCTGTGTCTTGATATCCTGCTGGGAGATTATCTGCATGATGGCCGCCTGTCTTTTTAATTTCATGGTTAAAACCTCTCAATAGAAAGCTTTTGGTTTATTCTCTGATAAAAGCCGATGCCGGTCAGTCTCATAAGCGTCAGTTTTTTTTCGGCCTGCTTGATGATAATGCTTTCCCCTTCGTTCAGGTCATGATTTTGAAAGCCGTCAACCGACAGCTTGATAGTGTTTTCCTGAGTGGGGACGGTCACCTTTATCTCCCTATCGGAGGAGACGACAAAGGATTTTATGCCCAGAGAATGTGGACATACGGGAGTGACGACAAGACAGCTGCTTGTCGGCTCGATAATAGGCCCTCCGGCCGAAAGAGAATAAGCGGTGGAGCCGGTGGGCGTGCAGGCGACGACTCCGTCGCCTGCAAAGCTCATTACCTTGCTTCCGTTTACGCTGACCGACATTTTGGCTATCTTGGCGATATCACCTTTCATAACGACGGCGTCGTTAAGGCCGACTCCGTGAAAAACGGCTTTGCCGCGCGCGTCAACAACTGTGACGTCTATCATAATGCGGCTGTCAGGCTGATATTTCTTTTTGGGTATATTTTCAAGCAGATCAAGGTCGCTCATATCAAGCTCCGATAAAAAACCCATGGTGCCAAGGTTTATGCCGACGACAGGTTTGTCCAGCCTTGACGCGTCGGGCGCGATATGTAAAATCGTGCCGTCGCCGCCGACAACAAGGATAAAATCGCTCTGTTCAATGGCGCTGTCAAGCGGCAGAAAGGAAACTACAGGGTACTCGGCGGCGAATATGTCTTTGTAACGGTCTTCCATTGATATCTTGTACCCCGAACCTAAAAGGTGGTCGAAAATCTCGGGCAGCGCCTTTACCGTATTATCCCTGGTGGGGTTTGGATATATAAATACTCTGTTGTTCTGCGCCGGCATGACGTCACCTACTTTATTGTCAAACTGTGCGCTTCCCTGACAACGGCCTCAGGGTCGGCGCCGATATCCTCGGAAAGGGAAAGATAAACAAGAAACTCTATATTTCCTTCAGGACCTCTGATGGGTGAAAAGGTAAGTCCCTTTACACCGAAACCGATACTTTTGGCAAAACCAAGGGTGTCGTTTATAACCTCCAAATGAACCTCGGGGTCTCTGACAACTCCCTTTTTGCCCACCTTTTCACGCCCGGCTTCAAACTGGGGCTTGATAAGGGCCGCCACCTCGCCAGTTTCCTTTAAAAGAGCCTTTACGGCCGGCAGGACTTTTTTAAGCGATATAAAAGACACGTCTATGACGGCCATATCCAGCCTGTCCTCTATCCGGTCGGGAGTGACATATCTGATATTGCAGCGTTCCATACAGACGACCCTCGGGTCGGTTCTCACCTTCCATGCCAACTGGCCGTATCCCACATCTACGGCATAGACCTTTTGGGCGCCGCGCTGAAGCAGACAGTCGGTAAAGCCGCCGGTCGAGGCGCCGACGTCCATAATTATCTTACCGTTTGGATCTATTTTGAAATAATCAAGGGCTTTTTCTATTTTCAGTCCGCCGCGACTGACATATTTCAGCGTGCTGCCCCTAACCTCTATTTTGGCGTCGGCAGGGTATGTCTGTCCGGCGCTGTCGGCTTTGACGTCGTTTACATAAACTATACCCGACATGATTGTTGCCTTTGCGCGCTCTCGGCTTTGCTCGAACCCCTGCTCGACAAGCATGACGTCAAGTCTTTTTTTCTCGCTCATCCCATCAACTCCCTGACTTTTTCCGCAATAGAAATGCTGTCTATGTTGCAGCTTTTGTAAAGCTCATCAACTTTACCGTGTGGAATAAACCGCCTTCCGAGATTTATTAGCGATATTTTGGCGTGTATTCCCTTTTGCATCAAATCGGCCGCGGCCTTTTCGCCGTAACAGCCGCCCTGACAGCAGTCCTCGGCTATAACAAGCCTCTTTGTTTTTCTAACCGAAGCTTCCATCACCGAAGTGTCGCCGCCTGACAAAACATTTATCTTGACTATTTCGGCGGAAATGCCGTCTTTTTTTAATTCCTCAGCCGCGTCTAAAAGCTGATTTATCATTATTCCGTATCCGGCAAGGGTTATATCCCTTCCCTGAGTCAAAACCACCTGAGGGGATGAAATGAGGCTTTGAGTGTATCTCTGTTCTCCTCCTCTGGGAAATCTGACGGCCACAGGTCCGTTTTCATAATATAACGCTTGACGCAGGCTTTCCTCAAGCTCGGCAAAGGAAGACGGGGATATGACCGTTATTCCGGGCACGGACAGCAGATAAGGCACGTCAAACACTCCCTGATGGGTTTCTCCGTCGGCGCCGACAAGCCCGGCTCTGTCGACGGCAAAAACCACGTGGTTGTGTCCTATGGCCACGTCGTGTATGAGCTGGTCGTAGCCTCTTTGCAAGAAGGAGGAATAGACGGCAAAAACGGGCTTCATTCCCTGTGACGCCATACCCGAGGCCATTGTGACGGCATGACCCTCGGCAATGCCTACGTCAAAGAATCTGCTGGGATATTTTGCCGAAAAATCTCCCAGTCCCGTTCCGTCCTCCATGGCCGCCGTTATTGCGCACACCCTGTCGTCTACGGCGGCCATCCGGCACATCATATTGCCGAAAACATCGGAAAAAGTTTTTTTATGTTCACCCTCGCTTTTGCCTGTAACCATATCAAAGGGCACGACGCCGTGATAATCCCACGGGCTGACCTCAGAGGGATGATAGCCCTTTCCCTTGACCGTTTTAAAATGAACGACCGACGGGCCGTCATAGGACTTGGCTTCTTCAAGGAGAGTGCAGACCGATTTTATATCGTTTCCGTCAACCGGGCCGAAATATCTGAAGCCCAGTATTTCAAAAATGCTTTCCTTCAGAATGGCCTGTCTTATTTTGGTCTTTATTTTAGATACGAGAGTTATTATCTTTTCACCGTGCTTAAAACGCGACAAAAAGCTTTTTGTGCCGGTTTTGAGCTTTAAATACCTGGGCTTTGAGCGCATGAGCGAAAGGCGGTTGGCAATAGCGCCGACGTTTTTGCTTATGGACATCTCGTTGTCGTTAAAGACGACAATAAGCTTTTCGCCCGAGCGTCCGGCGTCGTTCAGCGCCTCATAGGCCATGCCGCCCGTCAGAGCGCCGTCACCTATCACGCATACGACGTCGTTTTTTCGCCCGTCAAGGGTTCTTGCCCTCGCCATGCCGAGAGCCGCCGAAATAGCGTTTGAGGCGTGCCCTGTAACAAAACAGTCATAGGGGCTTTCGGAGGGGCGCTGAAAGCCGCTCATGCCGCCGAAGGAGCGCAGAGAATCAAAGCGTTCCTTCCTGCCGGTCAGAATCTTGTGGACATAAGACTGATGGCCCACATCAAAAATAACATTATCAACGGGACAGTTAAACACCCTGTGAATCCCGACGGTTATCTCGACAACCCCCAGATTGGACGCCAGATGGCCGCCTGTTTTAGAGACGCTCTCGATAAGAAACTCCCTTATCTCGGCGCACAGAGGGGCCAGCTCATCGTCTTTCAGCCCCTTGACGTCGACGGGATAGTTTATATTGTCCAGTATATTTCCGTAAATCATGAGATTTCCTCAAAAAAATTGCCGTGTAAGACCGGTGACAACTTTAAAAAGCTTTTCGGTTTTGTTTTTATTATACCATGAGCAAAAATGCTTGCTTGCAAGGGCATTTTTGCGAAGCCGTCAATAGTGCAGCCCGTGCGAAAGCACGGAAGGGCGTAGCCCAAATGCTTGCAAAGCAAACATAAGGCAGAATTTAATGTCTGCTTTCCACCAGTGTTTCCCAGAGTTTGTTCAGTGGAGCCCAAGCATGTCAGTGTGCTTCTTCTCAAAAAATTTTAAAAACAGTTAAACAATTCTTTAAACAGA
>CANSNO010000031.1 GCA_947648385.1 uncultured Clostridia bacterium
CGTTCTCATCGGTGACGGCTGTTACATTGCCATGGCCGTCGTGGTGGTAATACTCCGTACCTTTTCCCTTTATCCCTGACAGGCCCCACATATTATGTGGGGCCTGTCAGTCATCTTGGCTTCGATTTCTTCTTTGTGACACGGCGAACAAAAAGCCTTGGTGTTAAACCATTGAAAAACTCAGTTATTTTTCAAAACTGTTCTTTATGGGTGGAGCGCATTCCAAATTGACAGCACTATTCCACCCAATCCATATCCCAAAGTCCAGAGAAAATAGGCTCCACTTTATAAGTCGAACGCTCCTTATAACCCCAAACTCTAAGGGTTTGACACTTCTTTATTCCAAACCCTCGCCATTCTTCCAACAAAGCCACATACTCGCCATCTGGAGAAATACAAAAATCATAAGATCGATGCCCGTAACGCCACACTTCGTCCGTTTCCAAATCCCGTACGCACAAATCTCCCGAGCTGTATGCAAGTCTTTTACCATCGGCAGAGACATCTGGGCAAAGGCCGCCGCAGATGTATTTTTCTTCACCCGTTTCAATGTTTAAGGAAAATATTTCGCCTTCACGAGAATAATATATTATTTCCCCGTTATACCATGAATGTTCTGGATATACATCTTCGGCAACCAATGTGCATTCTTTAGTGTCTATATCCACTAAAATAATAGTTTTTTCAAATTCTCTTCCAATGCTGAAATGGTTTTCATCCACATATGTGATTTTCATATATGACAAATCATTATATGATGTTTCATCATTAAACTCATAAACTGTTTCACAACTACCGGCATTAGCGTCGACTAATTCAACACATCCGCCTTCAGAACAATTTAATACGAGTATTTTTGATGACGAGCCGAAAAAAATGGCGTTTTCCCATACGAGTTTTACTGGAGTACGAGTCATATCTTTTAAATCCACAATCAGATGATCGGCATCAGGTAGCAGGGTTTCTCCATTTGCTCGAGGATCTGAATAAAGCAACTTGCCGGAAAGATGATCAGTGTTTAAAGGCTTAATTTCACAATAAACTCTCCATGCAACCTTACTTAAAGGTATGGCTATTATCATTAGAGCCATCGCTACAAGAAACTTATCTATTTTCTTCATATTGCATTTTTGTGATAAACTCACTTTGTCATAAAAATCGAATTAATAATATGCAATTGTTTGCAATTGCAGCCACTTTTGATAATCAGAATGATAGATTTCAGTAAACATTACAGAACTTCTGGGCTTAACATGTTTGTCATAATGCTTTCCTGTTGCTTCAAAAATATCCTGCGTTTGATGATCGCAATTATTAGTTACTAAATCGTAAATGCCTGGATTAGCAAATTTTTGTGACATAACATTAAGACCATTGCGGCCACTCATATGATCATTTATTGGAACCTCCACATTATAAAAATATTTTTCTTTCAGGTTCTGGCCCATACTGGTAACAAGAGAGATTTCTTGATAAGGTTTAGAATCATCAGGGATTTTCCATCCAATGTCTCCGCTTATACACGCTATTCGCATTTCTCCTGGATTCGTATGAATCTTGTTATCTGGATATGGGTAGAAACTTAAAAGTATTCCCTCGTTTGATTCATTTAATAACAATGTAGCTGTATGTCCTGCTCCTACAGCAGATTCTTCATTTAGCATAACCCTAATACGATTAATCGTGCTGACATCAAATCCGCGGAGACTATTAGCTGTCTTAGCTATTTGTGCCATAGCGCCTTCATCGTTGTTGGCTTTAGCAATATTCCACGCCGCTGTCAAGCCACCGGTTCGCCTATCATTGCCATTTATTATCAGTTGTATTTCATACGGAAGATACTCATCTCCAACGGCATATAATCCGTTACTATCGACGAATGCAATGGGATTATTGTAGCAATAAATATACCAGTTGGCGCCATCTTTGGCGGGATCGCGCTGGGTGAATCGGCCAAGGGTCGGGTCGTAATACCTGTTTATCAGATAATACAGGCCGGTATCTTTATCGTAATACGCGCCGCAATAGCGGAAGGGATTGCCGTCTGAAGCGTCCTCGTTGAGTTCCACTCCAAAGGCGTCGTATTCATAGCTTTTCAAAACGGCCCCGTTCTCATCGGTGATGGCTGTTACATTGCCATGGCCATCGTGGTGGTAATACTCGGTATCATTGTCCTTTATCCCTGACAGTCCCCACATAATATGTGGGGACTGCCGGTTGTCTTAATTGGAAACTTATAAGGCATAAATGCCAATTTCCCCAGAAAGCACTCTTTATGAAGCCGAAACTCCGCCGCCGCTGACTCCCAACAGTCGGCCGCCTATGTGTTTTATTCCACCCAATCTATATCATAACATTGCCCGGCATTAAATTTAGGTATCACAGTTTTAGTGCGCCCAGTCTTATAATCCGCAATCTTTAAAGTCCCGCCAAAATAAAGTCCCCAACCTCGCCACCACTGAAAACATGCAAGGTATTTTCCGTCTGGTGAAAAGCAAAAATCCATTACCGGGGCCCTGTATTTCCACCGATTTTCTCCGTTGAGTTCTTGCACAATCACTTGATTAGGCCTATCCGGATAATATGCGATCAACTCTCCATCTTTTGAAACTTGTGGATGAGACCCTTTAAACATATATGTCTTTTGTCCTGTTTCCACATTGAGCTTAACGATTTCACCTTCAGAAGAATAGTAAACTGTCTTTCCGTCATTGGCCCATGAATGAACGGCACTCCCTACATCTTCGGCAATCACTCTTTTTTCTCCGGTTTCAATGTCCACCAAAATCAACTTACTCCACTGAGCTATGCTGAAATGTTGCTCGTCAACATATGAATACTCCCAATCGATAATACTACCCTCTGCCTCGTCTGGTGTATATACCGAAATAGCTTCCTTTGTCTCCATATCATACAAAACGGCATCATTATCTATATTTATAAGAACTTTGGAGCCATTGCCCATAAAACAAAGTAAAGTATGGGGTATTCCTGACGGAATGATCTCTGCCGTTTCAGCATCAATAAACGCATATGATTCTTTTATTTTGGCGAAATCATTTTCCCACGGATTGCGTACCTGAATTTTACCAGAGAGTGCGCCATCTGGAATATCAGAAAAAAACATCTCATGTACCACAAACACACAAAGACCTATAAGCAATGTGATAAGCAATACTTTTTTCATATTCCACCTTACATTTTCATCGCATTTGGCTTAACAACCATCTGCTATAGTTAGTGTAATACATTCTGGTATACAAAAATGAATCATTAGGCAATATATGTTTATCATAGAACTGATTGGCAGCCAACATTATAGACGCTGTTTGATGGTCGCAATTATGCGTTGTCACATTATACTTACCAGGAGCATTGTATAATTCAGCCACCTTTTTCAATGCATTGTATCCATCATCATTCGAAATATACAAAAGAAAACTCCCATTATATGTTTCAGTTCGTTCAGTTCCATTGCTTGCAGCAAAGTATACTTTATCTTTTATATCGTCATCAACTTTTGCTTTCGTTCCATAGAGAACTGCTTGCCATTCTTTTGAAGAAAGCGCGGCTATACGCATTTCTCCCGGACCAGCTGGGGTATTATTTTCAGACCAGTAACTCAGCAACAATCCTTGCTCATTCTCATTTATGAGTAAGGTCGCAGTGTGTCCTGCCCCATAAGCGCCCGTAGTATTTAACAGCGGGACTATTCTGTTAATATTTGTAACGCTAAATTTTCTTATCTCTTGTGCTTCATTTGCGATACGCTTCATGGCCGCATCATCATTGCGTGCGTATGCCAATTCCCAAGCCAGTGTCAATCCTCCACTGCCATTTTTATTTGTTCCATTTAAAATAATCTGAATTTCATCACTAAATTTATCATCACCAACAGCTATCATCCCCGTCAAATCTTTATATTGAACGGGGTCATTGTAGCAATAAATATACCAGTTGCCTCCGTCTTTCGCGGGGTCGCGCTGGGTGAATCGGCCAAGAGTGGGGTCGTAATACCTGTTTATCAGGTAATACAGGCCTGTCTCCTTGTCGTAATACGCGCCGCAGTAGCGGAAGGGATTGGCGTCTCCGGCATCCTCGTTGAGCTCCACTCCAAAGGCGTCGTATTCATAGGTCTTCATTGTATTGCCGTTCTCATCGGTGACGGCTGTTACATTGCCATGGCCGTCGTGGTGGTAATACTCCGTATCATTACCCTTTATCCCTGCCACAAGACGCAGACCCCACAGATAATATGTGGTTCCGCCGGCGGTCACCTCGGCCAGAAGCCTGTTTCCGTCCCAGATATAAAGGGTCTCCTCGCCGTTGACTGTCTTGCTCTTCCTCATGCCGTCGGGATAGTAGGTATAATCGGCCGTCATGCCGGTTTTGTCCACCTGTGTCTGTCTGCCAAGGGCGTCATATGTATAGCTGACAACGCCTTCTGTCCCTCTGGTTTTGGTCGTCATACTTCCGTTGTTGTCATAAGTATAATCTATATTTCCTCCGGAAACAAGGCCATCAGCAAGATTATAGGTATATCCCAGCTGTTCCTGACCTTTTCCAAGCGTAACTCGATTGCTCCTGCTATCATATCCATAGGCGCGGGAATCGGCTGTCGAGTTCTCATTCGTCATCCTGCCGGCTCCGTCATATGCATAAGATACCTGTCGACCAGTGTTGCTTTCAAAAGAGCTTTGCCTGCCCGACATATCGTATGTGTAGTTCTGGGTCTGGAACGCTGCTCCGTTCAGCGAGTTACCCGCCTGTGTCACATGGCCGTTCAAATCATATTGCAGGATGTTTTCAACGCCGTTATCCGCCGAGGAAGTAAGGGGGCGGCCAACATTATCATATGTATACGAAGCCGATGCTCCGCCGCCGCTGACCGACGACAGCCTGCCGCCTATGTCATATGTGCGGGTATAAGAAAACAGTTCTCCGTCCGCGTCACTGAGGGTCATTTTTGTGCACAGGTTGCCCTTGTTATACTCATAATGCTTGTTGTAACTATAATCGAACTCATCTGTGAGCCTTCCAAGGGCGTCATAGCTGTAAGATATCGTATTGCTGTCTTCAGACACCTCTAACAGGCTCCCGTTTAGAGCGTAGATGTAATCTTTTGTTATGGTGTTGTTTCCTGTTCCGACCGTTGCCTGAGACAGATAGCCGTAGCTGTCGTAACTGTAATGGCTTTCAACCCCGTTTCTGTCAGTATAAGACAGGGGATTGCCATTTATATCATAATCATATGTCTCGGCCATCCCCAGAGGGTCGGTCTCGGATATAAGATGTCCATAGATATCATATTCATAGCTTGTGACGCTCAGAGGGCCATCAAGAATATCTCCCGTTTGCAGACGGCCGGCCGTGGTTTTCTTCGTTCTGCCCATGTCATCGTACTCGATAGCCGTCACTATGCTCTGGCCGCCGCCCATATCCACATACGAGGATATGGCCCTGTTCATATTATCATATACATATGATGTCTCGTCAAATGACGCGGGTGTGCCATTGGCAGACGCGGTGTCCTTGCTTGTCAAGGCACGTAGCAAATTGCCGGCGCCGTCATAATAATACTTGTTCCACACGGCTGTATCGGCTGTCATGTATGCCTTTTGGGCCAGGAGACGCCCAAGAGAGTCATAGGTATACTCTGTCTTACCGCCATCCGAATGGGTCGTTTTGAGCAGATTGCCGTTGTAATCATACTCGTTGCTTTCGGTATCAAAGGCGTCTGTGGTCGTAATCCTATTGCCCATAGCGTCATAGGTGTACTTTTCGGTAAAGCTCTGATTGAGGGACTTGGAATAGGCGGACAGATATTCCGTCTGACGGTTTAGCTTGTCATACTTGAAGGCATCCGTTATCTCCTCGCCGTTCAGTACGGCTCCGGAGGATATGACATTGCCCATTTTATCGGTATACGTCACTTCGGTTCTCGTCGGTGCGTCTCCCGAACCGATTATTGTCTTTACCGTTTTACCCAAATCAGCGCGGTATGTATACTTCTCCATGGGAATATCCGTACCGTCAGCCGCCCTGATACCCTTCTCAATAAGGCGGTCAGCGTTGTCGTAATAGTAATATGTCGAAATGTCCTGAGTGTCATCTTTGCTGTGGACAGTCTCGAATATCAACCTGTTCATATTGTCATACCTATAGTTGACAATAGCTTCCTGCCCCGTCATATCAAACACTTCTATCAGGCGGCCAAAATTGTCATATTGGTATTTTACCTTATTACCTTCAGCATTAGTATATATTACTGTCCCTGCTTTAGTGGAATATACATATGACTCTGTTGTACTGTCGGGGTATGTCACTTTGGTCAACCTGCCGATATTGTCATATTCATAAAGGGTCGTGTTGCCATTCTCATCGACAATCTTTACGGGCAGACCTAAAATGTTATACTCAGCTTCTGTTTTATAGGCGAAATCAGTTATGCCGGCGGCATTACCTGTTCCATTTGATTGTATGAGATTCCCATCAGCGTCTTTTATATGAGCGGAGCACACCTCTTCCGCCTGCGCCCCTCCATTATAAAAATAGTAGAGGTCGGCATAGTCATCCTCCGACAGATAATCTCTGTATCTGGTAACTCTTCCTTGAGTATCATACAAGAAGCTCTCGCGGCTCACTGTCTGGCCGTTTTCAAGCACCTTACTTTCGGCAATCGACTTTTTATCCGCTGTGAGTGTATTTTGCTTGGTTATGATGATATCATCGGCAGTGGATTTTGTGCTCGTCAGAATATTATAAAGACTGTCATATTTGTACTCTGTCACCAAACCGTTGGGCTGTGTTTCGGTCAAAACATTTCCTTTGGCGTCATAGGTGTAATTGTATACCTGTGACATATAGCTATTTGTATTGCCCGGCTCAAAAAGTTTTGTCGTAACATGGGAGGGGAGATGCTTTGTGGTATATGCGTATGCTGTTTCACTGAGCTTTCCAAGTTCTTTGGGAAAATCCACAAAAGTATCGTCTTGCCTCGGCTCATACAGATATGTAGTTTGAGAAACAAGCTCGTGCTCATAGTTAAACTTATGTTCGACACGCCGACCTATCATGGCACTGAACATTTGTTTCACTGGATTCCATATAAAACGAAAATGCTCCTCAGTAGATATATAATATGTATCTTCCGATGGTAAATTATAGTAACCCGTACTATCCCCTATATTAAAGTATATTCGTTCTTCTCTTTCGTCTTCTTCTCTATTCTCATACTCTACATATTGGACTGACCTTTTATCAATATAGCCGCAATATGCAAAAAGGTCTTTCGGCTTGCTTCCGCCTTTACCTGAAAAATGCAATCGTAAACCAGTAGAATATATTACACCAAATCTCGCATGGTATATAGTTCCATCTATTGAGCTTGCAGCTGTCGTCAGGCAACTGAAGTTGACTTTGCTATAACTTCCCGGAGTTTCTGTCCATTCATGTTCCGAATTTTCCACGCCTTCTAAAGTCCTAATATTTTGATTTTTTTCAACCCAATCATACGAATAATACGAGCGTACTATATCCCCATTAAGACTTAAAGTATGTTTTTTTGTGTAATAAATATAAACATCGTCAACACACCCCTCTCCATTCTCATCCGGATTTTCAACTTCCGCCTCCTGATACACAATATTATTTCCCACTGTGTCGGTAATGTTTATTGCGGTCACACGGCCACTTGTCACGGTATAATCCAGCGTTATGGCGTTTCCAAAACGGTCTACTATGGCTATATTTCTACCGTTGCTGTCAAAATACTCGGTCTTGCCATCGGCATACTTCAAAGAATAGACAGCTCCCGGATAGCTTCGGTCGCTCCAGTTAAAAGTAAGGTCATTGAGTCCGGTAACATTACTTGAGCCGGGTTGAATATTATATACCCTTCCATCAGAAAGAATAAGCCTAACATTCCAATCATCGTGGTCATCAGTAAGATAATATTCCATAGCGGAGAAGCCCAATCTCCAGCCATGGCCCAGACCGTTTTCATTGAGCAGATAATCGTATGGTTCTGTCTTATTTTCATATGCATATCCATAATTTCCCGTAGTTTCTACGACGGGGTCAAAACACATGCCCACACGCTCCCCAGATGGCGTTACAACCGCATATGTAGTTTCACATGTCATGGCCTGCAACTCACGATATCTTGTGATAGCTTTCTTATAATCTTGTGTTCTAAACCTTGTCCCGTCAGAGGATATAACAGCCTGCATATCACTGTCCACCACTTTATATCTCGACAGATTTGTAATATACTCTCCTGTATCTACTATTGTTCCTCCGGCAATGGTAACTCTTATGGTATATGCCCTGAGGTATGTACTGTTTGTAGTTATATCTATATACGGAGTAGCGTTATATGCAAAAGCTGAATCAAATATACGGTTGAACTTAAAGTCCAAGCCGTTTATGCCGGGAATTGAAAGGTCTGTCTCGGTATACATATAGCTACCGCTCGAAAGGTTGATATCTAAATTACCGTAATTCTTGTAATCATAAGGGTCGGGTATAGCCAACTCAGGACGGTAGGCTGTTCCCTTTGAAACTGCATAAGGTTCTGCAACGCCATCTTCATCGGCAGCGTTTTCCACCTCATAAGCAGGATGGAATATTTCCTCCATATCCTGCTGTACTGCATTTATGGTGTTCTGGGCGATCTCATCGTCTGACCCTATATTTCCCATAACAACAGATTCAGGAAGCCCCAATTTTATAGCAAGTTCTGTATAGTCTACATCATTCTCGCCGTATGTAACCGCATTTATCTCAGGCTCTTCCTCTTCTGTCAGTTCCTCAATCTTTTTCTCACAAAGATATTCAACAGACAGCCCCAAATTCTGTCCGGCGGCAAGAGCTGTAACGGCCTGATGATATGAATATCCGGCACAGATAAGCTGCTTTAATTCAGCTATTTTTTCTTCTGCGAAGCCATACTCGACGCCTTCGCGCCTCAAAACCGAAAGCTCTCTGCCGAATATTTTGGCGCTTCCATGCAGCTCAACTGCCACATCATATTCTTCTTTTGTAAGGCCGGCTTCCTCGTGAGCGGTGGGCAAGGAAGATACATCTTTCATATTTTCCGGCTCTGCCGCAATCTCTGTTTCAATAACATCAGTTATCTTTTGCTCCGTTGGTATAGTTTCTGCAAAAATAGGAGATGCTTCTCCAAACAGCATCACAACTGCCAATATTAATGAAACGAATCGTTTTGTCATAGTAATCCCCTTTTTATTCCAGTCTGTTTTAATTATTATGAGCTTTTATCAACAGTGATATCTGTATATTTATCACCTAAAATCATGTCAACAACGACAACTCTTTCACCTCGCTTATCCCCTCTCAAACGACTGGCCAGACTCTGTATCGAAGAGATATATTTTGTTTATTTCCAGCGCTATGCACACATGCTGGGGATATTCTTTTGCCGGAGCTTTGACGACTATTTGCATGCCGCTCACATTGAGATGCAGATAGGCTTCGCCGCCGGTCAGTTCGACATATTCTACCGCGGCTTCTATCCCCTTTGGGGTTATCGACATATGCTCGGGCCTGATGCCTAGGGTCAGGGGTAGACCGTTTTCGGCCGCTTTTGTCAGGGCGGCCATGTCATACTGGTTACCGTCGAAGGGCAATGTAAAATCAGCAATTTTTGCCTCATAACTGCCAGCGTGGCATTCTATCACGCAAGGCAGGAAGTTTATCTGCGGCGTGCCTATAAAACCAGCCGTAAACTTATTATGCGGATGGGCGTACACATCCATAGGCGCCCCTCGCTGCATGATGACCCCCTTATCCATAACTACAATCTGGTCAGCCATGGTCATGGCCTCCACCTGATCATGGGTGACATAAATAAAGGTCGTACCGAGCTTTTTGTGGAGATTTATCAGCTCCAGTCTCATCTGATCTCTAAGGGCCGCGTCCAGATTGGACAGCGGTTCATCCAGCAAAAAGGCCTCCGGCTCCTTCACAATAGCCCTGCCGATGGCCGCCCTTTGGCACTGGCCTCCCGACATCTGCCCCGGCTTGCGGTCAAGCAGGTCGATTATGCCAAGCATTTCTGCCACATTGTAAATCTTTTCACGGATAATCTTCTTGGGCACCTTCTGCATTTCCAGCCCAAGGGCCATGTTGTCATAGACTGTCATGGTGGGATAAAGGGCATGGTTTTGAAACACCATGGCGATATTTCTTTCGCTGGGGCCGATGTCGTTAACCTTCCTGTCTCCGATAAAAAGCTCGCCTTCGGTTATGCTTTCAAGTCCAGCTATCATGCGAAGAAATGTCGATTTGCCGCATCCCGAGGGGCCGACAAGGGCAATAAATTGTCCGTCGGCTATTTCGATATTAAAGTCTTTCACGGCCTGAACACCGTTAGAATAAATCTTGTTCAGATTTATCGCTCTGATTCCCGACATCTGTCTTTTCCTCCCTTTAAGGTCAGCATTACAAGTTCGGTGGCGGCCAGCAGAACTGTTCCAAGCATACAAAGCAATTTTGACACACACACTGCCTTCAAAAACTCAGCCGCCTGCCCTGCCGGCAAATCGATACGCGAAGAGGTGTGTATAAATTGGAATTTGGCTATACCAACCGCTAGCAAGGCCATCAGAACTATTATGACAAGCCATTTGAGGACCAAGCGGCCATACATTTTGTCTCTAATCAACTCAGCAAGGTATTTGTCCTCAAGCCGTCTTTTTGTCCGCGTGACGGCAAGTTTGAAGTCTCTGGCAAGATAAGCCGCAAGAGCAATAAAGGCAAAGGCCATCAAGGCAAAGGTATAGAGGCTTATAAAATACCTTGCCAACCTGTGGGTCTGAGACAGATCATTTAAGTTATAACCCTCGACCTCCGACCCGTCGAGAACATCGCATATTTCCTTCACGAAGAGGCTGTTCATGTCATCCCTATAAATGACTACAGCTTCGCCATTCAAAGCCGGGACATAGCTCATAAGCGCCGCCGTCACCTCAGCTTTAGAACCGTATATCTCTATTCTTGGAGTGATGGTCGACAACCTGTACACACAATATCCTATCAAAGCAAGGCATATGATATTTAGCGCCACCATGGTACACAGGAGTATCTTTTTATTTTTCAAAGGCTTCACCCACTATTCTGATCCTGTCACCCGAGGCAATATCACGGCTGCGGTGGCACACCACGAGGGCGTCCCCCGGCAGATAATTATTGAGGGCCACATAGCCCTTTTGCCTGTCGGCGATCTCGGCCCTTCTATCCTCCACCTGAATGGAGATATTATCATATGTGTCGGTGGTCACAGTGTAGATCATGCCGTCGGCCACACAGCTTTCGGGCAAAACAAGCGTATATTCATTCAGCACTGGTGCCGTGCGGTTGCAGGGATAGACTGTGACCTCGGTAAGCAGGTAACCGTCTATCTTCTGCGATACCAATGTAGCAACAATCATAGCAATGGCGAATGTCGTCAATACCCTTTTCTGACCTCTAAGTCCTCCTTTGGTTTTGCCGCCGTCGCCGCCATGAGAGAGATTGCTGATGCCCATCTGAATCTCATCTTTGTTATACAAAAACAGAATAAGGGGCAATATGCTGAACACGACCCCTGCGGCCCCTGAAAAGGCGGCAAAGTCGGCGCTTGTCAATCTGACCGAAAGAGGCATAAGCTTTTGTCTATCGAGAAATAGTGATGGTTGTTCAATAAGTGACCAGTAGTTGACAAAGGCCAGCAGGGCCGTGGATATAATAATGGGTCTGCAAACGGGGACAGTGATTCTGGCCAACATTTGCCAGTCGCTCAGGCCGTCCAATGCCGCCGCTTCATACAGGCGCCTATCAAAGGTACTCATATACTGAGCCATAAGAAAGACGCTGAAGGTAGAAAATATATTGGGCAGGATAACCGCCAGAGGAGAGCCTATCACATTTATGCCTTTGAGTATAAGGTACTGTGGTACCATTGTCGCCTGAAAGGGCAAAAGCATTATTATTATAAAAAGGCTGAAAAGGGGCCACTTTCCCTTGAAATTGAACCTACTGAAAGCATAGGCCGCCATAAGGCTAACAGGGATATTAAAAGCGATGATGACAAGGGTGTAAATAAAAGAGTTCCAAAAGGCCGTGAAAAACCTCGGCGTTTTCAGAAGTAACCAATACTGTTCCACTCCCCAGCCGCCCGACGGGTTTTCAAATGAGGACAGCACCATAAGCCCGAATGGCAACAAACATAAAAGGGCTATAAGTCTGAAGCACAATCTTTTCGTCATAACCTACCTCCTTTGATCCTTGGCCTGAAAGTACAGATAAACCGAGGACATAAGGGCGATAAATGCCGTGACGATAAAGGATGCCGTGCAGAGCCTATTGTAATTAAGCTTGAGGAAATTGTTGTTCATAAAGCTTTGCAACATATACAGGCCAGAGGGCGGCATACTGCCGTAAAGGCTGTATATCTCTCTGAACATCTGAAAGCTATTGACCAGTGAAAAAATGACGACAAAAAAGATAACGGGGTATATCATGGGTATGACTATATGTTTGAGGTATTTGAACCTCGACGGTGTTTCGAGGGCAAAGGCTTCCTGTATCTCCTTTGGTATGCCGTTTATTGCCCCAGCAAAAATAATGGTCATGTAACCGAGGTTTTTGGTGATGAATATAAAAATAATCACCCAGCGGGCGTAAGGCTCGTCAAGAAAATTGGCATCCGTGTTCAAAAAGTAGCCCAAGATCCCTCCCGAGCGAAATAGGACGCTCCACCCCAAAAGAGCCGAAGCTACAGGGGTCACCATGGGCAGGAGGATAGTCTTTTCAAGAAGCTTGCTCTCACTGAACCTGAGAGACAGCATAAGGGCCAAAAAGACCAGCAGAGGCACGGCGACACAAGAGAATATGGCCGTGTTTTTCAGAGCCAGTCTGAAAGCCGAATTAGACAGCAGATCTTTGAAATTATAAAGGGCAGCAAAATCAAACCTGCCCACTCCCTTGCCAAAGATATATCGGAAGCTGATAACAAAGGGGACAAGATAGAATATGGCCAGACCTATAACAGACGGCAACAGAAAAACGCTAATTTTTTTCTTCATAATTACTCCATTTGTGCAGTTATAACATCAACTAAAATAATGTTTTAAACCGCTAAGTTAGCCCCTCGACTATTAGTAACAAATAGTGAATTGAATAATTCAGAATTAGCCTTAAGGTCATCAGGGGATCCTTCTTCAATGATTTTTCCTTCATCCAATACAAAGACTTTATCACATGCCGAAACTGTAGATAATCTATGGCTGATAAGGATAATTATGTGATTATCCTTTATTGAAAGTAGCGTTGATAAGATGTTTTTTTCAACTTGTCCATCCAAATTAGCTGTTGTCTCATCAAAAACCAACACTTTCGTTTCACGCAAAAGCGCACGGGCAATACTTATCAATTGCTTTTGTCCACTTGACAATACCATTCCGTTTTCTCCAATATCAGTATCATATTGCTGTGGCAAGGTCATGATGAAGTCGTGAATTCCTACATGCTCGCAAGAATCAATTATTTCTTCAAGTGTTGCATTCTGCTTAGCCAAAAGAAAATTGTCCAATAATGTTCCTTTAATAAAAATATCCTCTTTAGGAATATATGTTACGCAAGACCTAATCGCATCTGTTGAATAATCCTGTATACTCTTTCCAAGCAATGTTATCCTACCTTGCTGAACATCATAAAAGCGTACAAGCAGTTTTGCAAATGTACTTTTACCTGAGCCGTTTTTGCCGACTAAACCGTATAATCCATTTCCACAGACATGAAAATTAAAATCTTTCAAAACAGCCAAATGGTCATTCTCATATTCAAAGTCCAAATTTGTAGCTGTAATTTCATTTTCATTTAATCCGCATCTGCTGTTTGTTTCATTCGCGGAATCGCATTGCATTGATAGCAAGTAATCTATTCTCGAAGCTGCAATATATGCTTTTTGCCGATTAATATTAAACGACATAATTCTTTCAGCAGAAGTGTACAACAGTTGCAAATATGTATTAAAAGCTACCATATCACCTAATGTTAAAGCCTTCTGCTGTATTAATAACCCTGATGTATATATTACATAAGCAGAAGCCATAAATGTTATGATATGATATACAATATTAATTGTGTTATCAGCATAAACTGCTTTTTTCAGCAAAAGAAACTTCAATGTAAAAATGTTAGAATACTTTTTTTCAAAAATAGGTTCTGCATTCAAAGCCTTTATGCCGCTACGGTTTGCCAAAGTCTCTGTTAAGAAGCTCAATTCTTTATCGTTAATTTCTCTTTGTTTTTTTGACAATCGTCTGTAAACTGTCCTTGATATCCATGACACCATTAAGGCGGTAGGCAAATAGAAAAGCGAAACTGTTGATAATCTTATTGAAATTTTGACGATGAAATAAATTGAAAAGATTAGATTGATGACTGTTTGCCCTATGCTGGTGAAGGTATCAATATAAAATGATACGACAGTCGGTACATCCCCATTTAATCTAGAAAGAACCTCTCCTCCCCTTATTTGCTCTTGCATAATGCTTTTCGCGTGAATACTTACGCTGAAACAATCTTTTTTTATTCTGTTTTCAATTTTGAATGTCAACATCTCTCCTTGTTTTTTTTCTATAGCTCCAAGTAACAACGCAAGTGTTTGAACAGAAAAATATGCTACCAGTGTTAACAAAAGCTGTTCCATGTCTCCACCGTTAATTGCATCAATAATAGTTCCGTATATAAGTGGCGAAACATTTCGTACCCCAACACCTAAAATGATTAATAATACTAGCGCGATTATCTGTAATTTATATGGCAGTATATATTTTATACAAGTTTTTCTCAGGATTTGTTGTTAAGAGCCATGATGCATTTTAATATATCTCCTACACTACATTGCAGAATGTAACTTTTGCGATTCAGCACAATATAATAACGACTTAAAAATATACTTTTATTATAGAAAAGTAGAGCAGTGTGAACCACATTGCTCTACTCTGGCTAACTACTCAATCTTTGAATCAATAGCTGTGGAACCATTAAAAATTTCGCAAGAACCTTCGCAGCCAAATTTGCAAGAACCTTCGCAACCGCCTTCACATGTCGTGTAGCAAGTTGTATCACAAGAAAAAACACAGGCCCTTGCCTGACTATCTACGGACTTGTCTCCGATTTTGCTATTATACATTTAGGTGCCTCCTTTCATATAAATGTATTCGCAAAACAACCTGATTAGGTTGTTCTACTCTAGCAAATTACTCAACTTTCGGATCAATAGCTGTAGTTCCATTAAAGATTTCGCAATTTACTGTGCATGAAACTGCACAATTGTCGTCGCATCCCATGTAGCAACTAGTCTCACAATTATAGATACATGCTCTGGCTTGACTATCTCCAGATTTTTCTTCTATCTTGCTATTATACATATTGTTCCTCCTTTTATTTTACTTAATGGTGGACTCATCAACAGCTGTGGATCCATTAAAGATTTCGCAAGTGCCTTTGCAAGCAACTTCGCATGACTTACCGCAACTTGTTTCACAAGAGAACTGACATGCTCTGTTTTGGTTTTCTCCGGGTTTGTCTCCTATTTTGCTATTATACATCTTTTTTCTCCTTTCATATGTATTTGCAAAACAACCCTAATTGGGTTTGTTCTACTCATTCATCAAAAGCCACAAGTATTGACGGCTTTCCTCAAGCGCCTGTTTCAAAGACACTTTGTCATTCATGGCTTCACAGAGATTATTATACAAAATCTCCTCGGCGTCTGTCATATTCACAAGGTTGTCTACCAACTGCGTCACCCTTTCAAGCTCCGTGCCAACCTTTCTTCTGGCGTTTTTATCCTGATAGGCCAATTGTATCACCGCGTCATCATAATATTTCTCACGAGCCTGCATATTGAGAGGAAAATCAGGGCGAGTAGGTCTTATCATGGCCTCATAGGATATGAGGCAGCGGATAAAGTTCCACGCCTCTTCTTTGTTTTCCGAGCTTTCGGTTATCGAGAACATATATTTTGAGCCGACAACACGATTAGCGTCCTTTTGGCCGCAAAAGCGCGGATAAATGTGCCCTATGTAGCCATCTTCATCCGCTCTGCCGACAAGAGTGGACATAATGTCACATAAATATTTCTCCTCTGTCTTTCCGCCAATCCATATAAGGGCATTGGGAGAGCCACTTGTATTCTGCGTCCTTCTGAAAAAATTCTTAGAGTTCCAATGGCCCTTCAAAAACTCCATATCCGACAGGAACCAATCCTGTTCAAGGTCGATAGTCTTATTTTCGTAATCTATCAGGTTAGTCAAATTGCTGGCAATATATCGAGACAAGAGGTTTTCGGGCATGACTCCGGCAAAAAGAGCATATTCAGTCCCCTCGAACCTGTCGGCCAGCCTGAATGCCTCGCCCCATGTCATATTTTCCCAATCGGCCTCTATGTTCATTTCCTCCGCCAGCCCTTCGTTTATCTCTATGTAATAATAGTCTGAGACAACGGGAAGGGCCTTGAGTTGTCCATTGACCTTGACTGCCTCTAATGCAACGCTGTCCAGTTCTTCTAAAACGCCATCCCTTTCTATATAATCAGAAAGGTCGACAAACAGATCGCTTCTGAGCCTGTCATACAGGTGAGGATAATCGTCGCTGTTCATATAGATATCCCCACCTTCGCCAGAGAGGAGCTCGACATTGGCGCGATCAAAGTAGGCATTAACTTCTTCTTTTCCACTCGACACAAAAGCGGCAAAGCTGTTATATTCGTAATCGTATTTGACTCTCTGACCAGAGTTCTCCTTTTCATACAGTTTTATGACCTGAGATATAAAATTGTCTTGGTATGGCATTGTGAGGGTCAGAGTATAGTCGCCCTGCGGCTCTTTTTCCCCCAAAGCATATTTGTATATGTTGTCGCTTTCGGAAAGGCAGTAAAGGCTTCCGTCAGCGTCGGTCGCCATATCCTCTATGAGCGCATCACTGCAACTTATCATCATGTCCCCTCTGGCGTATGTCACTTCTTCGACATTAAGCTCATCGGCAGAATAAAAGCATAGTTTATTTCTCGTAAGCACATATAATCTGTTTTCCGCCGGATTAAAGCAAATACACTTGGCAAGTTCATCACACTTGGCCGACTGAGATATCTCCATTGTATCGGCCGAATATTTATGTATCAGCCCCTTGTCCTGCGCGGCAACAAAAAAGCTGCCCTTCATATCGGGTTGGCAATCCTCAACCCCTTCAATTTCCCCAATCAGTTCTCCATCATAAGTAAAAATTTGCAGATTATAGGAAAAACCGACAACACTAATCAGATAAACATATCTGTCGTCTACCGAAAAATTGTTGAAGCTGGCTATCTTCCCCTCGTTTTTGAAAGTCTCTCCCTTCCACTGAGGTAGAGGTATACGCTCAGGGGCCGTGCTATCTCCTATCTTCCATTTGACAAGATAGGCTCCGTCATTGTATACCGCGGTGTAGAGATATCCTTCATAAATATCGCTATTACAGCCAAAGAAACTGTACTCGCTGTTATAGAAGTCCATAAAATCTTCAGGCACATTTTCGCAGATGACATCACCACTAACTGAACAAAGTTTATTGCCTTTGAGATAGACAATACTGCCGTCATAATTCATAAATTGGCTCAAAAAGGCTCTACCCTCTTGGCCGCAGGAATCTACGAGGCTCTCCTTGTATTCAAGCTCCTTATCAATCGTCTCTAGCGCACAGCCCCACAAACAGGCGACAAGCGAAAGCAAGCAAATAGAAATAACTCGTTTTCTCCTCATTTCGATACTCCTCTCTAATCTAAAAAGGCCAATATGACGGCTAAACTCCAGTTATATTAAAATCGTTTTTCGATGCTGGTATCTGCAAAATGGAGAAGTAGAGCAATGTATTTAACATTGCTCTACTCTGGCCATTACTCGGTCTTGGAATCATCAACGGCTGTAGTGCCATTAAAGATTTCGCAGGTGCCTTTGCAACCAGCTTCACATGTCTTGTAGCAGCCATCACTGCAGCCAAACGGGCATGCCCTAGCTTGCTCATCTGCAGATTTATTGCCTATTTTGCTATTATACATTCAAATGCCTCCTTTCTTATGTATTCGCAAAACAACCAAAATAGGTTTGTTCTACTCATTTATCATAAGCCACAGATTTTAAGTTGTTTCTGTTACTTGATTTACTGTTAAGTTACCCTTCGGCAACTCACATATTTTATTTATGCTAAAATCTTATACTCTTTCAGCAATGCTATTATAATTTATTCTTCAACGGTAAGTTCTCCTGTATCAAAATTCACCTTTAGAGCGGTACCTCTACAATTATAAAGCATACTTACATTGTTCCACCATGCATTATACTCAGATACTGTTTTTTCGTATTCTTGCTTTGCTTTGGTTTTCAACACTACATCTTTATCGTCATCCAAAATTTTCAAAAGATTTGCCAAAGCTTTCTTTTTTTCTATCAACGAGGATAAAGTTGCAATATCTTCTTCGGATAGTGCCCAAGATTTCTTATTCATATTACTCTCCATTCAGTTTTCTTTATATTTGTATGTACCTACTATCCCACCGGATTTGTCAAGGAAGCTTTTTATGGGATCCAAATATTCCAAAGTAGGAATTTCTTTACCCTCAACATAATTTGAGAACTGAGGATTTTTTTTGATTTCCTTGAGTAAATCTATAGATACTTTTCTTTCCAAATGGCTCTTTCTACATTGGAAAGAGGGCGACACATTAACCTCTTTTGTGTTGGTGTAATTTGTAAACACACAGTTTTGGCAATGATACGCGTCACATTCTCTGCATATACTGCTACCGGAAATTTTATAAAGATTGGAATTGTATTTTCTTGTTATTCCCTCTACAGCATTTCCAATTTTCAATTCTTTTCCCAAACTTGCAAATGCGGGACAGGCATATAAATCGCCATCGAAATCTACATAAAAACTGTTTTCTCCCGCTTGGCAATTAGAATGCTCATGGATCATGCAGATGTCCGTTAAAACATTAAGTTCTTTGAAAACGCCTTTTCGCATTTCTTCTACCAAATAATCCTTAACAACCACTAATTGTTCAGTATAGGTTACTTCATCAAATGCTCTCGACAATCCTACAACATTTAAATTAACTCGATTGGAGAAAGATAATAGTGAAATGACAGCATCAGCCATTTTGTCCAATTCGTTTTCCTGAATATTCAAAACGCAGTTTGGCACGCCATCGATTTTCCTGTCAACATTGGAAACATTATAAACGGGCAAAATATCTTTAATGCCCTTTTCCTGTGCCTGTTCAAAGAACTCAGCCGGCATAATATGAAGTATGTCATAACCATTATATTCGTCAGGAATATCCAATTTAGGTACCGATTTTGAATGAACAAACACTGGTCTCATGAAATTTTGATGTGCATATTTTAATGCTTCCGAAATTATTTCCTCAGGGATTCTTCGATTTTCAACTGATTTATTATCATAACAACAATAAGTTATGTAGTCCTCGTTCAATGGTATATACAAGCTTTTCTTTGGCGCGCGACTAACCTCACGAGTTATTCCGTATATGTTTTTCAATTTTGCAAAATAATAATTGTTCGCTCTCACCCTCGCCTTGTGCATATTACAAATATATTTTGCCCTTTGAAAATTAGTTGGGGTGTCTGCGCTGTCGTAATTAAACCCCTGACAAAATGGGCACTGCCACGCTATTTCACAGTTTAAACATTCATCATCACTTTGTACGCTAACCGCAGCTGATGTAAAAGCACGAACTTTTTCCATGTCTATTCCATGTTCCAAGTCCCCTATTGCCCATTCATCATGATTGTTCAGAGAGTGCCCATAATAACGCATACACGGGAAAATTCGACCATCTGAACTGAATGCCAACATTTTACCCGCTCCACAAAAAGTTTGATAGAAATCGCGTCCTTCGTATGAAAAGCCTAAACTTTCGTCAAAGAAAGTACATACATATCCTTTGTCAAACAAGTGATTGTCAATTACATAATCAGCCAGTGCCATCAATTGCTGCTCTAAAACTTTATCGTCATTTTCTTTCCAGACATTTTCAAAAACAACATTTGAAGCTACATGCGTAATTCCCATGTTCCAAAGCTCAAGAACACTGTCTTTTAACAGCGGTAAATCATCACTGGCAAAGGTCATTTTAGTAAATCCGGGAAATTGCGATAGCCAAAGATCTATGTTATCCTTTATCGAATCATACGAACCAGTGCCATCAGGAAACACTCTTTGCATATCATGCTTTTCTTTCGTTCCATCAATACTAATAGAAACCGAAATTTTCCCATAATTCTTTTTGATAAGGTTTTGAACAGCATCACTTGCGTAATTAACACCATTTGTGCAGATGTTAATTCTATAATTCCAATACCACGGATGGTTCAATTCAAAAGCGCGAATCTTAAAATAATCGCAGATTTTATCAATTAGCTCTGCTTCCAAAAGGGGTTCGCCGCCAATGAAGTCCAGAATTACAGCTTCCTCCTTTTGAATATCTGCTGTCAGCATATAGTCTACTATTTTCTTGCCAGTTTCAAAGCTCATTTTCTTATCTGCACATTTGTGTGTCACATAGCAATATTTACATCTCAAATTGCAGTCATCTGTAACAATAAAAGTTATCGATTGAGCAGCACCGTTATTCCACAGTTTTATACTTTTTCCTACCGAGTAATTTGCATTAGCCATAATTAATAACCCCATCCTTTTATATTGTCTTTATACGAAAGCTCACCAAAATTCCATTACTATGATAAAATAAAAATAACACTTCAATTATATATTGTCAATAATTATTTAAAGTATTTCATTAAAAAATATATCTTATTTTCCAATGCTCTATATCAAAATAATCATATTAGCTTCAGTTATACAAAAAACTTATATTGGGATTCAAAGTCCATTATATAAG